>JAKFUP010000080.1 GCA_021732625.1 Hyphomicrobiales bacterium
CCGCATCGGCGATCAGCTCGGCACGGTCGTAATTCCAGCGAATGGCCCCGGCGATGTCGTCAATGATGTGGGTGGCTTGCGGCTTCAAACGGAACATTGTCACTCAGGCCTTGATTCCAAACTGCGATCGGCGAGCGCCGGAAATTGTGTCATTCGACCGGCCGTCTGTCCACGCCACATGCTTTGTGTGGCGAATTTGAGAGACGACCGAACCGCTTCTGGCAGCCAATCTTGCACGCCAATCCTTGCCAAATTCGTGCCAATAGCCCTTGAATCGACCTGTCCACCTATCATGTCTCGCAAGTCATGACAGACCTGTGAACCCCGCCTGTTTGTTTGTGCGCCCAATTGAGGACGAGCAGTCTGCCGATGGCCTCCTTTACCGACTTTCTTGAAGAGGCACGTCTCTCGGCCCTGGCGCTCGCGGACTATGGAACGGGCCTGTTCAATCCGACGGTGCGGCTCGGCGTCACGGGCCTGTCGCGTGCCGGCAAAACGGTCTTCATCACCGCACTGGTGCATGGCCTGCTTCGTGGCGGCCGTTTTCCGGTTTTCGAATCGCTGGCATCGGGACGCATTGCCCGCGCGAGGCTGGCGCCGCAGCCTAACGACGCGATTCCACGGTTCGATTATGAAACGCATCTCAAGACGCTGATCGAGGATCGGCAATGGCCGCAATGACCTCCAGCATCAGCGAACTGCGGCTGGTGATCGACTATCAGCGCGAGAATGCCGCGACGCGGACGCTGACGCTCGATATCGTCGATTATCCGGGCGAGTGGCTGCTCGATCTGCCGCTGCTCGACAAAACCTACGAGCAATGGTCGGCGGAAAGCCTGATGCTATCGCGGCAGGGGCCGCGTGCAAAACTCGCAGCCGGGTGGCACGCCCAACTCGCAACGCTCGATCCGCTGGCGCATGAGGATGAGCAAGCGACGCTGAAAGCGGCGCGGCTATTCACGGATTATCTGCGCACCTGCCGCGACGAGCGCTTCGCCATGAGCCTGTTGCCGCCCGGACGTTTTTTGATGCCGGGCAATCTCGCCGGCTCTCCTGCGCTGACGTTTGCGCCGCTCGATGTGCCGAACGGCGCCGAAGCACCCGAACACTCGCTGTGGGCGATGATGCAGCGCCGCTTCGAGGCGTACAAAGACGTCGTGGTCCGGCCGTTCTTCCGCGATCATTTCGCGCGGCTCGACCGGCAGATCGTGCTGGTCGATGCGCTGGCGGCGTTCAATGCAGGCCCGGAGGCGCTGCACGATCTGGAATCAGCGCTCGGCGGCATTCTCGATTGCTTCCGCACCGGCCGCGCGACATGGCTCAGTTCGCTGGTGCGTCCACGCATCGACCGCATCCTGTTTGCCGCAACAAAAGCCGATCATCTGCATCACCTGAGTCACGATCGGCTGGAAGCGATCCTGCGCCGCATGGTGGAGCGCGCCGCCCATCGCGCCGAGATGGCCGGCGCAGCGGTCGATGTGGTTGCACTGGCCGCGGTTCGGGCGACGCGCGAGGCCCAGGTTCAGCGCGGACGCGAGACGCTGCCGTCCATCATTGGCATTCCGGCGGCGGGAGAGACCGCAAATGGCGACACCTTCGATGGCAAAATGGAAGTCGCCACGTTTCCGGGAGACCTGCCCGCGAACCTCGACGAGTTATTCGCCGGACAGCACAGCTTTCATGGGCTTTCAACCAAAGCCGGCCACGATGCCGATTTTCGTTTTTTGAAATTCCGGCCGCCTTTTCTTGAAAAGGACGATGCAGGCACGCCTGCGCTGCCCCATATTCGTCTCGACCGTGCGCTCCAGTTTCTGATCGGCGACCGGCTGACGTGAGAGACATCCGATGACCACCCGCAAACCGGCCACTTTCAAACTCAACGACCCGAGCGTGATCGTTCGAGATCCGGACGACGAAATGGTGCGTCCCGCGCGCGGCACCATTCAGATCACGCCGGAAGCCGATCCGTCTCAGCTTCCGGTCACCATCGAGACGCCGCTGGCTCCGGTTCGTCGCGGGTTCCGCTGGGGCGCGCTGTTCTGGTCGGCACTGGGCGGGCTCGTGGTGCTGGGCGCGGGAGTCAGCGCGATCCGGCTGATCGACGATCTGTTCGCGCTCAATCCGGGTCTCGGGATTCTCGGGCTGGTGCTTGCCGTCGCAACCCTGATCGCAGTCGTCGTCATCGCCGGCCGCGAAATCCTGGGCCTGTCGCGCCTCGCCAGCATCGAACGGCTTCATGCGCGCGCGGCGGCGGCATTGCTGAGCGACGACCGCTCTGAAGGCCGCGTCATCGTCGACGAGTTGCTTAAAATTGCTCGCGGTAATCCAAGGCTGGCGCGGGCGCGCGCATCGCTCGAAGGCCATGCCGGAGATATTATCGATGGTGCGGATCGCATCCGCCTTGCCGAGCGCGAACTGATGACGCCGCTCGATCAGGAGGCGCGCCGTCTGATCTCGGTCGCGGCGCAGCGCGTGTCGGTCGTGACTGCGGTCAGCCCGCGCGCCGTGGTCGACATCCTGTTCGTGTCCGTCGCGGCGCTGCGCATGGTGCGCCAGCTTGCGCGGCTGTATGGCGCTCGCCCCGGCGCGCTTGGCATGATCCAGCTGATGCGTCATGCGGTGTCGCATCTGGCGATCACCGGCGGCGTTGCCGCAAGCGATAGCTTGATCCAGCAGATGCTCGGGCACGGCATCGCTGCGAAACTATCCGCGCGTCTCGGCGAAGGCATTCTCAACGGATTGCTCACCGCGCGGCTTGGGCTCGCTGCGATCGATGTGATCCGCCCCTTGCCGTTCGCAGCCCTGCCGAGGCCAGCGCTGTCCGATCTGGCCAAGGATCTGCTCAACAAGCGCGCTGGCGACGAATGAATGCCTGTTCATAAGCGTTTGTATTGAAAAGCTTTCTGACGATTCTCCAAAAAATTCTTTGCCAGGCCATGAACCAGGTTTTTCCGGGACGCGACCAATTCGCGACGGGCCAAACACACCCGCCCATAAGAACTCAGACCTGAAACCCGCGTGTCTCACGCATTCATATTTTGGAGAATTGTCATGATCCGCAAACTTGCCCTTGGACTTATTGCCGCTGCCGCTGTGAGTGCTGCAGCTCTCGCTCCCACCACTGCTTCGGCAGGCGGGGGTGGCGGATGGGGTGGAGGCTTCCATCATCACCACGGTCACTTCGGCCATGGCTTCGGTTTCGGCTTCGGCGGCGGCCCGGTTTATGTCGGCAACGCATACAATGATTGCTACGAAGTCCGCCGCGTTCTGACCCCGAAGGGCCCGCGTTGGCGCACCGTGAACGTCTGCGCCTACTAATTGCCCCGGCTCTATTAGAGAAGCACCCGGCCGTTTCCGACGGCCGGGTGTTTCTTTTGTGCAGACGGCGCAAGACGCCTCTCGCGACGCACCTCTTGGCTCCCATTACGGAACCCGCGGAACCGGATCGTGGCATGCCACGGCCCAATGATGCTGCGGCCTTGTGTCATGGCCCTCGGCTTGCCAATGGCCGTTGTTAGTACCTGTTCAACGCCGGACTATTCGGCTTATCTTTGCGCAAGCGGCCGGTATCCCCGGCAGGGCAACGGCTGCGATTGATTATTTTAATATTCATTGAGTGTTTCGACACTGCGGAGACGACGTGATGGCTAAAGGTACTGTCAAGTGGTTCAACCCGACCAAGGGCTACGGATTCATTCAGCCCGGCGCTGGCGGCAAGGACGTGTTCGTCCATATCTCGGCCGTGGAGAAAGCGGGATTGTCCACCCTCAACGAAGGCCAGACGATCGAGTACGAAGAGGTCGCCAATCGCGGCCGCACCTCCGCGGAAAACATCAAGGTTTGAGACTTCACTGCCCGTGTCGATGACGCGGGCCACCGGCCTCAAGACAGACTGAGGACAGCCATAGCGCCCGTTTGATGACGGGCGCGGGTGATTATTTTTCCTTGAGCAATTTTTCTGAAAGCTCAGTTTTTCTTGAGCCTCAGTTTTTCTTGAGCCTTAGTTTTCCTTGAGCCTCAATTTTCCTTCAGCCAACGCTCGACCGGCATCACATCCGGGGCCTCGGAAAACTTGCGCGGCCACAGATCGACCGCCCACTCCACTTTCGTCGCCCGGTCGATCAACACCGCTGTGTTATGCGGCGTTTGCAACCGCAGGACATTGCCGCGGTAGCGCGGATTGCCAACGGTGTGATGCTTCAGCAAGCCCCACTCACGCAGCACCAGCAGCAGGCTGGTGGTGTTGCGGGTGGTGTCCCAGCAATCGTAATTGTGCTTGTCGTCGAAATAGCGGAAGTCGGCATAGGCAACGCGCTTGTTGGTGCCGAGCTCCGGCGCCATGCGCTTGTCGAACCAGATGACCGCTTTCTGGATCGCGATCCGCTCCGCCTCCGCCGTTTTTCCGGTGGCCATGATTTGGGTTAGCACCTTGCGATCGACTGCGTTGAAGTCGAGCAGCGTGCGCCGCCGGCAAACAAAGCCGTAGCAGACCGTCATGACGCTGGCATTCGGCGGGTTGATCGAAACCGACGAATACAGATCGGCAACCTCCGGGCTCATCTCAACGGCCCGCGCGGGCTCGTTCGCGGACAACAGCGTCAGCAGAGCCACAAGGGCTGCAGCCATTCGCCATGCCGAATATCCGAACCTGAACACGCTCGCTTCTTCTTGGGTCAATTCCGATCTCATGAGCATAAAAATAGCCGAGCAGCGGCGCGGTGCCAAGACGGACCGGCGATGCTCTCCAACGATCCTTTGAGTCCAGAACCGGACCTGCCTCGATCACCGAGCCGGCCGGTGTTGTGTAACTGAGGCAGGCTGGCTAGCCTCGCCTGATCGCGGCCGCCGGCGTCACAAGAGCGGTCGAAACGGGAGAGCGTCATGGGTGCAAGCGTCAACCGGCAGGTGCTGCTGGCCGAAAAGCCGACAGGCAAGCTCAGCCCCAGCCACTTCAAGCTGGCTGAGAGCCAAATTCCGGAACCCAAGGATGGCGAAGTCCTGCTTCGCACCCGGCTGATTTCGCTCGATGCCGCGAACCGCGCCTGGATGCATGGCGCGACCTATCGCGCGGCGGTCGAGGCCAACACGGTGATGGCCGGCGGCAGCATCAGTGAGGTGGTGTCATCAAAGGCCCCAGGCTTTGTGACCGGCGACCTCGTGTTCGCAGATACCGGCTGGCAGGAGTATGCGGCGTTGCCGGCAAAGCATTTGATCAAAGTTCCTCCCGTCGCGCCGATGTCACATCTGCTCAGCGTCTACGGCATCGCCGGACTCACCGCCTATTTCGGCTTGCTCAATATTGGCCAGCCAAAGACCGGCGAGACGGTCGTCGTCTCCGCCGCTGCGGGATCGGTCGGATCGATCGTCGGCCAGATCGCGAAGATCAAGGGCTGCCATGTGGTCGGCATCGCCGGTGGCGCCGAGAAATGCAAATGGCTGGTCTCCGAGCTCGGCTTCGATGCCGCGGTCGACTACAAGAACACGGCTCTGTTCAAGGAGCTGAAAGCTGCCGCGCCGAAAGGCATCGACGTCTATTTCGACAATGTTGGCGGCGATATTCTCGAAGCCTGCATCGCGCAGATGAACAATCGCGGACGCATCGCCTGCTGCGGCGCGGTTTCGCAGTACGACGGCGCGCCGTCAGCGACCGGCCCGCGCGGCGTACCGGGACTGATCGTGGTGAAACGCCTCCTGATGCAGGGCTTCATCGTGATGGACTATTACGACCAGCGCGACAAGGCACTGGCCGACCTGCAATCGTGGGTCTCCTCGGGCAAGCTGAAAGTCCAGGAAGACATTATCGACGGGCTGGAGAATACGCCCAAGGCGCTGATCGGGCTTCTTAACGGCGAAAACCGCGGCAAGCGGATGGTCAGGATCTGAGTGTCACAAACGGACGACCATCAGGACGAACATCACGACCACCGCGCAGGCGATAAAGGCCGCGACAAGCGCCCACGAACTGAGACGAATGGCACTCGTGGTCTGCCGGGCAGCTTCGTTATGCGCGATTTGCTTTTCGCGCTGCTCCATGTCGGTCTTGAGATCACTCACGGCTTCGTCCTCCGTGCGCGGATAACCATCTTCGCGCAACCCCGCGACGGCATAAGGCTACCACGATTCCAGAGCGCACCAACCGGCAATCAACCGCCGGTTTTGCCGCACATCGCGATGACCCAAGCATAAACTATCAGCTTGCCTCAAACCGGTGTTTCACGGATGATTTGGAATCAAGTGAACCAATCACGAAAGTTTAGAAACAAGGAATCGACAGCGATATGCGCTGCCTCGTCGTTGCCGACCTGCACTATTCGCTTCCCCAGTTCGATTGGCTCGTGAGGGCGGCACCGCTGTTCGATCTCGTGGTGTTTGCGGGCGACGCACTCGACGTCGGCTCGATCGTCGATTTTCGCGCCCAGATCGTGGTCGTTCAAAAATATCTGGCCATGCTGGCGTCCAGCACCCGCGTTGTGCTGTGCTCCGGCAATCACGATCTCGACGAGCGCAGCCCCGAGGGCGAAAAGATCGCGCGCTGGATATCTGAAGCGCGCAGCCTCGGCATCGCCTGCGATGGCGACAGCTTCACCATTGGCGATACCCGCTTCACGGTGTGTCCGTGGTGGGACGGCCCGGTCGTTCGAGCCAAACTAGAGCAACAGCTTCAGGACGCCGCCGCGGACAGGGAAAGCCGCTGGATCTGGATCCATCATGCGCCGCCGGCCAACTCACCCACCAGCTGGGGTGGCTCCCGCTTTTTCGGAGACGCCGAAGTCGAGCAATGGATCAAGAGCCATCAGCCCCACATCGTTCTGTCGGGACATGTGCACCAGTCGCCGTTCATCCGCGACGGCTCGTGGTTTGACCGCATCGGGGAGACCTGGGTTTTCAACGCGGGCCATCAGTTTGGACGGCCGCCGGCGCATATCGTGCTTGATATTGACGCCGGCAAGGCGTTCTGGCTATCGGCTGCTGGCGATCAGGTCATCGACATGGGTTCAAGCCTGCAGCGCCCGGCTGCGGCCATCACCGAAGCTCCGGACTGGCTCATATCCTTGGGTCAGGTTGTCGATCCGATCCCGGAGTCACGTTCGACGGTGGCAGGTTGACGAGACTTTCCAGCACGTCGCCGACCATCGAGAGATGATTGCCGTGCCCGGCATACTGCCGCTTGATGTCAGCGAGATATGTCGTCGCCGCATTGAGACGCTGAGCCAGCAGCCGCGCCACCAGCAGCGCAACCTCGGGCCGCGACCGCATGAAAAGCGTCGCATCGTCGAACTGATAAATCCTCGATGCGACCGTCGCATGGACTGTCGCCGTATGGGCCTGATTGAGCAACACCGACATCTCGCCGAGAACGGAGCCGGGTTCGGCGATCGTCGCAACGACCGTTCCGCCTTTCAGTACCTGCAACTGCCCCTCGATCAGAACATAAAGCCGGCCGGTCGCTTCGCCTTCCTGCAGGATCTGCGTCCCGGCATCGACCGCGATCTCATGGCCGCCGACGCAATGATCCAGAACTTCGCGCATCGTGCGATGCCTTCTTGAAATATTGAGCCGCGCGGACTCAAGGTAACCGGCCTACGAACCTTATGGCGCGAAACGCCGAAACGCCAGCAGGGAGACGCTGAAACAATTGGCAGCGCGCACGGCCTTTTTACTGGTACCGGCCGAAACACCGTCAGCCCCAAGGACCCCGTGATCGGCCGTGTGTCTGGCCGCGCGACCCGCCAGTCGCCCAGGGGCTGCCCGCAGGCGCGCCCGTGTTCGGCGCAGCGTGGCGCTGTCCCCCCATTGCTGCGGCCAGCCGCTGCAGCTCGGCGATGCGGTTCTCGGTCGCCGGATGGGTCGAGAACAGATTGTCCCAACGCTGACCCGACAACGGATTGATGATGAACATGTGCGCGGTCGCGGGTGCACGCTCGGCATCCATGTTCGGCACGGCATGGGCGGCGTTGTCGATTTTCGCCAGCGCTGACGCCAGCCACATCGGCTCCCCGCAGATGCGCGCGCCGAGATCGTCGGCGGCATATTCGCGCGTCCGGCTGATCGCCATCTGCACGACCATGGCGCCGAGCGGCGCCAGGATCATCATCGCAATCGTCCCAATCAGGCCGGGGCCGCTGTTGTGATCGCGGTTGCCGCCGAAGAACATGCCAAACTGCCCAAGCATCGAGATCGCACCGGCAATGGTCGCGGTAACGGTCATGAGCAGCGTGTCGTGGTTCTTGATGTGCGCCAGTTCGTGCGCGATCACGCCGGCGGCTTCCTCGCGGCTCAGCGACTGCATCAGCCCGGTGGTGACAGCCACCGCGGCATTCTGCGGATTGCGGCCGGTCGCGAACGCATTCGGTTGCGGATTTTCCATCAGGAACACGCGCGGCATCGGCAGGCCGGCGCGGCCGGCGAGTTCGCGGACCATCCGATAATAATCTGGCGCGCTGCGCTCATCGACCTCCTGCGCGCCGTACATCGACAGCACCATCCGGTCGGAATTCCACCAAGCGAACAGATTTGTTCCGGCCGCAAAAAGCAGCGCGATCGTGGCTCCGCTCGCGCCGCCGATCAGATAGCCGACCGCCATGAACAGACCGGTCAGGCCCGCCAGAAGAATTGCAGTCCGCAAATAGCTCATCGTTTCTCCAAAGGTGCGCAGCAACGCGTATCGTCCCTCGCCAAGAAATAATGATCGGACTCCACAAAGTGCAAGCGGCGGCGTCCTGCGGCGGCACGTCGCGGCCTGTTTCAACCTCTCCTTTCAAAGGCTTGACGAGGACTTGGCGAGCCCTCCCGCCCCATGGACGAAGCCGGAAAGCCCGCATAGGCTGTGGCCCTACTGCCGACATCCGGACAACGGATGCGAGTCAAAGCTGGTTTCATCACGCCAGCCACATGGGAGAGAACATGCACAGCCTTTCAGCTCACAGGGGCAGGATTGCGCTCGCGGTCGCCGCGACGGCCCTGACCATTTCAACGGCTCCGGTTTCTGCGCAGGAGACATTCAAGCTCGGCATCGTCACGTTCCTGTCCGGACCGGCGGCCGAAAGTTTTGGCGTGCCTGCGCGCAACGGCGCGACGTTCACGATCGACGAACTCAACAAGGGGGCGGTTCCTGCGCCGCACAACAAGGTTGGCTTCGGCGGCATGAAGATCGAGCCGGTCATCATCGACGAGAACGGCGGCGCGACCAAGCAGGTGCAGGAGTTGCGCAACCTCTATCAGCGCGACAACGTCGATGCGGTCCTCGGCTACATCGGATCGGGCGATTGTCTGGCCGT
The DNA here is from genome assembly GCA_021732625.1 of Hyphomicrobiales bacterium. Lineage (GTDB taxonomy): Bacteria > Pseudomonadota > Alphaproteobacteria > Rhizobiales > Xanthobacteraceae > SG-bin9. The sequence continues at coordinate 9,279 of JAKFUP010000080.1, forward strand.
GTCCCCGATCGCGGAAGAACTGAAGAAGCTGCTGGTGCTGATGGATTGCGGCACGCCTCGCATCTTCGAGGAAGCCAAATACAACTATGTGTTCCGCACTGCGTCGCATGCGACGATGGATAACGTCGCCCTCATCCGCTACATGAAGGCGAAGAACATCAAGATGGAGACGTTCTCAGCCATCAACCAGGATTATGCCTGGGGCCAGGACAGCAAGGCTGACTTCGTCGCCGCGGCCGGACAGATTTTTCCCAACGCCAAACTCGCCACCGACCTGCTGCCGAAATTCGGTGCAGGCCAGTACGGCACGGAAATCTCCGCACTGGTCGGCGCGGAATCCGACGTGGTCTATTCGAGCCTCTGGGGCGGCGACCTGCAGGCCTTTATTCTGCAATCGGCCCCGCGAGGTCTGCCGAAACGCAGCCAGCTTGTGTTCAGCGCCGCTGACCACGTGCTGCCCGCACTTGGCGACAAGATGCCCGACGGCACCATTATCGGCGCGCGCGGCGCCTATGGCTTGATGTCGCGCAAGTCCGTCCTCAACGACTGGTTCTTCCCTGGATTCGAGAAGACGATCGGCACCTATCCGGTGCAGGCGGCTTATCGTATCAACCAGTCGATCCTTGGCCTCAAGAACGCCATCGAAAAGGCGATGGAGAAGAACGGCGGCAAGAAGCCCACCACCGACGAGATCATTGCAGCGATGACCGGATCGCAATGGGAATCGCCCGGCGGCTTGATCAAGATGACGCTCGGCGACGGCCATCAGGCCACGCAGCCGATCGGCATCAGCCGCACCAAATACAATCCGGAGAAGAAGCGGGTCGATCTCGTCGATATCCAGTACTTCAACGCAGAGTGCGTCAACCCTCCGCCGGGCATCAAATCGCTCGACTGGATCAAGGGCGGGATGCAAGGCGCAAAGTGCGAATGAATCTGCGGCCGTAATCGTCATTGCGAGCCACCGGGTCTCGCCTCTGGCGAGCCCGATGACAGGCTCCTCGAAGCAATCCAGTTCCAGAACAAGGACTGGATTGCTTCGTCGCTACGCTCCTCGCAATGACACAACAACAGAAAAGACTTCAGTTTGATAACTGTCTGCGTTGATAGTGCTTCATGAACCTGTTTTTCACCATCGTCATCGACGGCCTGATCGAAGCGTCCTGGCTGTTCGTGGTCGCCCTTGGGCTCACGCTCGTGTTCGGCGTCCTGAAAATCCTCAACATCGCTCACGGCGGGTTTTACGCGCTCGGCGCCTATCTCGCGGCGACCGTCGTAACGCTGTTTGCAGCAAAGGGGCTTCCACCCGCATTGGGTTTTGTCGCGATGCTGCTGGCGGCCGCATTCGTCGCGCTCGCGGTCGGCGTGATGCTGGAGCGCGGGCTGCTGAAAATGTTTTATGGGCGGGACGAGGTGGTGTTGCTGCTCGTAACCTACGCCGTGTTCCTGCTGCTCGAAGACATCACCAAGCTGATCTGGGGCGTCAATCCGATTCTGGCGACACAGCCCTATGAGTTGTTCGGCAACGTCTCGCTCGGCAAGCTGTTCTACGTTGGCTACGATCTCGTGCTGATCCCGGTTGCGATGGCGAGCGGTCTGGGGGTTTGGTTCGCACTGAACCGCACTGTGACCGGCAAGATCGTCTCGGCGGTCATTCATAATCCTGAAATCAGCGCCAGCATGGGCGTGAAGATCAATCGCATCTATGCTTTGGCGTTTGGGTTCGGCTTGATGCTCGCAGCTTTCGCAGGCGCCCTGACGGCGCCAAAGATTTCCGTGCAACCCGGTCTCAGCTCTGACGTCATCATCCTCAGTTTTGCGATTGTCGTGATCGGCGGGCTCGGTAGCGTCGAGGGCGCAGCCGTCGGTGCGATTCTTGTCGGACTGGCGCGTGCGGCCTCGGTGCACATTTTCCCGCAGGGCGAGCTATTCGTGATTTATCTCATCATGGCCATCGTATTGATGATCCGCCCCGAAGGGCTGTTTCAGCGCGAGACGGCGAGGCGGATCTGATGAAGATACTGTCTCATCCAGCCGCCATGCTCGGCATCGTTCTCGGATTCGTACTGCTCGGCCGCGTGCTTCCGGCCTGGACGCTATCACTCGCAACCGTCGCCGCGTCCAATTCGCTGATCGCACTCGGCATCGTCGTCCTGGCGCGCACCGGCAACGTCTCGTTTGGTCAGGGTTTGTTTTATGCGGCAGGCGGCTACGGCGTCGCACTGATCGCCAACAGCTGGGGTCTGACCGATGCGGTCGCGCAGGTCATGATCGGCGCAGTCTGCGGCGGCCTTCTCGGCCTCGTGATCGGCCCGCTGATCTCGCGCTACACCGGCATTTTCTTCGGCATGCTGACGCTTGCACTCTCTATGGTTTTGTACGGCGCATTGGTGAAGACCACAGCGCTCGGCGGCTCCGACGGTTTCAATGTCGGCCGCCCCACCCTGTTCGGTAATGTTTTTACCGATCCGCGCGAAGCCGACTTCATGCTGTACTCTGTGTCGGTGATCGCAACTGGATTGGCCGGCGTTGCAGCAACGGTCTACTTCCGCTCCGAACTGGGCCTCATGAGTCTCGCGGTGCGCGCCAACAACCTGCGCGTCGAGTATCTCGGTATCTCGGCCAACCGCATCGTCGCCATCAACTTCGTCATCGCGGCGGTTTTTGCGGGCGCGAGCGGCGCGCTGAGCTTGATGGCACAACGGCACATCGACCCGCAATTCGCCTACTGGACCACATCCGGCGAGTTCGTATTCGTCGCCATTCTGGCCGGCTACCAGAGCGTCGCCGCGGTGTTTGTGGCCTCGCTTGCGCTCGAACTGGTGCGCTCGTTCTCCAATCTCTACCTGCCGAACACCTGGCAGCTGGTGCTCGGCGCGTTCCTGCTCGCGGTGATCCTGTTCTTGCCACTCGGCATCGGATCGCTCTGGACCAGCACCAAGCGCAAAGGAAGCGAGCCGGATGCTCCAGCGCCGGGCGCGACCGTGACGGAGCCAGCAGAATGACGCCGGTTCTCGCCGTCGAAGGATTGAACAAAAGATTCGGCGCGGTGGTCGCGGCCGACAATCTGAACATCACGATTCCTGCGGGACAAAAAGTCAGCCTGATCGGCTCTAACGGCGCGGGAAAGACCACCTTCGTCAATCTCGTCACCGGCTATCTCAAACCCGACAGCGGCAAGATCGAACTGGAAGGCCGCGCCATCGGCAAGCAATCGCCGCGCGATGTCGCTCGCCTCGGCATATCGCGGTCGTTCCAGATTCCGCAACTGTTCATCGAGCTGACCGCGGCCGAGAACGTCATCGTCGCAATTTCCGGCACCAAGGCGAGTCCGTTGTCGTTCACCTCGCCTGCCGAGGCACAGAATCGCCGCGAGCAGGCTCTCGTGCTGCTCGATCGCCTTGGCCTTCGCGCCACTGCCGACCGGCCGGTGTCCGAACTTGCCGGCGGTGTGCGCAAGCTGGTCGATATCGCGATGGCGATGGCGCGGAGGCCGCATTTGCTGCTGCTCGACGAGCCAACCTCCGGTGTGTCCGCGGAAGAAAAATTTTCGACGATGGATCGGGTCATCCAGGCGGTGACTCAAGATGCCGGCACGATCGTGTTCGTCGAGCACGACATGGACATCGTCACCCGCTACGCGGATCGCGTGCTGGCGTTCTACAGCGGCCGTATTCTCTCGGACGGTCATCCCGATACCGTGCTGAAAGACGCCGATGTGCGCCGCTATGTGACCGGAGGTGCGCGATGACCGCTGCTCCCCTGCTCGACGTCAGCGACGTCAATGTCGAAATCCAGTCGATGCCGGCGTTGCGTGGTTTCACCATGCGCGTGCCGCAGGGAAGCATGGCAAGTCTCGTCGGCCGCAACGGCGCCGGCAAGACCACGCTGATGCGCTCGATCATGGGACATCTGACGCCGAAACGCGGCGCGATCCGTTTCGAAGGGCAGGACTTGTCGGCGTATCCGCGCCACGCCCGCGCGGCACTCGGCATCGGCTACATGCCGGAGGATCGCGGACTGATCCCACAGCTTACCGTCGAAGAGAACGTGATGCTGCCGCTGTGGGTGACGAAAGGCATCGATACGAAGGCGCGGCTGGATTTCGTCTACGAGGTGATCCGCGAATTGACCGAGATGCGCGACCGCAAAGCCTTACTACTGAGCGGCGGCCAGCAGAAGCTCGTCGCTCTCGGACGCGCGCTTGCCATCGGCACCAAGTGCTTGCTGCTCGACGAGCCGTTCGAAGGCATCGCTCCGGCGCTATCGGAGCGTCTGTCGGAAGTTCTTGCGTCGCTGCGCGGCAAGAACTTGACCGTGCTTATCTCGCAATCGGACATGAACCATTCGCGCTCGCTGTTCGATCTGGAATTCACCATCGAGCGCGGCGCGAACCTCGCTCACTAAGGCATGATGCCGGAAACCGAGCAGAGCTGCGCGACGCGTGAGGGCCGGAGATCGGCTTAACCCGTCATTGCGGGCGAAAGCAAAGCAATACATCTATTGGGTAAAGCTCGATTGCTTCGTCGCTGCGCTCCTCGCAATGACGAGAACGCTCAGAGACGAGAACACGCTCAAATCAGGTTCCGCACTTCGTTCTGGACAAAGTTGCCGACCCGCTTGGCGCGGTTGCGCAGGATTCGCAACGGCCCCTGATCGACAAAATATGTCAGCAGGATGCTGTCGCGGGTCTTCACGCCGTTATGCACCGGATCAGCCGAATGCCAGGTGTCGTCGCCGACGCCAAACGCATAACCCGAATTCGGAGCGAACCGCATCTGCCTGGTCTTGGGCATGCTGCCGTCCGGCAATCGCTCATGGAAGATGGTGCCGATGTCGGTCGCCGATTCATCCTTCGGCAGATAGAGCTGGACCGTGATGCCCTTCCAGTGCGTATCGGTGTGCGGCGTAATCAGGTAACCTGGAATGTCGCGAGTCAGGATCGGAATCGGAAACATTCCAACCGTCCTGAAGTCCTTGCCGAAGCGGCGCTCGAGCGCCGGCGCCAGCATCTTGCGGAAGGCATTCTTCACCGGCTCCGAGCACAACGTGGCGCCGACCTGAGACCACACCGCGAGTTTTTCGGGCGGCAGATGCCGGATGTACTCCGGAAACAGATCGATCTTCACGCGCGTCTGCTCAGCGGTTTTGCTGCGTCCGCGCATCGGACGATAGTCTTCGGCGCTCGGCATCGCGGCGAGCATGGCCGCGTAGCTATCCTGCGGGAAAATATTGCTGAGCTGCAGATGATAGAACGGCGCCGCGTCGATATGGGCGCTCTCGACAGCCGCCACGACCGACGCAGTCAGACGGTTGATCGCCGAATTTCGATCGGTCGCGCGGGGCGCGGTGAGTTGGTCCATGGCCTTATCCCGGTAAATCAGGCGGGTTATGACCCCCAACCTAATCGAAGACAAGTGCCCTAGGAAGCAGCTTCAGCCGATTCCACCCGCAAAGCCCGCAACGCTGCGCGGCATCCAGTAAGGTTCTAGACAACAACCTACGGCTGCTATTCCGCTTTCTCGAAGCGATCATCGAGCGCATAACCTGCCCCGCGAACGGTACGGATAGGATCAGGCTCGTTGGTATCATTGAGAAGCTTGCGCAGACGGCCAATGTGAACATCGACGGTCCGTTCGTCGATATAGATGTCGCGCCCCCACACGCCGTCCAGCAACTGCTCGCGGCTGAAAACGCGGCCAGGATGTTCCAGGAAGAACTCAAGCAGGCGGTATTCGGTGGGGCCGAGATCGATCGGCCGGCCGGCGCGGGCGACGCGCCGCTTGTCGCGATCGAGTTCGATATCACCAAAGGACAGCACAGTCGCGAGCCGCTCGGGGCTGGCCCGCCGCAACAAACCTCGCACACGCGCGAGCAGCTCGGGGACAGAGAACGGCTTGACGATATAGTCGTCGGCGCCGGTTGCGAGGCCCCGCACCCGTTCGCTTTCCTCGCCGCGCGCGGTCAGCATGATGATTGGTAGCTGCTTGGTCTCCGGCCGCGCACGCAAGCGGCGGCACAGCTCGATGCCGGACAGGCCCGGCAGCATCCAGTCGAGCACGATGAGATCGGGAATGCGCTCCTTGAGACGCGTATCCGCGTCATCGCCGCGAGAAACGGTCTCGACCTCATAACCTTCGGTGTCGAGGTTGTAACGCAATAGCGTCGTCAGCGCTTCTTCGTCCTCGACGACCATTATGCGCGCGCTCATAGTTCCACCCACCCTCAATTTCTCGGCAGCGCCGCGGCGAAGTTGGTCATGTCGCCTTTCGGACGCGGGTCGAGCATCTGCTGGCCTTCGACCATATAAAGCACGGTCTCGGCGATATTCGTCGCATGGTCGCCGATCCGCTCGATATTCTTGGCACAGAACATCAGGTGAATACAAAGACCGATATTGCGCGGATCTTCCATCATATAGGTCAATAATTCGCGGAACAAAGAGGTGCAGATCGCATCGACTTCTTCGTCGCCTTTCCACACCGTCATCGCAGCTGGCACGTCATGCGCCGCATAGGCATCAAGCACGGCCTTGACCTGCGACTGCACGAGATCGGTCATGTGTTCGAGACCGCGGATCAGCTTGAGCGGATGGAAATCGCTGTCGATCGCGGCAATGCGCTTGCCAATGTTCTTGGCCAGGTCGCCGATGCGCTCAATGTCAGTGGCGACGCGCAGGGCGCCGACGATCTCACGCAGATCGACAGCCATCGGTTGCCGGCGGGCAATCGTCAGGACTGCGAGTTCTTCGATCTTGTGCTGCAGCTTGTCGATCTCAAGATCGGCTGCGACGACGCGCGTCCCGAGCGCAACATCGCGGCGGATCAGCGAATCGACCGAGTCCACGATCTGGCGCTCGGCAAGTCCGCCCATCTCGGCGACAAGCCGGGTCAGCTCCTGCAGATCGACGTCGAAGGCTTTGGTGGTATGTTCGAAAGCCATTTCATTCTCCTCGGGCGCGCGGCGTTAGCCGAAACGGCCCGTAATGTAATCCTGGGTGCGGCGGTCGGCCGGCGACGTGAATATCTTGTCGGTTTGATCGAACTCAACCAGTTCGCCGAGATACATGAAGGCGGTCTTGTCGGAGACACGGGCCGCCTGCTGCATGTTGTGAGTCACGATCGCGATCGTGTACTGCTCCTTCAGTTCATGGATCAGCTCTTCGACCTTCGCGGTCGAGATCGGATCGAGCGCCGAGCACGGCTCGTCGAACAGGATGACCTCCGGCCGCACCGCGACGGTGCGGGCGATACAGAGCCGCTGCTGTTGACCGCCGGACAGGCTAAGGCCGCTGGCGTTTAGCTTGTCCTTGACCTCGTTCCAGAGCGCGCCACCGCGCAGCGCCGCCTCGACACGACCGTCCATCTCGGACTTCGAGATTTTCTCGTAAAGGCGAATGCCGAAAGCGATGTTCTCGTAGATCGTCATCGGGAACGGCGTCGGCTTCTGGAACACCATGCCGACCCGCGCGCGCAGCAGATTGAGATCGAGCTTCGGATCGAGAATATTGGTTTTGTCGAGCAGCAGTTGCCCTTCCGCGCGCTGGCCCGGATAAAGATCGTACATCCGGTTGAAAATGCGCAGCAGCGTGGACTTTCCGCAGCCGGACGGGCCGATGAACGCGGTCACGCGATTTTCTGCGAGCACCAGATTAACGTTTTTCAGCGCATGGGTCTGGCCATAATAGAAATTCAGGCCGCGTGCGGTGATCTTTGGCGGACTGTCGCTATGCGGCACCGGCGGTGGCATTTTCCCGCGCGCAGCATCGACAGCCACATTCAACTCACTCATGATTTTGTCCTCTCGGCACCGAGTAGACGCGCACCGATATTGAGCGTCAGCACGGTCAGCGTGATCAGCAGAGCACCGGTCCAGGCGAGCTGCTTCCAGTAGTCGTAGGGGCTCTGTACGAAATTGTTGATGGTAACAGGCAGGTTGGCCATGGTTTTGGTCATATCCAGGCTGAAGAACTGGTTGCTCAACGCCGTGAACAGCAACGGTGCTGTTTCGCCCGCGACACGCGCTGTCGCGAGCAGAACGCCGGTAATCAGTCCGGCGCGCGCAGCGCGATAGGCAACCCTGCGGATCACAAGCGAGCGCGGCAAGCCGAGCGCAGATGCAGCTTCCCGCAACGGATTTGGCACCAGCAGCAGCATGTCTTCCGTGGTGCGCACCACGACAGGGATCACGATCACGGCGAGCGCCAGCGCTCCGGCGAATGCCGAAAACCCGCCCATCGGCACGACAACAGCGCCGTACACGAACAGGCCGATGATGATCGACGGCGCGCTCAGCAAGATGTCGTTGATAAAGCGGATCAGCGATGTCAGCCGGTCGTTGCGGCCATACTCGGCGAGATAAGTGCCTGCGAACAGTCCGATCGGCGCACCGACGCCGACTCCTATCGCGGTCATGATGATCGATCCAACGATGGCGTTGAGCAGGCCACCATCCGCCGATCCCGGCGGCGGCGTGTTCTGCGTGAAAACCTGAAGCGTCAAGCCTGCAAGACCATTGTAGAAAAGGGTGAACAGGATCAGCGCCAGCCAGGTGACGCCGAAGATCGCGGCGCCTAGACACAGGAACCGGATAACGATGTCAACGCGGCGGCGCGAAGCATAAATCGGGTTCATGGCTTACTTCCCCGCCTTCTTTTCAAGACGCATCAGCATCAGCCGCGCCGCCGACAACACCATGAACGTCAGCACGAACAGCAACAGGCCAAGCAAAATCAGCCCGGACTGATGCAGCCCATCGCTCTCCGCGAATTCGCTGGCGATGGCTGCCGAAATCGTTGTTCCAGGAGCGAATATGGAACCGGATATCCGGAAAGAGTTGCCGATGATGAAAGTGACCGCCATGGTTTCGCCCAGCGCGCGGCCCAGCGCCAGCATAATGCCACCGATCACGCCGACGCGGGTGTAAGGGATCACGACGTTGCGAACGACTTCCCACGTGGTGCAACCTACGCCGTAGGCAGCCTCTTTCAGAACCGGCGGGACGGTCTTGAACACATCGACCGAAATCGCAGTGATGAACGGCAGCACCATGATCGCCAGAATGAGAGCCGCGTTGAACAGACTGAGATAGGACGGCGGGCCACCGAAGATCGCTCCAAGAACAGGCACGCCTTCGAAGATTCTGATCATGAAAGGCTGGAACGTGTTGGCCAGAAACGGCCCGAGCACGAAGAAGCCCCACATGCCGTAAATGATGGAGGGGATACCGGCGAGCAGTTCCACCGCAATGCCGATCGGGCGGCGCAACCATTGCGGACAAAGCTCGGTGAGAAAAATCGCGATTCCGATTCCGACCGGAATGGCGATCGTCATGGCGATGATCGAGGTCACCATGGTGCCGTAGATCGGCCCGAGCGCACCCAGAACCGGCGGATCGTTGGCGGGTGCCCAGCGCTGCGTCAAAAGGAAAGAGAAGCCGAATTCCTTCATTGCAGGCCACGCGCCTACAATCAGGGAGAGAATGATGCCACCGAGGATCAGCAGCACAGCAAGCGCGGAGCATCGGGTGACCCAGTAGAATGCCTTGTCGCCGAACTTGAACGCGCTCAGTGCCTTTGCGCGATCGTACGGGCCGGCAGCTTCCATCGCGTCGCCCTGAACCGCCATATCCGCCACGCCAATCCCCTATGGCTACTTCATTTTACACACGATGCGATCCGGCACGCATCTCGCCGACATTCGCTATATTGCTGTAACTTAGGTGCAACGCCTCTCGATCGAGGGAGGAGAGATGTCCCCTCTGCTCCCTCAGCGAGATGGTTAGCTCTTGATATCTGCGGTCCAGGTCTTCTCGATCAGCTTCACGACCGACTCCGGCATCGGAATGTAATCGAGTTCTTCAGCCATCTTGTCGCCCTTCTCGAACGCCCACTTGAAGAACTTGATGGCTTCGGCAGCCGCTGCCTTGTCGGCCGGCGCCTTATACATCAGGATGAAGGTCGCAGCCGTGATCGGCCATGATGCTTCGCCTGGCTGATCGGTGAGGATCACACGGTAGCCTGGCGCATTCGCCCAATCGGCGTTGGCGGCTGCAGCCTGGAACGACGCAATTGTCGGCTGAACCGTCTTGCCACCTTTGTTAATCATCGCGGCATGGGTCAGCTTGTTCTGCTTGGCATAGGCGTATTCGACGTAGCCGATCGAGTTCTTGGTCTGGCTGACGTTGCCGGCAACGCCTTCGTTGCCCTTGGCGCCAACGCCGGCGGGCCATTCGACCGCGGTGCCTACGCCGACCTTCGTCTTCCACTCGGCATTCACCTTGGAGAGGTAGTCGGTGAAGTTGAAGGTCGTCCCCGAGCCATCCGAACGACGCACGACGGTGATCGCGTCGGGCGGCAGCATCAGTTTTGGGTTGAGCTTGACGATCGCGGGATCGTTCCAGGTTTTAACCTTGCCGAGATAGATGTCGCCGAGCACCTCGCCCGAAAGCACGATTTCGCCTGGCTTGATGCCTTCAAGGTTGACCACGGGAACGATCGCACCCATCACCATCGGCCACTGCACGAGGCCGTCCTTTTCAAGCTGCTCAATCTTGAGCGGGGCGTCGGTCGCGCCGAACGTCACGGTCTTGGCCTGAATCTGCTTGATGCCAGCGCCGGAGCCGATCGACTGATAGTTGAGGCCGTTGCCAGTCTCTTTCTTGTAGGCGTCGGCCCACTTCGAATAGACCGGGAACGGGAAGGTCGCGCCCGCGCCGGTGATGTCGGCGGCGATTGCAGAGGTCGATGCGGCGGCGACAACGCCGGCAACGACAAGCGATTTGATGAAATTCACGGGGTTTCTCCATCCGTAAGCGAGCCGGTCCCGGTTGGATCAGCCTCGCGCCGAACTCGTTAAGAGCGGGCGCTTGCAGTTTTATGATGGCTGGATGACAACTGGATGACAGGTCAAAAGCCGATCCTTACCAATGGCTTGGACCGGTCAAAGTTTTCCACAGGCTGTCATTTGCGCGGGCCAAGTGGTTAACGCGCGCCATCGGCGGCGAGTCTTTGACCGCCGCGAGCGCTAGCACCGAGCTACCGCTCGCGCAAATCTCAATCGGATCGTTCGGCTGACGCGCGCTTACGGCCGCTTCGGATCGAACCGCTTTTGAAGTCCACTCCAGCAATCGGCGTAGTTGTCCTGGAGAGTCGTACTGCTCACCGCATGCGCCGTCACTCGCTGCGGAAACCGTGTCTCGAACATGAAGGCCATTGAGCCTGTCATCTTCACCGGTTTCAATTCGACGTTGCTTGCGTGATCGAACGCCTGCCGGTCCGGCCCGTGCGGCAGCATGCAGTTGTGCAGGCTGACACCGCCAGGCGTAAAACCTTCCGGCCGCGCATCGTAGACGCCGCAGATCAGGCCCATGAACTCCGACATGATGTTCATGTGATACCACGGCGGACGGAAGGTATTGTCCGCCACCGACCAGCGCTCCGGGAAAATCACGAAATCGATGTTGGCGGTGCCGGCGGTTTCCGACGGCGAGGTCAGCACCGTATAGATCGACGGATCGGGATGGTCGAACGAGATCGCACCCACCGGCGAGAACGTCCGCAGGTCATATTTATAGGGCGCGTAGTTGCCGTGCCATCCGACCACATCGATCGGCGAATGATTGAGCTTCGTCACATAAAGCTCGCCGCCCCACTTCACATACAACTCAGTCGGCGTGTCCTTGTCCTCAAAGGCCGCAACGGGTGTAAGAAAGTCGCGCGCATTGGCAAGACAGTTGGCGCCGATCGGACCGCGCTCCGGCAGCGTCAGCGCGCCGCCATAGTTCTCACACAGATAGCCGCGCGCCGGACCGGCCGGCAGTTCGACGCGAAATTTCACGCCGCGCGGAATCACTGCAATCTCCTGCGGCCCAATATCGATGACACCGAACTCGGTAACGAAGCGCAGATTGCCCTGCTGCGGCACGAACAGCAATTCGCCGTCAGCGTTGTAGAAATGCTGATCGACCATCGATGCGGTGATGAGATAAAGATGCGCCGCCATGCCCGATTGCGCGCCGGCATCGCCCGCCGTCGTCATGGTCTGAACGCCCTGCAGGAACGTCAGGTTCTCCTTCGGCATCGGCGCGGGATCCCAGCGCATCTGGCCGATCGGCACATCCGCCTCAAGGCACGGCGCAGTGCGCCAGAGTTTCTTGTCGGCTTTCTGGAAACGGCCTGAATGCAGCACCGACGGGCGAATGCGATAAAGCCATGAGCGCTCGTTGGCACCGCGAGGTGCGGTGAACGGCGAGCCGGACAACTGCTCGGCGTAAAGCCCGTAAGCGCAGCGCTGCGGCGAGTTGCGCCCGATCGGCAGCGTGCCTGGCAACGCCTCGGTCTCGAAGCTGTTGCCGAAGCCGGACATGTAGCCCGGCGTGATGCTGGTGCCCTGTTTCCGAAGTTCGTAAATCATTGCGGTAATCTCTCCTACGAACTTCGGAAACAAAAGGGCACCAGCAAATATAAAGTTTCCAGTGCCGCTTATCGATCTGAAGTTCCTGATGTGAATTTGCGTCAACGATGCAGGAACTTCAGATCGGCGGCACTGGTCTGGTTGCTGGTGATGAGTCCCGGTGCGGTGGTGACATTCATGATGTCTCTCCCTGAATGGCCGCCCACATCTCGCGGTCACGTTCGGCGGTCCAGATCACCGGATCGTCGATGCCGGATGCCTCGTCGAAGGCACGCGAGACGTTGAACGGCAGACAATGTTCGTAAATGGCGAATGTCGAAAACTTCGGATCCATCACCGCGCGCGTGGCACCGACCGTATCCTTGAGACCGTGTCCCTTGGCGACCGACTGCTCGGCGGCACCGTAAAGCGAGGTGACGAAATCGCGCGTCATCGCAATCGCATCGCGCACCATCGACTGGCCTTTGAGCGCATCGCCGCGCCCCGGCGCAATCGCTTTCGGATTGAACGCACGAATCTCGTTCAGCGTCATCGGCCATTCGCGCAAATGCGCGTCGCCGCAATAGCACGCCGAATGATATTCGATCAGATCGCCGGAGAACATCACCTGCGCATCGGGCACCCAGGCGACGATATCGCCAGAGGTATGCCCCGCACCGACATGCATCAGCTTGATCTCGCGCTTGCCGAGAAACACCGACATCTCGGTTTCGAACGTGAGCGTCGGCCAGGTCAGACCGGGAATGCTCTCGGCGTCGCGAAACAGCCTTGGGAAACGGCCATATTCCGAATCCCAGTCCTGCTTGCCGCGCTCCTGAATCAAACGATAGGTTTCCTGCGACGCGACGATCCCCTGCGCCTTGTAGGCCGACGCGCCGAGCACACGCACCGCATGATAATGCGACAGCACCACATACTTGATCGGCTTATCGGTCACCGTGCGCACGCGCTCGATCACGCTGTTCGCCATCGCAGGTGTCGCCTGCGCATCGAACACGAGGCAGCCGTCGTCGCCGACAATCACCGCCGAATTCGGATCGCCTTCGGCGGTGAACGCATAGAGGTCCGGCCCGATCTCGGAGAACGTGACTTTCTTCTCCGCAAGATCGCCACTCGATGCGAAGCCTTTGTTCGTTTGTTTCTCAGACACAATTGTTCCTCTCACTTACTTTCATTGCGAGGAGCGCAGCGACGAAGCAATCCAGCCTTCGGATGGCTGCTGGATTGTTTCGCGGAGCTTGTCATCGGGCTTGCCGAAGGCAAGACCCGGTGGCTCGCAATGACGTCGTCATGCTTTATCCGCCGACTGCTTCGCCAACTCAATCGCGTCACGCAGCACATCGAGATCCCCGATGTGGTTGGCCAGGATCAGCACCAGCGCCGTATCGAGCGCATGGCTGGCGTGATCTTCAAGTCCACGGTGCGCTTCGAGGATCATGCGGAACGCATCGTCCGGCTTGGCGAAATTGGAACTGGTCGAGAGTTTTGTCATCATGCTCACTGCAAGCCATTGGCGCGCGCCAGCGCCGCAGCGACACGATCTTTTGACGGGTGGCGAAACCTCGCGGCGACATAACCATCCGGCCGCAACAAATACACCGTTCCGGGAGTCGCATCGTAGCGCTTCATCGCAAGGCCCTCATGATCTGCCAATCCATCGCCGCCGATGCGGATGCGCCGAACATTCGCACCGACCTCTACAGATGCACCATTGGCAAATTCAAGCAGCGCAAAACCGTCGCGGTTCTCCGCAAATGCGGCGCTCAGATAGATGTCCTTGTCACCATCTGTCAGCGGCGCGTCGATCAGCGACGATCCGGGCCGCGGACCTGCGTTCCATTGCTCAGCATCCGGCGTCGACAGCGGCGTCTCATAGACCGATGGCACCGACAGCCGTCCGCCGTTGACCATGCGCTTGGCAAATTCAGTGTCTTTGGCAAGCGCGAGGACGGCCTGCCGCATCCGCGCTTCCTGCGCGGTCGCGGGCGCCATGAAATCGGTCGAGCGCGTCGACTCGCGAATGTTCTCGTCCGCGGCGGCGCTACGCTCGGTATTGTAGCTTTCGATCAGTGTTTCGGGTGCAACGCCACGCAGAACAAGCGCCAACTTCCAAGCCAGATTCTCGGCGTCTTCCAAGCCTGAATTTGCGCCCCGCGCGCCGAACGGCGACACCTGATGCGCGGAATCGCCGGCAAAGATCACGCGGTCATGCACGAAGCGCCGCATACGCCGGCAGTGGAAGCGATAGACCGAAATCCATTCAAACTCGAAATCGCCGTGACCGAGCATCCGCTCGATGCGTGGACGCACGTTCTCGGGTTGCCGCTCGACAGCAGGATCGGCATCGCGCGACAGTTGCAGATCGATGCGCCAGACATCGTCGGGCTGGCGATGCAGCAGCGCGGAGCGGCCAGAATGAAACGGCGGATCGAACCAGAACCAGCGCTCGGTCGGAAACGCGGCCGTCATCTTGACGTCGGCTATCAAAAACTGATCCTCGAAGGCCTGCCCTTCGAAGTCTGCACCAACCATGCCGCGCAGCGCCGAGCGCGCGCCATCGCACGCGACCACGTAACTCGCGTTGACGGAGTATGGCCCATCCGGAGTTTCGATCGTCAGCGCGCAATGATCGTTGTGGCGCTCAAGCGCGGTGACCTTGTTGCTCCAGCGCAGATCGATCGACGGCAGTTCGGCGGTGCGGTCTGCGAGATAGGATTCGGCATAATACTGCTGAAGATTGATGAAGGCCGGCCGCTTGTGGCCCGGCTCGGGCAACAGATCGAACTGATAGAGCAGCGCATCGCGCGCGAATATCTTGCCGACCTTCCACACCACACCCTTGTCGACCATGCGCTGGCCAACGCCGAGCCGATCCCAGTATTCCAGCGAGCGCTTGGAGAAACAGATCGCCCGCGAACCTTCGCCGATCCGGTCGGCATCGTCGAGCAGCACCACGCGCTGGCCGCGCTGGGCGAGATCGATCGCCAGCGACAGTCCGATCGGCCCTGCGCCCACCACAACAACATCATGATGCGCCGCACGCGACCTGACCCGGTCCTGGTCGGGATGACGTAAATATCCGAACTGCCTGACCGCGTTCATTCCGCCCTGCTGCCCCGGGTTCGCGGGAACCGTGAAGTCTGATAGTTTCACTTGCAACTATCTTAGCGCAGGCGGTAGGCTGCGGTCAACGGCGCCTTGGTGCAGGAAAGACCGGTGAAGAACCTCAATCTTTTTCGATTCGTGCCGTTTCGCATGAACAGGCTAGCCGCCGAAATCAGCGCGGCGCTGTCGGTCGAATACCGGGACCGGTACGGCCTCGATATTCCCGAGTGGCGGGTGATCGCAACGCTGGGATTTCGCGAGACACCTTGCACGGCTCAGTTTGTTTCGGAAAGCACGCATACCCACAAATCGACCATCAGCCGCGCGGTTTCGACGCTGATCGAGCGAGGGATTGTCGAGCGCGTGGAGAATAAAGTGGATCGCCGCGAATACAGCCTGCGGCTGACGCGCGAAGGGCGGAGGCTCTATCTGAGCCTGATTCCGCGACTCAAAAGGCGTGAGGCGGAAATCCTGAGCTGCCTGACCGAGGCCGAACTGCGCCAGTTCGAATTGCTGCTCGGAAAACTAGAATCCGGATTGTCGCTGCCGACCGGCAATGCGCCGGCCGCGAGCGTTGCAAGGTCCGACGCGGTTGCGAAAGATCAAGCGAGAGGCTGATCCTCTTGCGCGTTCAACGCAGACTGGATCAACGCGGGCGGCTGCGATTCATCCGCGCACGCTCAACGCTTGGCGAGATGAAGGCCAGCATCGCTGCGACAACAGTCGCCAGCGCCATGAAATTGATTGCACTCATTGTCCGCTCCCCATTTTTCTTATGCGGG
>JAKFUP010000051.1 GCA_021732625.1 Hyphomicrobiales bacterium
CGCGTTGCGCTGTTTATGTCCAACAGCACAGCCTATCTCGAATGCGCCTATGGCATCTGGTGGGCGGGCGCTGTCGCTGTGCCGATCAACGCCAAACTGCATGGCCGGGAAGCGGCGTGGATCTGTGAGAACTCCGGAGTCAAATTTGCCTTCGTCTCGGGTGACACGAGGGCCTCGCTGAGCGACGCTTTGGGTCATGGCAATCCCGTGGTGCGCGTTTTCGATATCGAAAGCCATGGCTACAATGCGGCGCGCGCTGCCGCAGGATTGCCGCAGCCTTTTTCGCGCCGGACAGACGACCTCGCCTGGCTGTTCTACACCTCCGGCACCACCGGCCGTCCCAAAGGTGTGATGCTCAGTCACGGCAACATCGTCGCGGCGTCACTCTGTTATCTCTCCGACGTCGATCAGGTGCATGCGCACGACCATGCGCTTTATGCTGCGCCGCTATCGCATGGTGCTGGGCTTTATAATTTTATCCACGTTCGCGCCGGTGCACGGCACGTGGTGCCGGAGTCCGGCGGCTTCGATCCGGATGAAGTGCTGACGCTCAGCAAGACGCTTGGCGACGTGTCGATGTTCGCTGCGCCAACGATGGTGAAGCGCCTCGTCGAAGCCGCGAAAGCGCGCGGCGAAAACGGCGAGGGCATCCGCACCATCGTCTATGGCGGGGGGCCGATGTATCTCGCCGATATTCGCGAGGGCCTCGATGTGATGGGTCCGCGCTTCGTTCAGATCTACGGGCAGGGCGAGTCGCCCATGACCATCACCGCGCTGTCGCGGCACTGGCATCAGCAGACCGATCACCCGCGCTATCTCGAACGGCTGGCGTCGGTCGGCGCGGCGCACAGTGCCATCGAAGTTCGCATCACCGGCGCGAATGGTGAAGTGTTGCCGCCCGGCGAGACTGGCGAGATCGAAGCCAGAGGCACGCCGGTGATGCTCGGTTACTGGAACAATCCGGAAGCGACCGCGAACACCATCAAAGACGGCTGGCTGCGCACCGGCGATGTCGGCAGGCTTGATGAGGACGGATTTCTCACCCTGTCGGATCGGTCCAAGGATGTGATCATCTCCGGTGGCACCAATATCTATCCGCGCGAGGTCGAAGAGGCGCTGCTGACGCACAACGCCGTGCGCGAAGTCTCGGTGGTCGGCGTCGCCGATCCGGAGTGGGGCGAAAATGTCGTCGCCTGCGTGGTGCTGGCCGACGGCGCATCCGCCGATGACACAACGCTCGACGCGCATTGCTTGTCGTCGATCGCTCGCTTCAAGCGGCCGAAGCGCTACGTCTATCTGCCGTCGCTTCCGAAGAACAACTACGGCAAAGTGCTGAAAACAGAACTGCGCCAGATGCTAGGCGCTAAATAACAAGACTATTGGGAGGGCATGACATGTTTGATCGCCGAAGATTTTCAGTGCGGCTCGCGTTCGCCGCGCTCGCTTGTTGTTTTTCTGCTGATGTGGCACTCGCGCAGACCTATCCAACGCGGCCAATCCGCTTGATCGTGGGCTACGCGCCGGGTGGCATCAACGATCAGATGGCGCGTATCATCGCCGAGATCATGGGCAAGGAGCTTGGCCAGCAGATCGTGATTGAAAACAAACCCGGTGCAGGCACGGCAGTAGCTTCGACCTTCGTGGCGCAATCCGATCCGGATGGTTACACGGTGCTGCTCGGCACTGTGAGCCTTGCGATCAATCCGGCGCTGTCGCCGAAACTGACGCCGAAGAATCCGCTCACCGAGCTGATGCCGGTCGGGCTTGCGCTACAGTCGCCGTTTTATCTGATCCTGGCGAAAAGCCTGCCGATCAATACGGTCGGTGAGTTGATCGCCTACGCCAAGGCCAATCCGGGCAAGCTCAATATCGGCTCGGCCGGCAATGGTTCATCGAGTCATCTGGTGCTGGAACTGTTCAACAACCG
Organism: Hyphomicrobiales bacterium; assembly: GCA_021732625.1. Lineage (GTDB taxonomy): Bacteria > Pseudomonadota > Alphaproteobacteria > Rhizobiales > Xanthobacteraceae > SG-bin9. The sequence goes on from JAKFUP010000051.1 coordinate 1,928, forward strand.
CGCCGATACGAAGATGACGCACTTGCCGTACCGCGGTGCCGCGCCGATGGTGCTGGATATCATCGCAGGCCGCCTTGATGGCGCGTTCGCGACCCCGGTCGATGCATCGCCTGCGCTCGAGGGCGGCGGGGGTAAGGCGATCGCGGTGTCCTCGCTTGAACCGATCAGCCTGCGTCCCGACTTGCCTCCGGTTGCGAAAACGCTGCCTGACTTCAAGGGTGTGTTCTGGGCGGGGCTATTCGTTGCTCCGCAAACACCAGCGCCAATCGTTGCGATTTTGTCCAAGGCGCTCGCGACTGCAACTGCCGATCCTGCGTTGAAAGCGAAAGCTGCCGAGCGCGGCGTCACCATGCTCACCGGTGGACCTGACGCGTTGCGCGACCTGCTCACGTCGGAGACTGAGATCTGGGGCAAACTGATCCGCGACGCCAACATCCGCGGCGAGTGATGAGCTTCATCACCGGCGCCGGTCTCACATCGTTCGGCAAGCACGAGGGCCGCTCCACGCTCGACCTGATGAGCATGGCGGCGGAATCGGCGCTGGCCGACGCGGGGCTGGCGCGGCGCGATATCGACGGCATTCTGTGCGGTTACTCCACCGTGCAGCCGCATATCATGCTGGCGACGGTGTTCGCCGAGCACTTCGGCATTCAGCCGCAGTACGCGCATGCAGTTCAGGTCGGTGGCGGCACCGGCATGGCGATGGCGATGCTGGCGCATATTCTCGTCACAACCGGCGTTGCGAAAAATATTCTGGTTGTTGCCGGCGAAAATCGCCTCACCGGGCAGACGCGCGATGCCGCCGTGCAGTCGCTGGCGCAGGTCGGTCATCCGGTGTTTGAAGTGCCGCTCGGGCCGACCATTCCGGCTTATTACGGCCTCGTTGCCTCGCGCTACATGCACGAGCATGGCGTCACGGAGGAAGACCTCGCGGTTCTCGCGGTGCTGATGCGCGAGCATGCATTGATGCATCCGGGCGCGCAGTTTCATGATCCGATCACCGTAGCCGAAGTGATGGCGTCGAAGCCGATCGCCACGCCGCTGAAGCTGCTCGATTGCTGTCCGGTCTCCGATGGTGGCGCTGCTTTCATCGTCAGCCGCGACGACACCAGCAAGCATGGCGTCAAGGTCATTGGCACCGGGCAGGCGCATACCCATCAGTACGTAACCACCGCGCCGGCGTTGTCCGATCTCGGTGCAGCGCCAGCGCTTGCGCGCGCCAGTGAAGAGCGCGGCATTGCGATCAGAGATGTCCGTTATGCTGCGATCTACGACAGCTTCACGATTACGCTGGCGATGCTGCTCGAAGACCTCGGCCTTGCGAAGCGCGGCGAGGCGGCGGCCCGCGCACGAAATGGCGACTTCGGCATCATGGGCGCGCTGCCGCTGAATACCCACGGCGGATTGTTGAGCTACGGCCATTGCGGTGTTGGTGGCGCGATGGCGCATCTGGTCGAGACGCATCTGCAAATGACCGGCCGCGCCGGCCAGCGTCAGGTCAAGGACGCATCGCTGGCGCTGCTGCATGGCGACGGCGGCGTGCTGTCATCCCACGTGAGCATGTTTCTGGAGCAGGTGCGATGAGCAGCGCGCAGGAAGTCTTTGCCGACTGGACCAGCGGCACCGAAGTCATTTCCTATCAGGCATGTCCAGTGTGCAAGTCAGCCTGGTACTTTCGCCGCCGGTTTTGCCCGTCATGCGGCGCCTCCGATCCAGCGACGAAGCAGGCGAGTGGACGCGGCGTCGTCTACGCCGAAACGCTGGTGCATCGCGCGCCCGTGGCGGAAGCGCGAGAGCATGTGCCTTACAAGATCGTGCTGGTCGATATCGACGAGGGCCTGCGTGTGATGGCCCATGGCGAGGCTGATCTAGAGATCGGCGACAGGGTGAGCGCTGCTTTCAAGCCCTTTCTCGGCGGGATCGTGCCGTTTTTCGCGAAATCGTCATAACGCTCGTCGTCCCTGTTTTCGCAGGGATGACAGATGCAGCAGCCGCGAAACCGGTTCCCACCACCGCGCAATACGCGGTATCATGAGCATGACTCGCGATCCTCCGCGAGTGGACGCATATTTTAGCGATCTGTCATGACAACTCTGGATACTACTCCGGCAGGACGTTTCTGGGACGGCATCGGCATCCGGCAGGTGCAACTCGTCTGCGGTCTGATCCTGTTTGCCTATGTCACCAGCCATTTCATCAATCATGCGTTCGGCAATATTTCCGTGCAGGCGATGGACGACGTTCTCGCCTTGCAGATCGCATTCTGGCGAAGCTGGCCGATCACGATCGTGCTCTACGGCGCGCTTCTGGTTCATATGGCGCTGGGGTTCTGGTCGCTGTATCGGCGGCGGGAGTTTCGCTGGAAAATATCTGAGCCGCTGCAACTTTTGCTTGGCCTCTCGATTCCGTTGCTGCTGATCTTTCACGTCACCGGCGTGCGCATAGCCGCCTCCGTGTTCGGTCATGAAAAGCTCTATCCGCAGACGCTCTACGCCTACTGGGTGTATTGGCCGCGTCTGGCAGCGCTGCATTACGCGGCACTGATCGTTTGCTGGGCTCATGGCTGCATCGGAGTTTATTTCTGGCTGCGGCTGAAGCCGTTCTTTCAGACGGCATCGCCCTATCTGCTTGCGTTCGCGGTGCTGGTCCCGGCGCTGGCGACGATCGGGCTCTATCATGGCGCGCACGATGTGATGGAAGCGAGCACGTCCGCCGAATGGCTCGCGCAGTATCGCACGGTGGCGAAGACCGGCACGCGTGCGGATCAGGATGTGCTCGACCGCATCGTGTTTTCCTTCATCTGGGGATACCTCGCGCTGATCGCGCTGACGCTGGTGGCGCGCGTCATCCGGGTGCTCTCGGAACGGCGTGGCAGCACCATCAAGTTCGTCTACGGCGGCGGCAAGACGCTTCGTGTGCCGAAGGGCCTCAGCGTTCTCGAAGCCAGCCTGCGCAACGACATTCCGCATTCGAGCGTCTGCGGCGGCCGCGCGCGCTGTTCGACCTGCCGCATCAGGGTCGTCAGCGATTGCAGCCGTTTGCCGGCGCCGTCGAAGCGTGAAGCATTCGTGCTCGAGCGCGTCGGCTCAAGTTCTGATCCGGCGATCCGGTTGGCGTGCCAGTTGTGTCCCGAGACCGATATCTCGTTCGTGCCGCTGTTTCCGGCCACCCTGAAAACTTCGCTGCTCAACACGGGCCAACAAACGCGCGTCGGCCAGGAGCGGTATCTCGTCAACATGTTCGTCGACATGCGCGGTTCGACCAAGCTGGCCGAGACGCGGCTGCCGTTCGATACGGTGTTCATCGTCAATCGTTTTGTCGGTGCGGTGTCGCAAGGCGTGATCTCGTGCGGCGGCATGCCGAACCAGTTCGTCGGCGATGGCATTCTGGCGCTGTTCGGGCTTGCAACCGATCCACGGGTCGCCTGCCGTCAGGCGATCAAGGCAGCGGCGATGATCGCGATCAACGTCGACGAGCTGAATCAGTTTCTCGCGCACGACCTGCGCGAACCGATCCGGTTCGGCATCGGCATCCATTGCGGTGAGGTGATTGTCGGCGATGTCGGATATCGCGATCATATCTCGTTCACCGCACTTGGCGATCCGGTCAACGTCGGCGCACGGCTTCAGGATATGACCAAAGCGCTGTCGTGCGAGGTTGTGTTGTCGGAGGAGCTATTCAAGACCGCCGGATTGCCGGAAAGCGCTCTGCCGCAGGAACAAGTGTCGATCCGTGGGCGCAACGAAACCATGCTGGTGCGCAAGGCTGTCAGCGCAAGGGCGTTGCTCGACCTGATCGACGACGTGACGGTGATCGCGGCGTAGACCTATCGCCGCCCGTCCTCGATCACCATCGCCGAGCCTTTCTCGGCAATCATTGCGGTCGGTGTGTTGGTGTTACCCGAGGTGATGGTCGGCATCACCGAGGCATCGATCACGCGCAAGCCACTGACCCCGAACACGCGCAACCGCTCGTCGACCACGGCCAGCGGATCGGACGCGCTGCCCATCTTGGCCGTGCCGACCGGGTGGAAAATCGTGGTGCCGATGTCGCCTGCGGCTTTTGCCAATGAAGCGTCGTCGTCGCCGACGGTGGGGCCGGGCAGGTATTCCTCGGGCCGGTAGGGCGCGAGCGCATGCTGCTTCATCATCTTGCGCGTGACGCGAATGGCGTCGGCGGCCACGGTGCGATCCTCGTCGGTGGCGAGATAATTTGGCGCGATGCGCGGCGCCTGGTCAGGCTTTGCGTCCGTGATGCGGACGGTGCCGCGCGAGGTCGGGCGCAGGTTGCAGGCCGAGATGGTGATCGCCGGGAAGCGATGCAGCGGATCGCCGAACTTGTCGAGCGACAGCGGCTGCACGTGAAACTGGATGTTGGCGCGCTCGCGATGCGGGTCGGAGCGGGTGAAGATGCCGAGCTGTGACGGCGCCATGGTCAGCGGCCCACGCCGGCGCAGCGCGTAATCGACGCCCATCATGCCGCGCTTCCAGAGTGAATAGTATGTCTCGTTCAGCGTCTTGACGCCCGAGACCTTGTAGATCGCGCGCTGCTGCAGATGATCCTGCAGGTTGCGTCCGACGCCTTGCCGATCGACTGTGGGTGTGATGCCGAGCGGTTGCAGCCAGTCGGCGGGGCCGATTCCAGAGCGCTGCATGATTTGCACCGAGCCGATCGAACCAGAACAGAGAATGACTTCGCCCTGCGTCCGTGCTTCGAACGCCTCGCCGCCTTTGGTGTAGCGGATGCCGACGGCTTTGCCGTTTTCGACGATGACGCGATCGGCGAGCACGTTGGTTTCGAGTTTGAGATTCGGCCGCGACAGCACCGGCTTGAGGAAACCGCGCGCCGCCGACCAGCGGCGTCCTCGTTTTTGATTGACGTGGAAATAGCCGATGCCTTCGTTGTCGCCGGTGTTGAAGTCGTGCGTGCGCGGAATGCCCATCTGCGATGCGGCATCAGCAACAGCATCGAGCACCTTCCACGCGAGGCGCGGAGCTTCGATGCGCCAGCCGCCACCGGTGGCGTGATGCTTGCTTTCGCCCATGAAGTGATCCTCGAGTGTGAGGAACGCTTTTTTCACATCGTCCCAGCCCCAGCCGGTGAGGCCGAGTTGCCGCCAGTGATCGTAATCGGCTGATTGTCCGCGCATCGAAATCATGGCGTTGATGGCGGAGGAGCCGCCGATCACCTTGCCGCGCGGATAGGCCAGCGAGCGGCCGTTGAGGCCGGCTTCGGGTTCGGTGCGGAACATCCAGTCGGAGCGCGGATTGCCGATGGCGAACAGGTAGCCGACCGGAATGTGAAACCAGATCCAGTTGTCACCGCCGCCGGCTTCGAGGATCAACACGCGGTTCTTCGGATCGGCCGACAAACGATTGGCGACGATGCAGCCCGCGGTGCCCGCGCCGACCACGATGTAGTCGAAATCGCCTTCGAGCCGTGTCACCATTGCCGCATTTCCTCAACTGTTCCGCGCGTTGGCCGCGCTGTCGGTTCCTTATCGCGCGGGCTGTTCCGGCGCGAAAGCGGTTATTGGGCTAAATCCCGCGCCTTGCTACCGGAATCGGTCCTGTGGCATCGTTCGCAGGTGCCGGAAAGGCACGTGAGGAGTGTGATCCATGCCCGTCGTCAATCGCGTCGCCGATCTGCAGGCCGACATCATGGCGTGGCGGCACGATATTCATGCCCATCCGGAGCTGATGTACGACGTGCACCGCACCGCAGGGTTCGTGGCGGACCGCCTGCGCGAATTCGGCTGCGACGAGGTTGTGACCGGGATCGGGCGCACCGGCGTGGTCGGCGTCATCAAGGGCCGCAAACCGCGCGATGGCGCGGACGTCAAGGTTGTCGGCATGCGTGCCGACATGGATGCGCTGCCGATCGAGGAAGCCAACGATCTGCCCTACAAATCAAAGACGCCGGGCAAGATGCACGCCTGCGGCCATGACGGCCACACCGCGATGTTACTGGGCGCTGCGCGCTATCTCGCCGAGACGCGCAACTTCGCGGGCGATGCGGTGGTGATCTTTCAGCCGGCGGAGGAGGGCGGCGCCGGAGCTGCCGCGATGCTGCGCGATGGGCTGATGGATCGCTTCAAGATCGATCAGGTGTTCGGCATGCATAACGGTCCCGGCATGGGCGTCGGCACGTTCGGCCTGCGCGCTGGAGCGCAGATGGCCTCGACCGATCACATCATTATCAAAATCGAGGGCGTCGGCGGCCACGCCGCAGCACCGCACAAGGGCATCGACACAGTTTTGGTCGGTGCACAGCTCATCACCGCGTTCCAGTCGATCGTGTCGCGCAATGTCGATCCGGTCGAGGCGTCGGTGATTTCGATCTGCATGTTCCATGCGGGCAATGCGATGAACGTCATTCCGCAGACCGCCGAACTGCAAGGCACGGTGCGGACGCTGAAGCCGCAGATGCGCGACTTCATCGAGAAGCGCATGAAGGAGGTCGCGGCTGGTCTCGCGCTGATGACCGGAGCCAAGATCGATCTGACGTACCGGCGCGGCTATCCGGTGCTGGTCAACCATGCGGCCCAAACCGAGTTTGCTGCGCGTATCGCGGCAGATGTGGCGGGGCAGGCCAACGTCAATGCTGACCTGCCGCCGATCATGGGCGCGGAGGATTTCTCCTACATGCTTGAGGAGCGTCCGGGCGCATATATCTTCGTCGGCAATGGCGACAGCGCGGGCCTGCATCACCCGTCGTACAACTTCAACGACGACGCCATCGTGTTCGGCACATCGTACTGGATCAAGCTGGCTGAAACCACGCTGGCCGGGTGAGTGGCGTGCAAACGCCACGGCAAATTCTCGCCGATCTCTGGACGAGCAACGGCGGCGATGCAGCCGATCTCGATGCGGTGACGCTCACCGGCAACGAGCCGGTGCTGCCGTCGTCGTTTCGCGTCGATGCGATCGCGCAAGTGACCGTTGCCGCCTCAGCACTCGCCGCCGCCGCGATCTGGAAGGCACGCAGCGGGCAGTCCCAGCGCGTCAGTGTCGATATGCTGCATGCTGCGATCGAATGCCGTAGCGAGCGGCACCTGCGCGTCGAAGGCAAATCGCTGGCGTCGATCTGGGACGCTATCGCCGGCATCTATCGCACCGGTGACGGCGGTTACGTCCGGCTGCATACAAACTTCCCACTTCATCGCGACAACATCTGCAAGCTCTTGAACTGTGAGCCGGTGCGCGAGAGCGTGCAGGCTGCGCTGATGAAGTGGACAGGCGAGGCGTTCGAGACGGCGGCTTATGCGGGCGGCTGCGTCGTGTCGCTGATGCGCAACCGCAAGGAATGGATGGCAACCGAACATGCGAAGGCGCTCGCGGCGCTGCCGCTTATGACATTCGAGAAGATCGGCGACGCGCCACCACGCAAATGGCCGAGCGGTGATCGGCCGCTCGCGGGCCTGCGCGTGCTCGATCTGTCGCGTGTGATCGCGGGGCCGGTGGCGGGCCGCACGCTGGCGGCCCACGGCGCTGATGTGATGCTGGTTGCCGGTCCCGGTCTGCCGTCGATTCCATGGCTCGTCATCGATACTGGACGCGGCAAACTCTCGACCCATATCGATCTCACAAGCCCGGCAGGCAAACAGACATTCGAGGGGCTCCTCTCGAAAGCCGATATCTTTTCGCAAGGCTATCGGCCGCAATCGCTGGCAGGACTGGGGTTCTCTGCGCAGGATGCTGCGCGGATCAATCCGGGCATCGTCTGCCTGTCGCTGTCGGCCTATGGCCATTCCGGTCCGTGGTCAGGACGGCGTGGTTTCGACTCGCTGGTGCAGACCTCGACCGGTTTTAATCACGCTGAGGGACAAGCTGCGGGCATCGAGGGGCCGAAGGAGTTGCCGATGCAGATTCTCGATCACGCCACCGGCTATCTGATGGCGTTCGGCGCGATGATGGGACGGCTGCGGCAAGCCAGTGAGGGCGGAAGCTGGCAAGTGCGGGTTTCGCTGGCGCAGACCGCGCATTGGCTGTGGAATTTGGGCCGCATCGACGGCGGGCTAGCGACACCGGAGCCTAGCAATGAGGCGGTCGCACCCTTGATCGAGACCATGCCGTCCGGCTTCGGCGAGCTACAAGCCGTACGCCATTCGGCAGTTTTGTCGGCGACGCCTGCGGTTTGGTCGCGCCCGTCCGTGCCGCTCGGAACGCATCCACCGGTCTGGCCGTCGTCCTGACGGCTCAGCGGTTTTGGGATTGCCTAGCGGTTCTTGAACTGCGGCGGGCGTTTGGCGATGAAAGCGGCCATGCCCTCGGAGCGGTCTTCCAGCGCGAACGTCGATGCGAACAGGTCGCCCTCCACATTCATGCCCTCGGAGAGTGTGGTCTCCTGCGCGCGATTGATCGCTGCCTTGGCGAAACTTGCGACCGGCTGCGACATCGACGCGATTTTCTCTGCGGCAGCCATGGTCTCGTCCATCAGCTTGTCCACCGCCACGATGCGGCTGACGAGGCCGCAGCGCTCCGCTTCGGCTGCGTCCATCATGCGTCCGGTGAGGCACAGATCCATGGCCTTGGCCTTGCCGATGGCGCGGGTGAGGCGCTGTGTGCCGCCGATGCCGGGAATGGTACCGAGCGTGATTTCTGGCTGGCCGAACTTCGCGGTGTCGGAGGCGATAATCATGTCGCACATCATCGCAAGCTCACAGCCGCCACCGAGCGCATAGCCGCTGACCGCCGCGATCGTCGGCTTCTTGCATTGCGCGAGGCGCTCGCCGCCGATCGAGCGGAAGTTCTCCGTCGTCATGTCGATGAAGCCCTTCGGCTGCATCTCTTTAATATCTGCGCCGGCGGCGAACGCCTTTTCATTGCCGGTGATGACGATACAGCCGATCCTGGGATCGGCTTCAAGGTCGCTTACCGCAGCACCAATCTCGCGAAACACTCCGAATGACAGCGCATTGAGCATTTTCGGCCGGTTGAGCTTGATGATGCCGACCGCCCCCTTGGTGTCGACGATGATGTGTTCGAAAATGCTCATGGATGCCCCCCGTCTCTTATTCTATGTGGCCGGCTTGCAAGACGTCGAGCCGACGCCGGGCAATCTGCCCGCTCGCGCCGTGCGCTGCAAGACGACGGTGCAATTGAACCGCTCACTCTTTTCATGTGAGACGATGTTGTGGATGGCGGACAAGATAAAGGCCGATCCACGACGGACCGGCCTTTATCGATCAATGCAACTGTTCAGTGTGTCAGGCGATGAATAGCCGCGCGGCGGAGGCCAGCGTCAACAACCCACCGAACGCGACAAATATCTTGCCGATCAGCGAGGTTTGATCCCACGTATCCGCACTTGATGCTGTGACCTGAACCTGACCGGAACTGATCGGCGGTGCGGTTGTCTTTTGCGCAATTGTTTTCGGCGCGGGAGTGTCGGCGCTCGCTGCGCGATCGATGTCATTCAACTGATCGGCCGATGCAACCTCGATGGCTTCAGGCGGCTGCGCATCGCCGGATGCTGGATTGCCCGCCAGAAGGCTTGCGGCTCGAATGTCGCTCTCGGACATTTCGGCCCGCGCGTCCGCAACCGATGGCTTAAGGCTTTCAGCCGCGACCGATTTCGGGTTGACGGCGGCGACGGTAAATTTTCGTCCAGCCTTCTGTACCTTGGCTGCGACCCTGGCGTATTTCGCCGCGCGTTTGGTGGCGTACTTCTTCTGGATAGCTTTGCTTGCTGCGGCATGTTTAGCCGAGCGCTTCGTGAACTTGTTCAGAACGACTGGTTTGCTCGCCCGCTCATCTGTTCGTCCCGAAGTGGCTGCTGCCGTTGCGCAGCCACTGCCGACACAGGCTGCTTGTGCCGGTATCGCGGCCCAGATCAAAAATAACGCTGCTGCGATCGAAGCCAGACGCCCGTTGGCCCAAATACCCATTTGGCAATCTCCCCTTTGCCAGTCCCCGATCACCAGTGACCCCGCGGACGTGACCGCAAATGGGCAAAAAATGGGAATCTTCGGGCTATCGGACGGTGAATCGAGGCAAATGGTGCCATGATATTCGCGAGGATATTTTCGCTAATCTGGATTCTGGCTTTTAGTTCAATGAGTTGGCAGCGGTTACCTCCAGCAGAATTGAGCGGAATATCTGCTTGAAGCGGTGTTCCTCCGGTTCGATCATGGTATGAGCGCCGTTGGGGAAGATTCCGTGTCACGTGCCTGTCATGGCTTTGGCGGAATCGGATGGACGCTGCAGATTCTGAGCCGGAAAAATGATGCACACGCGTAACAAACCGTGCCGCGCAGCGAAGCATTCTAGGAGCGCGCGTGCGCGGGGGTGAGACGGAATGGACCGGCCTGATGCGGTCGGCCAACGCTGGTGACGGCGTTGCTTATCATCGTCTGTTAAGGGCGATTACCCCCGTCTTGCGCGCGGCAACCCGGCGCGGGCTCGCCCGTGCAGGACAGCCTGTCGAGCAGGCGGAGGACATTGTGCAGGATATCTTGATTGCAGTGCATCTGAAACGGCACACATGGGATGCGAACGCTCCGTTCGCTCCGTGGCTGTTTGCGATCGCGCGCAACAAGCTCATCGATGCGCTGCGCCGTCGCGGCCGGCGGATTTTCGTCAACATCGACGACTTCACGGAAACCTTGCCCGGCGAGCAGCCCGAAGACACTTTGCCTCCTGGCGAGGTCGCCTCTCATCTTGAGAAGCTGCCGGCACGTCAGCGTGATGTGCTGCAATCGATCGCTGTCGAAAGCGTGTCGATCAAGGACACCGCGAAGAAGCTTTCGATGACCGAAGGAGCGGTGCGCGTGGCGCTGCATCGCGGCCTGTCGAACCTCGCCAACAAACTTGGGAAGGAATGAGAAATGGATACCGATCGTCTCATCCGTACCCTTGCGGCCGATAGCGATTACCGCGCCAAGTCGGTCGGCTGGATGCTGGCCGTGGCAATGGTTTTCGCCGTGCCGGTCTCGTCGGCGATGTTTATGACGCAGCTTGGGCCGCGCGCCGATATTTCGCAGGCCATGAGCAATCCGTTTTTTGAGTTGAAGTTCGTTATCGTCATTGCACTGGCGATCGCGGCAACGGCGGTCGTTCTGCGCCTCGCGCAGCCGGCCGCCGCAGTCGGGCGTTTGAACTGGCTGTTTGTCATTCCGGCGGCGTTGATCGGGATCGGTGTCGCGACTGATTTGCTGATGCCGCAGCAGTTGAGCTGGTCATCCCGGATGATCGGCTCCAACTCGATGATCTGTCTGTCGGCCATTCCGCTGCTCTCGGCGCCGCTGTTGTTTGCCGCGCTGGCGGCGCTGCGTCACGGCGCTGCGACACGTCCGGCTCTGTCAGGCGCTTTCGCCGGGCTTTTGTCGGCAGGACTTGCTGCGACGCTTTACGCCTCGCATTGCTTCGACGACTCGCCGTTGTTCGTGGTGACGTGGTATTCGATCGCGATCGGCGGCGTAACCGCGATTGGCGCGTTTGTCGGATCTCGCGTCCTGAAGTTCTGACGAATATCGCGCGCGGGATTTCGCTTAAGAACCGTTCACTTGTAAGCCGTTTACGCGGGCTCGATTACAGCCGCTTGTTGTTGCATGCGGTAGAACCGCAGCACTTGCTGGGCGGTGGTGTTGCGCAGCCGCTCGTAGCCGTCCTTACTCACCTCGATCTCGCCGTTGCCGCCACCGCAGAGATCGGATCGCATATCGAGAATGGCCTTGACTGCGTTCCATGAGAGACCGGCAACTTTCGCCAGCACAAGAATCCCCTCGCTGCGCGATTCGATCATCACCGTCTCAACCGTCGATACCGGGACGTCGGCGAGGCATCCGATCGCTGCATTGATCTCGTCGAATTTGTTGGCGCTGGCGAAAGCAATCATCTGACTGTCGTCGAGCCGCTCGTCGTCGAACAGCGACTTGACCAGATGGTGCGCGGCTGCGGCACTCTTGCTCATCGTTTCGGGCAACTGGACAAGCTTCGCTGCATCCTTGACCGCTTTCGAAATGTCCTCGGCGGAGCCGGCATGAGCGGCTTCCAGCCGCGCCCGTACCGTGTTCGATGCACGCGCGATCAGCTTCAGATAATGTGGACGCGGGATCGATTTCCGTGAGCCGACGCACAGCGCCAGTTCGTCGCTGTGCTCCGCCCGTTCGACGAGCTGGATCAGGCTCTTCTCCGAAAAGCTCGCGCCCTCGTTTCTCGCGGTACTTTCGACGACGCCATCGTTGCCGCGCTCAACCAGTACGTCGGTCACGGCATCGCTCAGCGTCTTGCGTTTTGAGATTGCGAGCAGATGCGCCTGGCTCTTGCAGCGCGCATTTTCCACCAGGCTTCGCTCGTCGAGACGCTCGGAGCGTGACAATACAGGAGCTGCGACCTCGATGATGTCGTCAAACGCCAGTTTGCGGATGATCCGCGGCGGTGACATCGGGTTCGGTGCAAGCCGCTCTGACAGAATGATCCTGGCTCCGACCTCGATATGCTCGACGAGGCAATTGAAGACGTCATCGAATACCGCGACCTGTTCGTCCGAGTAATCGGCGGACTGGCCCATGAACAGATCGGTGACCCGGCGCAGGGTTTCGACGCGGCGCGCGACGGTGCCGTGGGTGAGGGCGCCTTGCAATTCGTCGAGCAGCTGGGTCGAAAGTTTTTGGGCTGTAGTCGTCATGTTATCCGTCCTGGACGTATGGTCACGGCCCGCTTTCCGCCGGGCCGCGGTCGAGTTGGCCGCCTCAGGCGGTCGAAATCCGGTTGCGTCCGTTGTCCTTTGAGACATAGAGGGCGGCATCCGCCCGGGCGAGAATGCTGTCCGATGTTTCGTCCGGCCGCATCGTGGCGACGCCGGCCGAGATCGTCACGTTCAACCCGTTGGAGAAAGCGCTCCAGTCGAGCTCGGACGTGATGACACGAAGGCGGTCGAGAATTCTGGCAGCCACATCGTTCGGCGTGTCCGGCATCAGCAACAGAAACTCCTCGCCGCCGTAACGGCCGAATTTGTCGGTGGCGCGGATGTTGGCGAAAATGGTGATTGCGAAGGTGCGCAGCACTTCATCGCCGGTGGGATGGCCGTAACGGTCGTTGATGCGCTTGAAGAAATCGAGATCGATCAGCGCGACCGAGAACGGCGACCCCGAACGCTGGACGCGGGTGCTCTCCTCATCGAGCGATCGCATCATTCGGCGGCGATTGAACGCGCCCGTCAATTCATCGATCTCGGCCAGTTCCTCGATGCGGCGATTGGCGCGCTTTAGCTCAAGGCTGCGTTGGTAGAGCACGGCGCGCATCGCGTTGCCGTAGAGCCCGAGATAGACGAAGCGGCCGACCGAGAGCGAGAAACAGATCAACGTCACCAGCCGCTCGGCCGGCGTTGCCGCCGGAATTGCTGGCATCGTGTCGCTGAGCAGGAGCACGATGGCGATAAACAGCGTTGTCATGGTCCAGCCGATCATGGCCTGCCGGACCGATATGCGCAGCGTCGCGAAACCGAAGATAATGAACAGCACGCAGAGAAAAACCAGGCCGACTTCGGGTGCGAGGTAGAGGAAGCCGAATTGAATCAGCGCATTGGCGCCGGACTGCGGAGTTGTCAGGTAGTGATCCGGGAAACGGTCATTGACGTGGGTTTCCGACAGAATGAGGTATGCGGCGGAGATGCCGAGCCCGCAGACGAGATAGCCCCCGGCGATCCATGCCGTCGTCGTCCCGGTGAGAACAAACAGGCTGAGGATGAGGGCGTCGACGGCATAACTGATGGCCTGCATCAGCAGCATCTTGCGGCGCTGGACCCGGCGGCGGCCAAGCGTCTCCGGAGAGACGATGGCGTCGTCGGGCGTCAGATCGAGCGTATCCGGTCCCTGCAGGGAGGCGGTTGTGCTACTCATCGGCCGGAAACTGCATGATTCATGACGGAACTCTAGGCGGAAAAGCCTTTAGGTTTGGTATGCATGTGTGGTTTCGGGCATTGTCCATCGGGGCCGATAGCGGCGTTTTGTCGTGCTTGGCGTGTTGTCACGAGAGGCTCGGACGCCAGGCGCAATCCTTTGAATATTTATCTGTAGAAACAATATCTTAGAGAAATATTGCCTGATCCATAGTGCTGATTTTTTCGAGCTGTAGCGGTCAGAGCGGTATTTGGCTCAAGATACACATTCTCTGAATCTAAATTCAGTCTTGCGAGGCTTCACGATTCAGGAGCATTTGGTGCGCACAATCCCGATCCGGTCATGGTTTGTATCGAATTGTCGAAGATTTTCCGCATCATGATCGAACCTGTCTGCTTTTTAACCCGACCAACTCTGCGAGACGGCCATTGAGTGCGACACAAGCGAGTTCGGACGAGGTTCTGATCGCGCGGGTCGCGCAAGGTGATCGCCTTGCCATGCAGGTGCTCTACGGGCGGCACCATGTCCGGGTGTTTCGCTTTGCACTCCGGCTGGTCCGCAGCGAACAGGTTGCCGAAGACCTCATCAGCGAGGTGTTCATCGACGTTTGGCGTCAGGCCGGAAAGTTCGAAGGCCGGTCCGCCGTATCGACATGGCTGCTTGCGATCACGCGGTTCAAGGCGCTGTCCGCGCTTCGCCGCAGGAAGGATGCAGAACTGGACGATGACGCGGCTGCGGCGATCGAGGATACGTCCGACAATCCCGAAGTCACCGTCCAGAAAAAGGATACGAGTGAAGCGTTGCGCAAGTGCATGACCGCACTTTCGCAGGAGCACCGCGAGATCATCGACCTCGTCTACTACCACGAGAAATCCGTGGAGGAGGTCGCCGAGATCGTCGGTATTCCGGAGAACACGGTGAAGACGCGTTTGTTCTACGCGCGAAAAAAACTCGCCGAACTGCTGAAGGCAGCCGGCGTTGAGAGAGGTTGGCCATGATGGCGATGAGCAAACAGGTGCCTGCGAACGAGCCCGAGGACATCGAGGCTCTATTGCCATGGCACGCTGCAGGCACGCTCAACGTGCGCGATGCGCGCCGGGTCGAGGACGCGCTTTCGCGCGATCCCGCGCTTGCGAAGCAGTATGCGGTTATTCAGGATGAATATACCGAGACCATCCTGCTGAACGAAAGCCTCGGCGCTCCGTCGTCGCGCGCCATGCAGAAGCTTTTCGCAGCGATCGATGCCGAGCCAGCGCGGCAGCGCGCGGCGGCGCCCGGTCTTTGGCCGCGGGTCATGGAATTCTTCGGCAACATCGCTCCGCGAACCCTTGCCTACGGCACGGCCGCGGCAGCGGTGGCACTGCTGATTCAGGCCGGCGTGATCGGCGCCGTGCTGGTCAAGCAGCCGGGCGGCAGCTATCAGACGGCGTCATATCAGGATGCGGCCAGCGTTGCCGGAACGCAATTGCTGGTGCGGTTCGCTCCGGATGCGCAGTCGGCCGATATCACCCGCTTTCTCGATAGTTTCAGCGGCTCCATAGTCGGTGGTCCGCGCGCGGGCATGTTCCGCATCAAGTTTGGCGACAAGACACTTTTGCAGGACGCTGCCACCCAGCTTTTGAAGCGTGTCCAGGCCGAGAAGATCGTCAGCTTTGCCGCCGCTGAGTAGACGCAAGTAGGGGCTGGCAAGTAGACGGTGACAAGCAGACCTCGGCACAGCGGATAACAATCGATCGGAAAAGTCCGGGATAACAGATGGCGAACCAGTCACGGGATCATATCTGGCCGAAGGCTCTGCGCACTGCGCTGGCCGCCGCCGTTGCATTGACCGTCGCTGTGCCTGCTGCATCCGCGCAATATATCAATCGCGGCCCGAGCATCGGCAATATCGGGCCTCGCATTTCGCCTTCCATCAACATCGCGCCGGTGGTGCCGAGCGTCCGCTATTCGCCGAACGTCACTTACACCGATGACTACGACGATGCGCCGCGCCTACGCCGGCAGAAGCCGAAGCTGGTCAGGTTGCCGCCGGGAGATCCGGATGGTTTGCTCAAGACGACGACAATCAAGACAGCAAGCAAAGCGGCAGGGCGCAACTATGTGCCGAAAGAGCTCATTCTCGAGATTACCGGCAATCCCACCGATGCCCAGATCGAGGCTTTGGCGCGTAAACACAGGCTGACCCGCGTGGAGTCGCAGGATTTTCCGCTGATCGGCAGCCGGATGTTTCGATGGAGAATTAACGACAGCCGTTCGGTCGAGACCGTTGCGCGTCAGGTGATTGCGGGCGGCGGCGTCAAGACTGCGAATCCGAATTTTCGCTTTGCTCTCCAGCAGACTGTCAATCCGCTCGCCGATGCTTCCCAATATGCGATTGTCAAATTGCGGCTGACTGAAGCCCACACGCTATCCAGGGGCGCGGATGTCATGATCGCCGTGATCGATTCCGGCATTGATCCAACACATCCCGAACTTGCCGGTGCGATCGCCGGTTCGTTCGATCCGCTCGGCGGGACCACTGCCTTTCATTCGCATGGAACCGGCATCGCGGGTGCCATCGCGGCCCACGATCGGCTGATGGGCTCGGCTCCTGCCGCGCGCATTCTTGCCGTCCGTGCATTCGGCAATGCGGAGACCGGAGCGGAAAGCACGTCTTTCGTCATTCTCAAGGGCCTCGAATTCGCCGCGGCGCGCGGCGCCCGGATCATCAATATGAGCTTTGCCGGTCCGCGCGACGCGCTGATCGAGCGCAGCCTTGCGGCGCTCAACGAGCGAGGCATCGTGCTGGTTGCTGCGAGCGGCAATGCGGGGCCGAAGTCGCCGCCGCTTTATCCCGCCGCCGACCGCAATGTCATCGCGGTGAGCGCGACCGACGCATCCGACAAGCTTTTCCCTGCTTCCAATCGTGGCAAGCATATCGCGATTGCAGCGCCCGGTGCCGACGTGCTGCTGCCGTCGGTCGATGGCAAATACCAGGTGGCATCCGGCACCTCGTTCGCCGCCGCCTATGTCAGCGGTCTCGCAGCACTCATGATCGAACGCAACCCGGCGCTGAAACCGTCCGAGGTTCGCGACGTTCTGACCCGAACCGCCCAGGATCTCGGGCCGCCCGGCCGGGACGATCAGTTCGGTGCGGGCAAGGCAGACGCCTTCGGCGCGGTGTCGGCTGCCTCGGCAACGCTCGCCAATGCGTCCAATCGCCCCTTGGCCGGGGAGGCCCCCGGACAACCCGCGGTTCGCTGACGCTTCTTTACGTTGGCGGTGTGGCGTGCCCGTCGTTCTCACGTTCGTCATGATGCATCCGCTGTGTCCGTTGTCGGCCAGATCGACCGCGAAAGCACAGGTTCCCGTCCGTCATCCGCCAGCTACCTTTGCTGCGCCACAACCCGGCTACCAAAAAAATCGCTGGGTCCTTTGAACATTTTCCCCAGCCGCCGCGACTACTCTGTGTGGAAGGCAAACCCTTCCTTTGCCGTGTCCGGTGCCAGCGCCCATCCACCCCTGCGCCGATACGGTTTGACCCGCCCGGTTGTCCCCCCGGGCGGGTCTTTCATTTTCGACGAAGAAATTCCGTCAGTTTTACCGCTGGTCTTGACCCGCGAAGCACCGCCGTATGAGGATGTCGGCGAATTTGAAAGATCACCAAGGCCGGAACGACAACCGGGCAGGCTTGGTGATGTCGGGTGAGATCCGATCAGCCGATTTTTTTGATATCGAAGACCGATATTAAAGGGGAATTGCCATGAAACTCACGAGTGCCAAGTCCGGAATCCGTCTGTACGTGCAGACTGCTGCTGCGGCATTGTTGATCGCGGCGTGGTCGTCATCATCCCTTGCCCAGACCACAGACGATATTTCCCGGGCGTTGCAGCCAAAAACGCCGGCAGCGGGCCTGACCCGCAGCCTGAGCGCTCCTGCTCCAAACCCGAAGGCGGACGCTGAGAAGCAGTTGATCCGGAAGCTGCAAACCCGATCAATCGGGATCGAGCCGACCGCACCTCCGACAGCAGAGGAGCGCGTCGAAATTGCAACCCTCGCCAAGGACAAGCCGGCGATCGATCTCGAAATTCTGTTCGACTACAACTCGGCCGTGGTCGGCCCCAAGGCAGTGCCCGCGCTGGTCAAGCTCGGCAATGCACTCGCGCAGCCGCAGTTCAAAGGCACGGTTTTCTTGATCAGTGGCCACACCGATGCAGCCGGAGGCGCCGAATACAATCAGATTCTATCGCAACGCCGCGCCCAGTCGGTTCGGCGCACATTGATCGAGCAATACGGCCTTGCGCCGGAAGCGTTGATCGCGACCGGCTACGGCAAGGAACAGCTCAAGGTGCCGCAAGATCCGCTGGCGGATGCCAACCGCCGCGTGCAGATCGTCAACACCACAGTGAGCGCGGGGCGGTAGTGGACACGCCGTCGCGCCTGATGGCTCTCATGTCATTGCAGGCGCATTGCGATTTTGCCGCATTCGATAGTCTTGAACTCGCCGCCGGCGGGCCACGACCAAATAAACGGCGAATGATCGCCAGGACGACAGATTTTGAAGGGGGAGGACGATGAGCAGCTCGCAGGGTCTCCGGCAACGGAGCGCAGGGATCGCCTTGGCGGCAGGAATGTTGCTCGCGGTCTCCGGCATTGCTTCCGCGCAGGACAGCGCGCCTCCCGTGGCCCCGACCGAGCCGGTCGCCAAGGCTGCCTTCGATGTTCTCGACAAGCACTGCGCCCGCTGTCACCAGATCGGCAAGCTGCTCGACGGCCGTGAACGGCCGGCAAAGAATTTCGGCAACGTCCTCAAGCTCGAAGAACTGGCGGCCAATCCCCACCACATCCTTCCCGGCAATCCGCTTGGCTCAAAACTGTTCAAGCAGATTGTCGATGGCGAAATGCCCTACGACGTGAACTATGAAGGTAGCACCAAGTATTCGAAGGTCTCAGAGACCGATCTCAAGGCGCTCGAGGACTGGATCACCTCGCTCGGCGCAAGCCAGACCGCGTCCTGCGAATCCCACAAGTTCATCGATCCAGAGGCGATGGTCAGCTTCATGGCCACCGATCTGGAGAAGGTGACCCGGTCGCGCCGGGAGAGCACCCGTTATCTCACGCTGACACATCTGGCCAACATCTGCGCCAGCCCGGAATCGATGAAGGTCTATCGCCAGGGTGCGATCAAGTTCATCAATTCGCTGAGCCAGTCGTCCGACGTGGTCAGGCTCGAAACGGTCGATCCGGAAGAAACCATTCTGCGGATCAACCTTGTTGATCTGGGCTGGAGTGCTGCGGACTGGGACAAGATTCTTGCGGTCTACCCCTACAATGTCGAACCGGACGTGCAGCTCAACAGCGTTCTCACCGGATCGACCAAGACGCCGCTGCCATATGTGCGCGCCGACTGGCTGACATTTACGGCCGCGCAGCCGCCGCTCTATGACGATCTGCTTCGTTTGCCGACGACGTTCCAGAAACTCGCGCGGGAGCAGGGCGTCAACCTCGAAGCCAATATCCGCAACTTCGTGGCGCAACGCTCCGCATTCCAGAAATCCGGCGTCAGCCAGAACAACCGTCTGATCGAGCGGCATCCGTCGCGCAGCGGCTATTTCTGGACGTCGTATGATTTCGGCGGCAACCGCGGCGAGCAAAGCCTGTTCGAGCATCCGCTCGGCCCGGATGGCAAGGACGCTTTCCACCACGACGGTGGTGAAACCATCTTCAGCCTGCCGAACGGCTTCCAGGGTTATTACCTGAACAAAGCCAACGGCGAGCGCCTCGACAAGGGACCGACCGTGATCGTCCGTGACTTGTCGCGCAAGGATCTCGCCGTCACCAATGGCATTTCCTGCATGGGTTGCCACGATCAGGGCATGCGCAAGGCCAAGGATGAAATCCGCGATCATGTCACCAAGGGCAAGAGTTTCCCGAAGGAGGTGCGCGAAACCGTCGAAGGTCTCTACCCGCCGACGGCGAAGATGGACGGCTTGATCGAGGGCGACGGCAAGCGTTTCACCGACGCGATGGCGCGCGCCGGCCTCGCTCCGACGCTCAAGCTGAACGGCGTCGAGATGATCAATGCGCTGTCCAAGCGTTACGAAGACGATATCGACCTCACAGGAGCCGCTGCCGAGTTTGGACTCAGCGTGAAGGAGTTCAAGGACGCGTCGGGTGATGTGAGTAAAGAATTGCGTCCGCTGGTTCGCCGGCTTGAGCAAGGTTCGATCCCCCGCGACCAGTTCGAACTGGTGTTCCGAGATCTGGTGGAAGACCTGACCGACCTGACGCTTGTGCAGATCAAGGGCGGCGCGGCCAAGAAGAAGCTGGTTGCGAAGGGCCGTGCCGACGATCTGTCGCTGACCTCGGACAAGGACTCCTATCGTCTCGGCGAAAGCCCGGTGTTCACCATCGAGTCGCCGCGCGAGTGTTACCTGACGCTCACCAACGTCGACGAGAAGGGCGAGGGGACCGTGCTGCTGCCGAACAAGTTCCAGCAGGACAACCGGATCAAGGCCGGCGTGCCGATCGAATTCCCCGGCAAAGGCGCGCCGTTCCAGTACAAGATGAAGGACAAGGGCACCGAGACAGTGGTTGCGGTCTGTGCGTCGCGGCCGGATGGCGGCGACAAGATCCAGCACGACTTCAATCGCTCGGCGTTCACGTCAGTGCCGAACTATACGCGGGCGTTGGCGCGTTCGATCGCGGTGGTTGCCGCTGACCCGAACGCATACAGCTCGGTGGCCGGCACCACCAATACAGGAGCACCTGTGCCTGGCGGGCCAAAGAATCCACCGAGAGAGGACTCGCGCGCGTCCGCACGAGCAGCCATCAAGCTGGACGTTCGCTAACCTCTTCAGGCATCAAATACGCAAGGGCCGGTCCGCGAGGGCCGGCCTTTTTTACGCGGAGCCGAGATCCGCCGGTGGACGATCGTGTGGAAAATCGGTGCCCTGCTGAACTGCGAACATCAGGTCAATACGAAGTGCTGGACAGGCCACGAGTTTTCCACAGAATAGCCATATGTAAATTTTGATTCGCTTTTGGGTTGTTGAGTCTGCGTCCGTTTTATTTCTCATGCGGACTTTCATTCATGGCGCAAAAATCTGACTTCGTTCGCGGGTACTGGATTGTAACCCGCTGGCGGAATCTGGCCGAGAAGCGGCTGGCCTACCTCCACGAACTTTATGAGAGCGGGCGCTGGCAGCGTTTCCACTCCGAGCAGGCTTTTGTCGATAACATCCGGGACGCCAAACTGGCCGTGGAGGCGTGGAGATTGCTCGCGCCGCGCGTCGAAGATTGCGGAGGCGACACGACGGCCGCCAGGTGGCTTAGCCGTCAGCCGTTCGAGAATGTAACGCCGCTCGCCGCGCTGCAAAACAGCTCCGATAGCAAGACCTCGGATAGCAAGACCTCGGATAGGAAGACAGCAACGCAGTTGCCGCCTCCGAGTCTACCGGATCGCGTTGGCCCCGATCACCACCTGGGCAAATCGTGACGCGCCGGGCGCACTGAGATCGCCAGTCACCGGCTTGGCATGATCGAGGCCGACCACCGCGCCGCGTGGTGTCTCCGAGATCATGTTGTTGTTGACGAGCGCCGATCCGGCGCCCGGCACAACTGAAACACCGATTCCAATGAAGGCCTTGCGGACCACGTTGCCTGTGATCGCAACGTCGCGCATGTACTTGCCCCAGCCCGACATCATGCCGAACGAAGGCGCGTTTTCGATGACGTTACCGGTGACGGCTGAATCGGCCTCGATGTAGATGCCGATGCCGGCATCGTCGTCCGGCGCGGTACCGATCGGCCGTTTCGGCAGCAGGTTGCGGATGATATTGCCCTGCACGACAGCGATACGGCCGCCTTCGTTGAAATTGCAGACCGAGACGCCGACGGCGGCACCATCCACGGTGTTGTTGGCAATCACCGCGCCCTCGAAGGCGAACTCCGAATAGAGCGCGACCTCGCGCACGCCGGTGACGCTGTTGCCGGTGATCTGGATATTGGATGCGGAGTTGCCGCGCACCGCGGAGTAATCGCAGTTGCGGATCTGGTTGCCCCGGACGATGACGTTGCCGGCGCGGAACGCGTTGATGGCGTTGCCGTGCTGCCCCGAGCCGCCGGGGCCGGCCTTGATATCCTCGATGCGGTTGTCGAGCACCAGCGAGCCATCGTCACCGATCGCGGTACGCAGGATCTCGATGCCGTTGTCGGATGTGCCGGTGATCGTGTTCTGAGCGACCAGAAGGCCGAGCGCATCGAACGACACCACACCGGTGGTGAAGATATCGCGGATGATATTGTTGCGGATTTCGCCTGAGGCGTTCTCGAACCAGATGCCGTTGCCGCCGCTGCCGATGACCTCGCAGTCGATGACCCGCACATCGCGGCCCTGAATGATATGGGCCAAGCCGCGCCGGTCGGGCAGGCGGATGCCACGGCCGTCGAGCACGAGATTGGTGATCGACACGCCGTTGGCGCCCTGCGCCGTGAGAATCGATGCTGCGCCGGTCGATACCAGTTTGGTCGCGCCGCGAATGCCGGTGATTTGCGCACCGTTCGGCAAACGCAATGTGCCGGTACGGTAGGTTCCCGGCGGCAACGCCAGCGGTACTTGCGCGCGGGCGGCTTCGTCGATGGCGCGCTGGAGTACGCGGGTCTGGTCATCGGGCGCATTCGGTCGCACGCCGTAGTGCGTGGCGTCGCGCCCCAGCGAGGAAGGAAGCGGTGCGGCGTTCACTGACGTGGGAGCGACGATCGCACCGGCGGCGATGCCTGCGGCGGAAGCGTTCAGGAAATCGCGGCGTTTGATATCCGTTTTGATATCCATGGCGTGTTCCAAAGGCTGCGGGTTGTCTTTGGAATAACGCGGAATGGTGGCCGTGGGTTGAACGCGATCGCGTGAATTCGAGGCTTATTGGACAGGTGGTTAACCGCGCCGCGCAGCTTTAACCATCTCCATCAGCATCGCTTCGCCCGCATCGACCAGTTCCTCGATCGTAATGCCATGCGCTCCGATGCGGCGATACGCGGTTTGACGCGGGACCAGCGGCACGTGGATGAAGGCCGATACGCGTGGTCCCTTGGGCTGTTGCGTCGCTTCAATGCCGCGCCAGCTGAGATAATTGCAGAGATAGCTTCCAGCATTGCGTGACAGCCGCGCATCGATACCGCTTGCGCAGGCGCGACGCAGGAGCGCAGTGGTATGAGGCCCGAACGGCAACGCGTCGCGCGCCGATGCAATCACGGCCGCATCGGAATATGTGCCGTCCGCGGCGGGCCAGCGTGTCGAGATGACGTTGCGCGCGCGGGTCTCGATCCGGACGTGTTTAGTACGCCCGGCAAGGCCGAACATCAGCAGCGCATTAGGGCGCTTGCTGGCGAGCAGCTCCGAGAGTTGCGCGTCGACGGCACCGTAGGTGACGGAAAAAATATGACTTGATAGTTCGACATCCGAGAACGCTGGCCGCCGCAGCTTCACCAGCCGCTTCACCAGCGCCTGCGTCGGGTTCCACGGTGCGCCGGGGAAGGGGCCGAAGCCGGTGATGAGCACGCGCA
>JAKFUP010000014.1 GCA_021732625.1 Hyphomicrobiales bacterium
TGTGCGGCTGCTGACCATAATTGTTGCTGCGGGAGCCTTGTTTGCGCCGGCCTGGGCGCAAGAAACTTGGGCGCAAGAAAGCGGCGGGACAGCCTCTTCACAATGCGACGTTCCTGCCTATCTTTTGAGTAGCGACAGCCGACTGTCGAATGTTGCCGCGGCCGTGAAAGGCCGCCAAAAGCTGAATATTCTGGTTGTCGGGACGCGATCGTCGTCGCTCCCCGGTCCTGATGGGGAGATGGCGGCTTATCCGGCCCAGTTGCAGGCGGTTCTGCGCGAAAGGCTTGCGGGCGTGATGGTTGAGGTCAGTACCAACATTCAGCCGAGGCGAACCGCGGAAGAGGCCGGCGCGCTCCTTGAAAGGCTGCTCGTGGAGCGCAAGCCCGATCTGGTGATCTGGCAGACCGGCACGGTCGATGCGATCCGCTCGGTCGATCCGGATGAGTTTCGTGCGACCCTCGATGAGGGCATCGCAACCGTAAAGAAGGCTGGAAGCGATCTGATGTTGGTGAATTTGCAATACAGTCCGCGTACAGACACGGTCATGACCGTGACGCCCTATATCGACACGATGCGAGTTGTTGCGCAGCAGATGGACGTGCCTCTATTCGACCGCTTCTCGATCATGCGCGATTGGCAGGAAACCGGCGATTTCGATCTGTTTTCTGTTCCACAAGGCTCGGACCATGGGCTCGGCATGGCGAAGCAGGTTCACAATTGTCTCGGCCGGCTGATGGCGAAGTATGTGATCGATACCGCTCAAATCAACCCCGCTGAATTGAGGATACAACGTTGACGGATAGTTACCGCTGCCTGACTGCACTCAAGTCCCGCCCGCTCGCGGCGACGGCGGCGGTATTGTCGTTTGCTTTTGTTTTCGCCTGCGCCGGTCCCGCTTCAGCGCAGAATCAGCCGCCTGCCGCGGCGAGCGCCGGCGGCCGCACATCCGCAGCCGTTGATCCGAATCTGCAAAAGGGCGCGACCGAACGCGCACTCGACAAGGTCAAGGAAGCCGCGAAGACCGCCAGCGATGTTTTCAGCCGTGTGCCGTGCTCAACGCCGAAGTCGATGAAGTTCGAGGGCTCGCTGCCGCGCATTGCCAAGAAACTGGTGGCAGGCGAATCGATCACGATCATTGCGTTTGGCTCGTCGTCGACGGCCGGTGTTGGCGCGAGCTCGACCGCATACTCCTATCCCAATCGTCTGGCGGATCAGTTGCGGCGGAAGTATCCGGAGGCTGATATCACCGTATTGAATCAGGGCGTCGGTGGCGAGGATGCTCCGCAGATGATCCAGCGGCTGCAGAAGAGCGTGATCGACAGCAATCCCGATCTCGTTATCTGGCAGCTTGGCACCAATACAGTCGTCAGGGGTGGCAATATTGAAGAAACAGCCAGCATCATCGAAGAAGGTGTGCAGCGTTTGAAAGTAACCGGTGCTGACGTCGTGCTGGTCGATCCGCAGTATGCGCCGGCGACGACGGCGGCGCGTGAAGCCGACGCCAACAAGATGGTGTCGGTCATCAAGAAGGCGGCGAATAAGGTGAAGGTCGGCGTATTTCCGCGCTTTGAGGTGATGCAGGAGTGGCACAAGGATCGCGCCATACCGTTCGACGGATTCGTTGTCGCCGACGGCCTGCACATGAACGACTGGGGTTATGCCTGCTTCGCGCAACTGCTCGGCGATACTATTATCAAGACGGTCGGTCAGGTGAAGGCCGGCGTTGCCGTGCCCTCCAACGTCATCACCATTCGGCCGATGTAATCCCCGGCATCCTTTACGCAAGCTCCAGCCCGTCGTTGAGGTCCGCGATCAGGTCGTCGGCATGCTCGAGCCCGGCCGAGAAGCGAATAAACCCTTCACTGATCCCAAGTTCCGCGCGTGCCTCCGGCGTCAGGCGCTGATGCGTCGTGGTTGCCGGATGGGTCACGAGACTTTTCGAGTCGCCGAGGTTGTTGGAAATGCGCGACAGCTTCAGGCCGTTGAGCGTTCTGAACGCCGCAGCTTTTCCACCCTTGACCTCGAACGCGACCAGCGTCGAGCCGGCGCGCATCTGCTTCTTCACCAGTGCTGCTTGCGGATGGTCCGCACGGCCGGGATAGATCAGCTTCGCAATCTTGGGATGTTTCGCAAGCGCATCCGCGACCAGTGCCGCCGTTTCGGTTTGCTGCTTGACGCGGACCGCGAGCGTTTCCAACCCTTTCAGCAGCACCCATGCATTGAACGGCGACATCGACGGGCCGGTCTGGCGCAGGAATGTATGTATGTGTTCTGTGATGAACGCTTCCGATGACAGGATCACGCCGCCAAGACAGCGGCCCTGTCCGTCGATATGCTTGGTCGCGGAGTAAACCACCACGTCGGCCCCGAGCGCGAGCGGGCTCTGCCACATCGGCGTCGCGAAGACGTTGTCGACCACCAGCCGCGCGCCGCCCGCATGCGCGATCTCGGCGATCGCCGGAATATCCAGCACCTCAAGCGTCGGATTGGTCGGGCTTTCGAGGAAGCACGTTTTGGTATTCGGGCGCATCGCCTTGCGCCACTGATCGAGATCGAGACCATCGACCAGCGTCGATTGAATGCCATAGCGCGGCAGCAAATCTTCCACCACATAGCGGCACGATCCGAACAGCGCTTTTGACGCGACGACGTGATCGCCCGCTTTCAGTGGTGCAAGGATCGCGGTGGTCACCGCGGCCATTCCAGTCGCAGTCGAGCGAGCTGCTTCCGCACCCTCCAGTTCGATCATGCGTTGTTCGAACATCGCGACCGTGGGATTGGAAAAGCGCGAATAAAGGAAGCCTGCGTCCTCGCCCTTGAAGCGCGCCTCGCATTGTTCGGCGGAGTCGTAGACGAACCCCTGCGTCAGGAACAGCGACTCGGATGTCTCGCCAAATTCCGAGCGTAGCGTACCGGCATGCACCAGACGCGTTTCCGGGTGATAGTTGCGGGTGACGAGCGGACTTTTGACCTGCGACATGTGACCTCCATCGTGACCTTAAAAAAAGTCACAAAAAACCGGCCTGGAAAATATCCACAGGCCGGGATCACAAGGGTCCCCGGCCTGTTTAGCGATTTATTTAACGTGGCTGCAAGCCGGCCGGCTCAAATCACCACGGGATAAGTGGCACCCTTAAAGGGTCGCGCCCTTTCCGTCAAGAAAGGCTTCGGATACCCGTAAAATGGCCTTCAAGACGATGTTTGCAGGCGCTCATTGTTATGCGTGAGGACTGACGACGTGGCGTTTTCGCTCGCCCCCGATGCCGACGGAATTTTGCCGGATCGCATGATCGCGGCGATGACCGACGCTGGTCTGATCATTCCCGAATATCCGTTCGTCGAAAGCCAGATCCAGCCTGCGAGCCTCGATCTGCGGCTCGGCAGCATCGCCTATCGCGTGCGGGCCAGTTTTCTGCCGGGCCCAGGTGCCACCGTCGGCGAACGCATCGACGAGTTGAAGCTGCACGAGATCGATCTGTCCGATGGCGCGGTGCTCGAGACCAACTGCGTCTACATCGTGCCGCTGCTGGAAAGTCTGGCGTTGCCGCCAGAAATCGTCGCCGCCGCCAATCCGAAAAGCTCGACCGGGCGCCTCGATGTGTTCACCCGCGTGATCGCCGACGGTACGCGCCGCTTCGACATGATCGGTGCCGGCTATCACGGGCCGTTGTATGCCGAGATCAGCCCGAAAACATTTCCGGTGCTGCTGCGCGAAGGCTCGCGGCTGTCGCAGGTGCGCTTTCGTACCGGCGACGCGATCCTCGACGACGATGCGCTGAATGCGCTTCACGCAATCGAGCGGCTGGTCGATATCGACGATGCGGATTTGGCTGGCGGCGTCGCGCTCAGTGTCGATCTCTCCGGCGACAACGCCAGCGGCTTCGTCGGCTATCGCGCCAAGCGCCATACCGGTGTGGTCGATGTCGATCGCCGCGGTGGTTACGCGGTGGAAGAGTTCTGGGAGCCGATTGCGGCGCGAGCCGATCGCAGTCTCATCCTCGATCCCGGCGAATTCTACATTCTGGCGTCAAAGGAAGCGGTGCAGGTGCCGCCGGACTTCGCCGCCGAGATGATGCCATTCGATCCGCTGGTCGGTGAATTCCGCGTGCACTATGCAGGCTTCTTCGATCCGGGCTTTGGCTATGCAGGTGCGGGCGGGCAGGGTTCGCGCGCGGTGCTGGAAGTGCGCTCGCGCGAGGTGCCGTTCATTCTCGAGCACGGCCAGATTGTCGGCCGGCTGGTCTACGAAAAAATGCTGGCACGGCCTGACGCGCTGTATGGCCAGCGCATCGGTTCGAACTATCAGGCGCAGGGCCTAAAGCTGTCGAAGCATTTCAAGCTCTGACGGCGCGATCTATTCAACACACATCAGGTCCTCGGCCACTTTGATCGGGCCGCTATAGTGCTGTTTGATCAGCGCCAGATTTTCCTGCAGCGGGCCGAGACTGCGCGCCATGTTGTGCGACAACACCAGCAGCCGCACATTGGCTTTCGCCGCCAGCATTCCGATCTCGCTTGGTCTGGCGTGGAGTTGCCCCGACGTCCGATCGGGCATTTCCGGAATGGCGTGATCCATTACAAGAACGTCGGCGTCCTTGATCGCTGCTGCAAAAGCCGGATTGTCGCCGTTCTGATCGCCGGCGAACGCTAATCGCTTGCCGCCGGCTTCGACAACATAGCCGAGCGCCGGCACGGGTCCATGGTTAACACCGATGGCGGTCAGCTTGAAGCGTTCATTTTCCAAAAGCTGCTTGCGGAACTGATGCGGTTGCGCTGATTTCCTTGATGTCGGCGCGGACCGCGCCGCCGCTGCCGTCGAGATAGCCGGACAGATAGCGAAACGCGCCGCGTTTTGAGTCGAACAGCGCGCGCATGAATTCCTTCATGCCGGGAAATTGTCCGCCGCCGGTTGGGCCGACGATTGGTAATGGCCGCTTTCGCTCGCTAAAAAATCCACTCTTGAGCAGAACTGGCAGCTCGCCAACATGATCGGCGTGAAGATGGGTGATGGCGATGGCGTCGAGCGACTCAAACTTTGCCTTGGCTTCGCCGAAGCGCAGGAAAACACCGCCGCCCGCATCGACAAGCAGCCGCGCCTCGCCGTCCATCCACAGCAGATAACCCGAACTCGCCCGCGAATCATTGGTATCGGGACCACCGGACCCCAGCACTTGCAAGACTGCGGTGCCGGCGCAGCCAGCGTGCGCATTCAACGGAGCGATCAAAGCGAACACGGCGGCGAAAAATGCCATAGTCCGCTGCCGGGGAACGGGAATCGTCATTTCAGTCTTTTGAGTCTTTCCGAAATAGCCGGTGCCGGACTATCAACGCCACGGGTGTTGGCTGCGTTGCGTCCATGGGATGTGGCCGTCATCACTTCTTTGTCAGAGCGAGACGGACAGAAGGCAGATAAAATGGGGCCAAGAGCTGATTTTTGAAGAGAAATGGCTCGCCAGTGTGCGCGCCCAACCGGGGAGAAGACGATATGATCTCGAGGAGCGTCATGATTGCGGTGATCGGCCTTGCGGCTTTCGCCTCATCCGCGTTTGCCGCAGACAACGGCCTCATCACCAAGCCAAGCAAGCATTCGGTCAAGGATACGGTCGAGAAGTTCGAAGCCGCGATCAAATCGAAATCCGCCGGTGGCTGGACGGTGTTCTCGAAGATCGATCATGCAGCTGCTGCAAAAGAAGCCGGGCTGGAGATGCGCCCGCGCACTGTGATCATCTTCGGCAATCCGAAGGGCGGCACGCCCCAGATGGTCAAGAGCGCGACGCTGGCAATCGATCTGCCGATGAAGGCGCTGGTCTGGCAGGACGATCAGGACAAGGTCTGGCTGACATACAATGCGAGCGAGTATGGCGCCAAGGTCATCTCCCCGCGCCATGGCCTGACCGTGCCCGAGGCTGGTGAGAAAGCGCTCGAGAAATTCCTCGCCGACGCCAGTGATCAGAGCACGCAGTAGTCAGTAGCTCTAATAGTCAAGAGGCATCGGCGCGCGTTTGCCGATGCCTCTTTTATTGCGTCTTACTTTATCGCCGCAGATTTCGCCGATGGCGTCACGCGCCAGATGTGCCTTTCGTTCGCTGTGCGAAACCGCTCTGGCCTGCACGAATACGGCTCTGCGCTTCACGCCCTTGTGAGACGACGCGGGCTGACGGATGATCGGACCAACGATGCCGGTCAGGCCGAACTGCCGGAACAGGGACAAGCGCCATGCTGACCAAGCCGCAAGTAGCCAATGCCAATGTGACGGCCGCCAATCTGATTGCGCCGGATACGACGGGGCTGAATTTCTATCGCGCCGATCCGATGCTGGCCGACATTCTCCGGCTTTATCTGCCGCAGGAGCTGTTTAGTCATATCGATCCGCATCTCGACCGGCTTGGCGAACTTGCAGGTGGACGCCTCGACGATTGCGCGCGGCTGGCCGATCGCCATGGCCCGGTGTTGCATCATCGCGATCGCTTCGGCCGCGACGCCCAATGGATCGAATATCATCCGGCCTACCGCGAGCTGGAGAGCGCCGCTTACGGCGAGTTCGGTATTCACGCGATGTCGCATCGCAAGGGCATTCTCGGCTGGCCGCAGACTTTTCCAGCGGTGGCTAAGCATGCGTTTACGTTTCTGTTCAATCAGGCCGAGTTCGGCATGGGCTGCCCGATCAACGTCACTGACGGCGCGGCCCGGCTGCTGTCGCGTTTTGGCGACGAGGCACTGAAAGCAAAATATCTCGATGGCCTGACCCAAACCGACATGACGCTGCTGACGCAGGGCGGCCAGTTCATGACAGAGAAGGAAGGCGGCTCCGACGTCGGCAAGTTGACCACACGTGCCGTGCAGGACGGCGACCGCTGGCGGCTACATGGCGAGAAGTGGTTCTGCTCCAACGCCGATGCGAAGGTCGTGATGCTGCTGGCGCGGCCGGAAGGCGCGGTCGGCGGCACGCGCGGCGTCGGGCTGTTTCTGATGCCGCGGTTCCTCGATGACGGCTCGCCCAATCATTACCGGATCGTGCGCCTCAAGGACAAGCTCGGCACCCGCTCGATGGCGTCCGGCGAGATCAAGCTCGAAGGCGCGATTGCATATGCGGTCGGCAATCTCGACCGCGGCTTCGTGCAGATGGCCGAGATGGTGAACTGGTCGCGGCTGTCCAACGGTGTAAAGTCGGCCGCGCTAATGCGTCGCGCCCATCACGATGCGAATACGGTCGCGCGCAACCGCGTGGTGTTCGGCCAACGCATCATCGATATGCCGCTGGCGCGCCGGCAACTGATGAAGATCATGCTGCCGACCGAGCAGGCGATCTCGCTCAGTTTCGCAACCGCCGACGCGCTCGACCGTGCCGAAGCCGGCAGTCAGGATGCGGCTGCCGTGCTGCGGGTGCTGACGCCGACGCTGAAGTATCGTGCCACCCGCGATGCGCGAAAGGTCTGCGGCGACGCGATGGAGATGCGTGGCGGCATTGGCTACATCGAGGAATTCGCGACGCCACGTCTGTTGCGTGACGCCCATCTCGGTTCGATCTGGGAAGGCACCGGCAATATCGTGGCGCTCGATGCGCTGACCCGCGCCGTCGGCCGTCACGGGGCTGATGCGGCGCTGGCCGCCGACCTCCATGCGCGTATCGGCGATATGATCGGCGTGCCACAGGGCTGGCGCGATCGGCTGAAGCAGCTATCGGATCGCGCGGTCGGCTTTGCCCGCGCGGTGGCGGGGTCAAGCGAGAGCGAAGCCGATGCCCGGCGCGCCACCAGCGCGCTCTATCATGTGGCAAGTGCGGTGACGTTGGCATGGGAAGGCGGCCGCATTCACGAGATGCGCGGCGACGCCAAGCGCATGCTGCTGTCGCGGCTCGTCGTCGATCATCGCCTGACGCCGCAGGATCCGTTCGCCGCCACCGCCGGTCAGGCTGAAGATGCGATCTCGGAGCGCATCCTCGGTGAGGGCGATGTCAGTCTTGCGGATGCGTCCGCCTTCCTTAGCTAACGCACCGAGAACGGCGACTGATACGGACGCCCGAACGGCACGCCGTTCATCACGGTCTGCACCGGTTTCAGATAGGCCTTGCCGTCGCGCTTGTTGTTGCGGGTATCGAGGAACGACACCGGACCCTCGACCAGCTCCATAATGGATACGTCGCCCGGCGCGCCGACCTTGAGCGAGCCGATGCCGGGCGCGCGGTTGATGATCTTGGCCGGAGCCGTTGTCGCCATCGCGATCACCTGCTCGAGCGAATAGCCCAGCAGCATGAACTTGCTCATCACCCACGGCAGATACGGCATGCCGGGCGAATTACCGGAGAACACATGGATGTCGGACGAGATCGTATCGGGCGGGCAGCCCTGCGGGATCGCGATTTCGGCGACCGTGAAATCGAAGCTGCCGCCGCCATGACCGACATCGAAGATCACGCCGCGCTGTTTGGCTGCGACGGCGGCGGGCAGTAATTTTCCATCCTGCACGATGTTAGTGAATGCGCCTGCGATGTTCGGTGCGCCGGAGTAGGCATGCGTCAGCACGTCACCCGGACGGAGCAGGTCGAGGATTTGCGACATCAGCTGAGGCGTTTCGACACCGCCGATATGAACCATCAGCTTCGCCGGCCAGCCGCATTTCTCGCAGGCCTGAATGGCGCGCTTCAGCGGCTCAAGGCCATGCTTGAAGATGACGTTCTCGGACATACGCACTTTGACGCCGAGCAGGAAGTCCTGGTTCTCGGCGAGCGCCATGGCGCATGCGTCCACCTGCGCATGGTCGATGTTGTAGAGTTCAGCGACCGGGAATGCGCTGAGGCCATTGTTGGCGATATGCAGGAACGCATACATCCGCGTGCGCGTCTGGGCCGCGATATGACGGCGCAATGCCGCGATGTTGTTAACGCCTGCATCGCCGCCCGAGACGACCGTGGTCGTGCATTGGCGCTCGACCAGTTCGTCGGCCGGAATGCCGATCGCCGAACCATACGGATAGACATGGCAGTGCAGGTCGATCAGACCCGGCGTCACGATCTTGCCCGACGCATCGATCATACGCTGCGTGCGTGCGGCGGGAATGTCGGATTCCATCGCTTCGACAACGCCCCAGCGAATGCCGATGTCGCGCTTGCCGCGCAACGACTGGCTCGGGTCGATCACCTCGCCGCCCTTGATGACGAGGTCGAACTTGTCGTTCGGTCCCATGGCTGCCCGCGCTGGATATGTGGTTGCAGCGATGGCGGCGGCGCTGGTGGCGGCCAGAAAGTCGCGGCGTGAGAGCAGGCTCATGGTTTCCTCGCTGTTTTATTTTTGGCTGCCGCAATCTTGAGCGAGAGCGATGATGGCTGCAAGCAAGAGTGTCTCTGCGCTGCAACGCAACCGCGGATCATCGCGGGAGGGCCATGCGCTGCCCGCGGATGCTCTTGCCGGCAAATCAGTGATACCACCGCGCTCCGCGGCACATGTCGCGGTTTGGGAATGTCATGTCCAATCCTGTTGCCGAACTGCAAGTCTCCGACGGTGAAGGAAAGCCATTGGAGCCGATTATCGCGCCGTCGGCCGGACATGCGCGCAATCCGCTGCTGGAAGGCCCGGTTCTGCCGACGCTGCTCCGGCTGGCAGCGCCAAATGTGGTAGCGCTCACGGCCGGGACCTGCGTCGTCATTGCCGAGACCTCCTACATCGGCCGGCTCGGCGTCGAGTCGCTGGCGGCGATGGCGCTGGTGTTCCCGTTCATCATGCTCACGATGACCATGTCCGGCGGTGCGATGGGCGGCGGCGTCGCGTCGGCGATTGCGCGAGCCATTGGTGCCAACGATATCCAACGAGCATCCACACTGGCGGCGCATGCGCTGATCATCGGGTTTTCGCTGGGCCTTGTGTTTATGATCGGGATACTGGTGTTCGGCCCCGCGCTGCTCATCGCGATGGGCGGGCGCGGCAACGTGCTGATGCAAGCCGTCGCCTACACACAGATATTTTTCGCCGGCGCAACGATTCCATGGCTGATGAACACCCTTGCGGGAATCCTGCGCGGTACCGGCAATATGAAACTTCCATCGGCGATGGTGCTGACATCAGCAGTGAGTCAGATCATTCTTGGCGGCACGCTTGGTCTCGGCCTCGGGCCGGTACCGCAGTTCGGCATGCGAGGGGTTGCCGCCGGTTCGTTGCTTGCATTCAGCATCAGCGCGGCTGCTATGGGCTGGTACCTCCTGTCGGGCCGTGCGCGCGTTAATCCGCTGGTGCGTGGCTTTCGCATTCAACGCGCGATGTTTTTCGACATTCTCAGGGTTGGCGCGGTTGCCTGCCTTTCGCCGTTGCAAGGCGTGATGACGATTTCGATTCTGACTTACATGCTGGCGCATTTCGGCACCGAGGTGCTGGCGGGATATGGAATCGGCGCGCGGCTCGAATTCATGCTGACATCGATCGCATTCGCGGTCGGCATGGCGTCTGTGCCGATGGTCGGCATGGCGATCGGAGCGGGAGACGTTGCGCGCGCCCGGCGCATTGCATGGACCGCTGGAACGGTGTCGTTTCTCTCGGTGGGAAGCGTCGCGACTGCGATTGCGATCTTTCCAGATATTTGGGTACGAATTTTCACCAACGATCCCGGCGTGATTGCGGCGAGCCGCCAGTATCTTTCGACAGCGGCGCCGTTCTACGCCTTCATCGGTTTGGCGATCTCGCTGTACTTCTCATCGCAGGGTGCGGCGAAAGTGCTGCCGCCGGTTTTGGCGCAGACCGGGCGGCTGGTCTTCATTGCCGCCGGCGGCTGGCTGTTGATGAGTTACGGCGGCAGTGCTCAGGCGTTCTTCACGCTTGCGGCTGCGTCGATGGTGTTGCTCGGATTATCCGCGGTCGCGTCCGTTAAGTTTACGAAGTGGGGGAGTAGCTAAGCGCTACGCCTATTTCTTCAGGCGGCCTTTGCAGCCCTTTCCAGTGTTTGTTTCATCAACGGCACCGCCAGAGACATCTGACTGTCGATGTAGGGTGCGATTTCATTGGGCAGTACGTCGGTGGTCCAGACGAAGCGCGTTGTGCCGCCCGGCTCTGCGAATACCTGCGCGGATGCGTTGTGGTGGACCATGCGTTCGCTGGAAATCCAGTAAACCAGCCGCCGGTTATCTTCATCGCAGGTCACCAGCTTTTCGCGGGCGACACTGCCGTTCGAGAAGGTGACGACGCGGACGTCGCCGTCCGATGTCAGATCGGTGACGAAACCCGGCGCGATGCGTTTATGTACGGCGTGAAAGTCGCGCAGCGCATCCCACACCACGTCAGGCGAAGCGTCGATCATGATTGTTTTCTGAATCGTTGCCATCGCGCCCCTCCTTACTTGAGGCAGACCGCTTCGATGTTGTTGCCGTCGGGGTCGATCAGGAATGCCGCGTAGTATGTCGGGCTATAGGCGGCGCGCAGGCCGGGAGGGCCATTGTCGCGGCCACCCGACTTGATACCCTCGGCGTGGAACTTATCGACCGCGGCACGTGTTGTGGCGCTGAACGCAATGTGCCCGCCGGCTTGTGGTGCAGCTTTACTCGCATGCAGCCACAGCGCCGGAGCATCCTTCGGGCCGAGGCCCGCGCCGGATGCGTCGTGCGACGCCAGCACATGGCCGAGCGGTGTAAGAGCAGCGCTGTAGAAACGCACGCTGGCGTCGAGGTCTTTCACGCGCAAGCCGATATGGTCATACATAAATGTGCTCTCCTTTGAAGTGAGGAGCTCACGCTATGCAGACCGCGCCAATCGTTCTTGGACAATCTTGCGGTCGCCCCGGGCCGCCTTGCGGAACGCGCGGGGCGACATCCCGGCGGCACGGTGGAACGTGCGGACGAAGTTCGACAGATCCTGAAAGCCGACGTCGAGCGCGACGTCGGTAATACTTCGCCCATCATCGGCGAGCAGACGCGACGCGCGGCGCAGGCGCGATCGCACCAGATACTGATGGGGTGTCACGCCAAGCACGTTCGAGAACAGCCGTAGAAAATGAAACGAACTCAGTCCGCTCTCGCTCGCCGCAGCTTCGAGGTCGATCGGTCTGTGCGCGTTGCTGTCAATCCACAGCGCGGCCTCTACGGCGCGGCGGCGATCGCGCGCGCTGTTGCTGACGGCGCCTTGCTTGCGGCCGGAGACGATCTCGGCAAAGCGTGCAGCAAACATCAGTCCGGCTTCGTCAAGGGCCAAGCCATTCCCGTTGCGAGTGCTGGCCTGCGCCAGTTCGCCGAACACCATCAATTCAGGCAGCGGTGCCACGCCGCCGGCACGCCACAGCTTCTGATCGTCGCTGATGCTGTCGGCAAGTTCGGGTGAAAACTGGAATGACAGACACTCGTCGCCGCACTCGTGATGCTCATGTGTGCAGACGTACTCGTCGCCGGGATTCCCGACCATCACCGATCCGGAGACGAACTCGAACGACTTGCCTTGTGTCCGGCAGCCGAAGCTGCCTTTGCGCACGAATGACAGCGAATGGCACTGATGCTGTTCGGCGAACGGCCTGCTGCCCGGGCCGGTGTCGCATCGATAATCATAAACCGTGATCGGTCCACATTGCAGGACGGTCTTTGTGCCCATGACTGACCTAACCGCCGCGTCGGGGTGGAGCAACGGACAACGGAATGTCGAACAGCGTCGGCGTTCCTGCCGCTTTGGCATCCTCGATCCGTGCGCCTTCGATTTCGAGCAGCCGGAATTTCGTGACGAGGTGTCCCGGCGCCGAAAAGCCGCCAGCCTTGCCTCCCGCCGCCAGCACGCGGTGACAGGGGATCACGATCGGAAACGGATTTTGCCCCAGAGCTTGCCCGACGGCGCGGGCATCGCCCAGATCGCCGACGGTTTTTTCAATTTCTTGCGCGATCTCGCCATAGGTTCGCGTCGCGCCCGAAGGAATGCGCCGCGCGATCTCGTAGATCTTGCGGTTGAGCGGCGGCAATCCATCCATGTCGAGCGCAATGGTGGAGAGGTCAGTAGCCTCACCGCGCAGATGCGCTGCAATCCGCTCCATCGCATCCTGCACTTGGTCCGGCGGCGATGCTTCGGCCAGGTCCGGCCGCCGCCGCTTCAGTCGCGTGCGGGTTTCGCTTGCGCTGCGGTCGGGCAATTGCGTCGCCAGCAGTCCACGTTCGTGCCATGCGATGCCGCAGGCACCGATCGCTGTCTCGAAAATGTTGTACCCGCTGGTTGACATGATCCGGATAATCTTAGGGTTTGCTTGCAAAAGGTGAAGCCTGTCTTGCCAGTTGCGACAGGCTTAATTCGGTTCTTCTGCTAGAACTTGGCAAAAATTGCGGCCGATTCCCACCCGATTTCCGGCCGCGTTTATTCCGCTATGGAAGCACCTCGTTACGCTGGCTCAATTGGGCGTCGATCTCCGAACGCCGGTCCTCAAGCAATCCCTGATCGGCGGCGTCGATAGCCGCAACCAGCTCCTGCGCTTCGCCGAGCCGCGTCACGGTGACGTAATCGGCACCGGCGTCGTAAAGCTCCTGCACGCCCGATAAAAGATCGGCGACCGCGATGATCTTGGCGGTGGGGTTGAGCGCCCGAATCTGGCGTACCAGCTTGGCATTGGTGGTGCCTTTCAAAATCCAGTCCGGCACGCTGGAGATCACGATCTCAGCACGTTCAAGCCCCGCATGCATAAGCGTGTCGGTATTGCTGATGTCGCCATACGTCACCTTCACGCCGCGATCGGTGAGGTTGCGATAGACGTTGGGGTTGAAGTCGATCACGCCGATCTGGTCGAGCAGCGGGCGATTCTTCTTCTCGATCTCGCTGACCAGCGCGCTGGCCGTGCGGAAAAACCCGAGCAGCAGGATGCGCGACGGTTCGCCGTGGCCTCCGCCGTCGCCATGCGCGGTCTCATCCTTGTGGTCGAGATCGCGCAGACCGAGGCGCTTGAGGATGCCGATCGAAGATCGCGTGATCGGATCGCTCTGCGTCATCACGAAGGTTGAGATCACGGCAAGGATCACGAACGCGACGGATGCCGCGCTCGATGTCTCCGCCGAGATGTGCCCTGAGGACACGCCGACCCGCAGCACCACCAGCGAGAATTCGCTGATCTGCGACAGGTTGATCGCGGCGAGCAGGCTGGCCCGCAAACCTTGGCTCATAAGGTATAGCGGCGTGAACACCGTGACGACGCGGCTGACAACGGTAAACGCCGCGATCACCAGCGCCATGCCGACGATGGCCAGCGTCGGGATCGGAATTGTCATACCAAGCGCCACGAAGAACAACGTGATGAAGAAGTCGCGCAGCGTCGTCACCTTCGCAGTGACATCGAGCGCGTACGGGAATGTCGAGAGCGAAACGCCCGCGACCAGCGCGCCCATCTCGCGCGACAGATGCAGCCGCTCGGCCACCTCCGCGACGAGGAAGCACCATGCGATTGCGCCGAGCAGGATCAGTTCGGGACGCCGCGCGATCTGGTGAAACAGCCACGGCAGCACATAGCGGCTGATGGCGAGCGCGGACGCGACCAGCACGACGACGCGGCCGATCGACAGGGCGATGATGCCGATCTGCAAATTGTCGAGGCTTGGCTGGATAGCAAGAAACAGGATCGCGAACACATCCTGCAGCACCAAAATACCGAGGGTGATACGTCCCGGAAGCGTATCCAGCTCGCGCTTCTCGTACAGCACCTTGACGATGATGACCGTGCTGCTCAGCGCGGCCGCGACGCAGAGATAAAGAGCGTCCCAGCGCGGTCCGCCGAACGACAGTCCGATCAGCGTGAAAAAGGCAATGCCGAGCAGGCAGCCGCCGAGGAGTTGAACGCCTGCTGCTCCAAGAATGACAGCGCCGGCGCGAATGATCTTCTTCAGGTCGATTTCCAGCCCGATCATGAACAGCATGAAAATCAGGCCGAGTTCGGAGATGGTCGCGACCGATTCCTGCGAATCGACCCACTTCATTCCGTAGGGGCCGATGACGAAGCCGCCGACGAGGTAAGCAAGGATCAGGGGTTGCTTGAAATAGTGCGCTGCAAGGCCCAGCACCCAAGCGAACAAGATGCAAAGGGTGATGTCGTGAATAAGCGCGTGCATTTTTCCGAAGCCCCACAATCTGGTGGTCTTATCCTACCACTCGCATCCCGTTGCGGCGGGCTTTCTTGCGAATAGTAGAATAAAGACGACCAGCAAAAACAGGTTCTGCGGAGTTTGGATCTGACATTCGCCGAGCGAATTCCCGGCGAGGCGGTAGAGAATGTCAAATCACTCCACTATGAGTTCACGCCGTTGTCTTTCAAGGTATAGTTGTCACCAATATCAAGATCAAATCGAAGGTATCAGATGCCTCTTTCACTGCGACGGTTTGTCTCCAGCCTCGTTCTCGGGGGACTGGCGGGTACGCTCTCATTGACGGTGATGAGCTGCGCACAGGCGCAGAACACTGCAACACAGCTTGAGCAGTCCTGGGCCGATTCCCTGACCGATGTGCCGGTCGCAAAGCCTGTGGTGGGGGGGACATTCTATGTTCCGGCCTATTCCAGCGTGTCGATGAGCCAGGGCAAGGTGCGGGCCGATTTCGGGGTGACGTTGAGCGTCCACAATACGTCCGAGAGCGATCCGCTCGTCATCAAGCGTATCGGCTACTTCGACACCAGCGGCAGGCTGGTCGAGAGCTACCTGCCGCGGCCGATCGCCATGAAGCCGTTCGCGACGATCGAGGTTTACGTGCCTGTCAACGATGTGCGCGCCGGAACCGGCGCGAATTTCATTATCGACTGGGTTGCCTCGACGCCGATCACCGAGCCTGTCGCCGAAACCCTGATGATCGGCAGCCTCGGCGCCGGGCATTACTCCTTCATCAGCCAGGGCCGTGCGCTGAAGGTGATCGGGCAGAAGTGATTTTTTGATCGCGCCGCTCGCGACTCTCGTCATTGCCGGGCTTGACCGTCCTTCGTCATTCCGGGGCGCGAGCACTTGTTGTTGCGCAGCCTGCGTAGACTTGGCTGCGTGCGAGCGAGCCCGGAATGACGGTGGAAATCGTTGCCAGCGCGCAATCAAGCCAACGCGCAAGGAGGCCCGCGGTCATGACGACACCTTTCTGGCGTCCAAATCAGACGACTGACTTCACCCTCAGCTATCCACCTTGAGCGCGGCAATAAAAGCTTCCTGCGGGATGTCGACCTTGCCGAACTGCCGCATCTTCTTCTTGCCTTCCTTCTGCTTCTCCAGAAGTTTGCGTTTGCGCGAGATGTCGCCGCCGTAGCATTTTGCGGTGACGTCCTTGCGCAGCGCGCGCACCGTCTCGCGTGCGATCACCTTGCCGCCGATCGCCGCCTGGATCGGAATCACGAACATGTGCGGCGGGATCAGCTCCTTCATCTTCTCGACCATGGCGCGGCCGCGGCCTTCGGCGCGGGTGCGATGGACCAGCATGGACAGCGCGTCCACGGGCTCGAGGTTAACGAGGATCTGCATCTTCACCAGATCCGCCGGCTTGTAATCGGTCAGGTGATAGTCGAACGAGGCATAACCTTTCGACACAGATTTCAAGCGATCGTAGAAATCGAACACCACCTCGTTGAGCGGCAGCTCATATTTCACCATCGCGCGCGAGCCGACGTAGGTGAGTTCTTTCTGATTACCGCGGCGGTCCTGGCACAGCTTCAGCACCGAGCCCAGATATTCGTCGGGCGTGAGAATCGTTGCCTCGATCCACGGCTCCTGAATTTGTTCGATCTGCACCACGTCCGGCATGTCGACCGGATTGTGAATCTCGATCTCGGTACCGTTGATCAGCTCCATCTTGTAGATGACGCTGGGCGCGGTCGCGATCAGGTTGAGGTTGAACTCGCGGCTGAGACGTTCCTGAATGATTTCCAGATGCAGCAGGCCGAGGAAGCCGCAGCGAAAGCCGAAGCCCAATGCAGCCGAGGTTTCCATCTCGAACGAGAAGCTCGCATCGTTGAGGCGCAGCTTGCCCATCGCGCCGCGCAGCGTCTCGAAGTCGTCGGCATCGACCGGAAAAAGTCCGCAGAACACGACTGGAATCGCCGGCTTGAAGCCGGGCAGCATGTCGGTGACTGGCTTGCGGTCGTCGGTGATGGTATCGCCGACGCGGGTGTCGGCCACCTCTTTGATCGCGGCGGTGATGAAGCCGATTTCGCCGGGACCGAGTTCATCGATCTGCGTCATCTTCGGCGTGAAGAAACCGACGCGCTCGAGGTCATATGCGGCGCTGGTGCCCAACATGCGGACGCGCTGGCCTTTTTTCATGACGCCATCGACGACACGCACCAGCACGACGACGCCGAGATAGACATCGTACCAGCTGTCGACCAAGAGCGCCTTCAGGGTCGCGTCGCGGTCGCCCTTCGGCGGCGGCAGGCGATGCACGATGGCTTCCAGCACGTCGCCGATACCGATGCCGGTTTTGGCCGAAATCATCACCGCGTCAGAGGCGTCGATGCCGATCACGTCCTCGATCTGCTGCTTGATCTTCTCGGGCTCGGCGGCGGGCAGATCGATCTTGTTGAGGATCGGCACGATCTCATGACCGGCGTCGAAGGCGTGATAGACGTTGGCGAGCGTCTGCGCCTCGACGCCTTGCGAGGCATCGACCACAAGCAGCGAGCCCTCGCAGGCCGCCAGCGAGCGCGAGACTTCGTAGGCAAAGTCGACGTGGCCCGGCGTGTCGATCAGATTGAGGATGTAGGTCTTGCCGTCTTTCGCCAGATAGGTGAGGCGCACGGTCTGCGCCTTGATAGTGATGCCGCGCTCGCGCTCGATGTCCATCGAGTCGAGCACCTGCTCCTTGCCCGCCATCTCGCGATCGGTCAGCCCGCCGGTGATCTGGATTAGACGGTCGGCCAGCGTCGATTTGCCATGGTCGATGTGGGCGACGATGGAGAAGTTGCGGATGTTGGTGATGGGAACAGTCGTCATCCGCGCGGGATAGCATCCGTGTCGCGGTGCGGCAACCGGATAACCCGCAATTTGCAGGTGTTTCGGACAATCCGCACGGTTGATTCCCGGCAACGAGAAACATCGGCC
This sequence comes from Hyphomicrobiales bacterium, assembly GCA_021732625.1. GTDB lineage: Bacteria > Pseudomonadota > Alphaproteobacteria > Rhizobiales > Xanthobacteraceae > SG-bin9. The sequence goes on from JAKFUP010000014.1 coordinate 17,993, forward strand.
GTTGCCGGGCGTAACTGTTACGGAAGCGTGCGGCGCTTCTCAGTAAGGAAGCGGGTCATGACGCCGTTCTGGCGGGGTGTTGCGATATTTGTGCTCGGCGGCGCGTTAGGCACCGGCTTGGGCTTCGCGGCCGGGATCATCGTATTTCCGTACATCTTTCCGCCGCCGCCTGCCGCCGAGGTCCTCACGGAAGCCGACCGTTCGCGGCTGGTCGCGACCGGTTCCTTCATCCATGCCAACCCTTCGGACCCGGTGCACTGGGGCAAGGGCAAGGTGAGCGTCTACGCACGCACGGTGTTTCTCGAGGGCGACTTCAAGGTCGGAGCGGGGCCTAAGTATCACGTGCTGCTCGTGCCCAAGGCCGGCGTTCGCAAGGAGGGCGACGTCCAGCGCGCCACCTGGATAGATCTCGGACGCCTGCGTGCGTTCGAGGGCAGCCAGCGCTATCCGATTCCGGGCGGCGTCAATCTCGACGACTACAAGAGCGTGGTGATCTGGTGCGAGCGGTTCGGCACGCTGATCTCGCCGGCCGATCTGGTGCGCGGCACTTCAGGCAAGACATCTTGAGGCACATGTCTTGAGGCAAGACGTGTTGTTTCAAGATGCGCGAACGGATCGTTGCGCTATTCGTCTTCGTTGAACTTGTTGCCGAGCAGCGTGGTCAGCGCGTCGACCACCTCCTGCGCCTGCGCGCCCGTGGCCGAGACGGAGATCGAGGTGCCGATGCCGGCGGCCAGCATCATCAGCCCCATGATCGAGGTGCCGCCGACGGTCTCGCTGTTGCGCGTGACCTTCACATCGGCGTCGAACTTCTCGACCATCTGCACGAATTTCGCCGAGGCCCGCGCATGCAGGCCGCGTTTGTTGATGATGGGAATTTCGCGTGTCACCGCGCCGGTGTCAGACGAAGTCGCGTCCGGCGGAGGCGTCATTTGCCGGCGAGAACCCGGCTGGCAATGGTAACGTATTTGCGCCCGGCTTCCTGAGCTGCGGCGATCGCTTCGGGGAGCGGCCGCTCCTCGCGCACCTTGGCGAGCTTCACCAGCATCGGCAGGTTGATGCCGGCGAGCACTTCGACCTTGGGACGGCTCATGCATGAGATCGCGAGGTTCGACGGCGTGCCGCCGAACATGTCGGTGAGAATGGCGACGCCATCTCCACTGTCGACGCGATTGACGGCTTCGATGATGTCGCTCCGACAGAGGTCGGCATCATCTTCCGCACCGATCGTAATCGCTTCGATTTGCTTTTGAGGACCCATGACGTGCTCGAGCGCTGCCCTGAACTCATCGGCAAGGCGCCCGTGGGTCACCAGAACGAGACCAATCATCGAAAACTCCTCGCGGGTGCTTTTGGTGCACCGCACGAACGGGCCACATGTTGACCATCCGGAGCCCCGTTGCAAGGGGTCATCTTGGCGCTTTCCGGGTCAAAAGGCTCCGGAGGGGGTGGGTCGCGCCCGGCCTACTTGGTGGCAATCATGGGCCTTATATGGTTACCAAATGCTTGCTGGCAATCGTCCGAAAGTGGTTGTCCGGCCAGACGGCCCGTCTCTGAAACCGCTTCCGTCGTGAGCACTGCCAGAACAAGTGGCAGGGGCCGGTACCCCGGTGCGACCGGCAGACGGAGCAGATTGATGCCGCAAAGCCCGGTTTTCAGCGCATTGGGGGCGGGCAGCCGCTCGCCGTCGGGGGCGTCCAGATCGACCACGAGGCGGACCTCGGCCTCGGGCGCGAACGCACAGCGCCGGATGCCAAGCCCGCGGATTTCAATCAGGCCTTTCAGATTGTCGGCCGGGCGCACGACCACAAGGCCGTTCCGTGCCTCGACATGGACGCGGTCGTCGCCAACCAGCGTTGCTGAGGGGATGTGCCCCGCACGTCCGGCGAGCATGAGATCGAACGCCAGTTGCGATTTGCCGGAACCGGACGGCCCCCGAATGAGAATGCCGATGGTGCCAGTGACGACGGCGGAGGCGTGGATCGAGCGGTTGGCTTGATCGCTCATGACGGCATCACTCAGACGGGAGCCGCACCACGAAGCGCGCGCCGGCGACACGCGGCTCTTCGCCCGCCGGTGTCGGCGCCATGCGGTTCTCGGCCCAGATGCGCCCGCCGTGGGCATCGAGAATCTGCTTCGAGATCGACAGGCCGAGGCCGGAGTTCTGGCCGAAACCCTGATGCGGACGGTCGGTGTAAAAGCGCTCGAAAATTTTCTCCAGCGCATCGGGCTCGATGCCGGGGCCATCGTCATCGATCACGATTTCGACTTCAGTCTTCACGCGGCGGCATATTACGCGCACGGTGCCGCCTTTGGTGGAGAACGACCGTGCATTGCTGAGCAGGTTCGACACCACTTGCCCAAGCCGCGAATCGTGACCCGGCACAGAGAACGTGTCGGCGCCGTTGCCCTCGAAGCGCAACAGCACGGCGATATCACTGCCGTGCTTGGTCTCGTTGGCGACCGCGGTCAGCGTGTTGAGCAATCGCCGAAGATCGACGGGTGCCGCGTCCTGCCGCTGCAATTCCGCGTCGAGGCGGCTGGCGTCGGAGATGTCCGAGATCAGGCGATCGAGCCGCCGCACGTCGTGTTCGATCACCGCGAGCAATCGCGTTTTGCTCTCTTCGGATTTGGCCAGCGGCAGCGTCTCGACCGCCGAGCGCATCGAGGTCAGTGGATTTTTCAGCTCATGCGCAACGTCCGCGGCGAAGCGCTCGATCGCCTCGATGCGGTTGTAGAGCGCGTCGGTCATGCCGCGCAGCGAGCTGGACAAATGGCCGATCTCGTCGCGGCGGCCGGAGAAGTCTGGAATTTCCACGCGGGTACGGATGCGGTGACGGACACGCTCGGCGCTGTCGGCGAGCCGCCGCACCGGGCCTGCGATGGTGCTGGCCAGCAGCAGCGACAGCACGATCATGACGCCGGCGGCGATGCCGAACACTTTCAGAATGGCGACGCGCTCGGCGGTCACCATCTTGTCGATGTCGCCGCCCTGGGTTGAAATCATCAGCGCGCCATGGACCGCGCGGAAGCGTTGCACCGGCACCGCCACCGAGACGATGACTTCGCCGCGGTCGTTGATGCGCACCATGCTGCCTTTAACGCCGCCGAGCGCCTGGGCGACTTCGGAATAGCCGTTGCCGTTTTCGGGACCGAGTTCGCGATACAGCGGCAGGTCGCCGCGATTGAGCCAGGTGCGCGCGGCGATGGTCATGCGCTCAGCAAAACCGGGCTTTTTCTCCGATGGTGGCGGCAGGTCGAAGCGCAGCACGTCGCCGCGGCCGAACAGGCTGCGGCTGTCCAGTGCCAGCACGCCGTCGCGGTCGTAGATGCGCGCGCGGGTCTTGGTCGGCGAGATCAGGCGGCGCAACACGGGCGCGACGCGTTCTGGATTGATCGCAAAATCGAGGCCGCCTCCGAACTCATCGCCGAGGCCATAGGTTTCGCCGGGCTTGAGATCGAGCAGACGATCCGGATCGATGGTGATGGTGTTGGTCTCGACGGTGGCGGATGCCGCGATGGCGCCGGCGATGATTTCCGATTGCACCAGGAGTGACTGCGCGCGCGCGTCGATCAGGCCGGCGCGAAACTGTGAGAGATACAGAATGCCGATCACCAGCGCGATCAGGCCTGCGAGATTCAGCGAGACGATGCGGCGCGTGAGGCTCGAAAACGTCAGCGCGAAAATGTACTGCCCGGCGCGGCGCAGCCAGCCGAGCGGGCGCTGCCAGGTTGAAACGGCCTTTGTCTCGGGCGCGGCGAGATTCTCGTTGTCAGGAACGAGCGGGGGCGCGACGCCGTCGGCGCTGTCGCGCCGGTCGTCAATCGTGCGATCCGGCTGTGGTCGATCCAGCAATGTCAAAACCGCTTAGCCCTGTCCGTGGCTGCCGTGCCCACTATACATCGTCATTGCGAGCGAAGCGAAGCAATCCAGTGTCGAGGAAAGGCTGGATTGCTTCGTCGGCTATGCCTCGCCGCAACGACGGGTTTTCAGGTTTCCTTAAAGCGGTAACCGACGCCATAAAGCGTCTCGATCATCTCGAAATCGTCGTCCACCAGTTTGAACTTCTTGCGCAGCCGCTTGATGTGGCTGTCGATGGTGCGGTCGTCGACGTAGACCTGATCGTCGTAGGCTGCGTCCATCAGCGCGTTGCGGCTCTTGACCACGCCGGGGCGAGTGGCCAGCGCCTGCAGAATGAGAAACTCGGTGACGGTCAACGTCACTGGATCGTTCTTCCAGGTGCAGGTATGGCGCTCCGGGTCCATGCGCAGCAAGCCGCGCTCCAGCGCCTTCGCATCCAGTTCCTTTTGCGCGACGTTAGGATCTTTCGGAATCGCGCGGCGCAGCACCGCTTTGACGCGCTCGACCAGCAACCGCTGCGAGAACGGTTTGCGGATGAAATCGTCGGCGCCCATCTTGAGGCCGAACAGTTCGTCGATCTCCTCGTCTTTCGAGGTGAGGAAGATCACCGGCAAATCCGACTTCTGCCGCAGCCGGCGCAGCGTCTCCATGCCGTCCATGCGCGGCATCTTGATATCGAGGATCGCCATATCCGGCGGGCTGGTCTTGAAGCCTTCGAGAGCCGATGCACCGTCGGTGTAGGTCATGATGCGGTAGCCTTCGGCTTCCAGCGCGATCGAGACCGATGTGAGAATGTTGCGATCGTCGTCGACGAGGGCGATTGTTGGCATGAGGCTCTTTCTTGAACGGGAGGCGCGAACGACGGGTTGCCGATTTGGCTCACCCATGACGAAATGGCTTTGGACGCCAGTCAACGAGCAATGCAAGCTGGGCTGAAATGTGACCGGGTTCCCACCCGATGGCCCGGCCGAGCCTTGAAGTGTACACGAATAACAGAAAACGCACGACTTTTCCGTGGGTTCCCTGTTTCCTTCAGGGTTACAAAGCGTTCAAATCACTCCTGAAAAACCCGGTCTGGACCCATCCGGGGCCGAAGTCAGCATCAGCAGGTTTGACCCATGACCTTTCCAGGCGACGAGACCCCTGTCGAGATTACCAAGGCGCTGCTGCGCAAGAGCCGCCATGGCGCACTGGCAACCCTGATGCCAACGAGCGGCGACCCATATTGCTCGCTGGTCAATGTTGCCTCGGCGCCGGGCGGACAGACGATCCTGCTAATCTCAAAACTGGCGCGGCACACACAGAACATTTCCCGCGATCCGCGCGTCTCGGTGATGCTGCAGGAAGGCGCCGAAGGCGAGCCGCTGGAACAGGCGCGGATCATGGTCTCCGGCAAGGCGATCAAAGCGGAGTCCGACAACGACGCCGTGTTGCGGCGGCGTTTTCTGTCCGCTCATCCGTCGGCCGAAGCCTATGCGGCGTTTGCCGACTTCATGTTCTTCACCGTCGAGCCGTCGAATGTTCATCTCGTCGCCGGCTTCGGCCGCATCGTGGATGTCGAGCCTGAAAAAATTCTGACCGATCTTGCCGGCGCGGACGGGTTGATCGAAGCCGAAGCCGGCATCGTCGCGCACATGAACGAGGACCACCTCGACGCGACGCTGCTCTACGCGACCAAACTGCTCGGCGCCGAGGAGGGTGCCTGGCGGATGACCGGCGTCGATCCCGACGGTGCCGACCTCGTTCTCGACGGACAGACCCTGCGGCTGCCGTTTCGCGAGCGGGTGACGACTGCGAACGAGGCCCGCAAGGCACTGGTGGCTCTGGTCGCGGAGGCAAGGGCCAAGGGCTGCCCCACATCTTGTGCGCCGCAATAGTGTTTGATGGAGGCTTTCCAGCCGGAATTGGGCGAGGCTGGAGTTATTAGCGCGGTGCCGAAGCCGGTAGCGCTACCAATTTCGGCAGTGCAATCAACACTCCGGCGTGCCTGCCCGGCTATCAACCAAAACTTGAGAGATCGGCTTGGCAAAACCGGCATTGACCACTATTAGGTCGCGCCACCGGGGCCGGACAGATATAATCCACGGCTAACCGCAGGCTAAGCGCATCGGGCGGCTTGATGCGCGGTAGTTCAGCACTGCGGACCTTGAGGAGGAGAATTCCGTGAAAGAGACGGGCGTGCGCAACGGTGCCTTTGGCGCCGATAAATTCGGCTTAAAAACCCTCAAGCAGGTGAACTGGAATCTCGGCACCTCCGCGCTTTACGAGCACGCTCTCGCCAACAGGGAAGCCGAACTGACTGACGGCGGCGCGCTGTGCGCGGAAACCGGCGTCTTCACCGGCCGCAGCCCGAAAGACAAGTTCACCGTCCGCGACGCTCACACCGAAAAGACGATGTGGTGGGGCAACAACCAGTCGATCACCGCCGAACAATTCCAGACGCTGTACGAAGACTTCATCACGCATGCTGAGGGAATGAACCTGTTCGCGCAGGACCTCTACGGCGGCGCTGATCCTGCGAACCGAATCAAGGTTCGCGTCTTCACCGAGCTGGCCTGGCACTCTCTGTTCATCCGCACCATGCTGATCCGCCCGGAACACGCCGAGCTGGCGTCGTATGTGCCGGAGATGACGATCATCGATCTGACCTCGTTCAAGGCCGATCCGAAACGCCACGGCTGCAAGTCCGAGAACGTCGTCGCGATCGATTTCAACCGCAAGATCGTCCTGATCGGCGGCTCGCAGTACGCCGGCGAAATGAAGAAGTCGGTGTTCACCACGCTGAACTACTACCTGCCCGCCAAGGGCGTGATGCCGATGCATTGCTCGGCCAACGTCGGTGACGGCGGCGACAGCGCGATCTTCTTCGGCCTCTCCGGCACCGGCAAGACCACGCTTTCGGCCGATCCGAACCGTACTCTCATTGGCGACGACGAGACCGGCTGGGGCAAGGACGGCATCTTCAACTTCGAAGGCGGCTGCTACGCCAAGACCATCAAGCTGTCGCAGGAAGCCGAGCCCGAGATTTTCGCGGCTTCGACGCGCTTCGGCG
>JAKFUP010000095.1 GCA_021732625.1 Hyphomicrobiales bacterium
GAGCAAGGGCGCGCAGTTTAGCAGTCCTCTAAGACATGTCGTTTAGTGCTTTGATTTTTCACCTCTCCCCGCGCGCGGGGACAGGTCGCGAGCTTTAGCGAGCGGGTGAGGGGGTGGAGTGCACCTCGTAATGCCCCTCACCCGGAGACTTCGCTGTCGCTTGTCTCCGACCTCTCCCCGTAAACGGGGAGAGGTTAAAGTGATACTCACTCCGCCGCTTGCTCCATCTTGGCGCGCTTCACGTCCGGCGGTGTGGCCTCTTCCGCCAGCGATGCAATGGCCTCGGTCAGCGGCATCACCGTCTGGCCGTCGCTGCCGAGACGGCGGATCGAGACACCGCGTGTCTCGGCTTCCTTTTTGCCGACCACCAGCAGCGCCGGCACCTTCGCCAGCGAATGCTCGCGCACCTTGTAGTTGATCTTCTCGTTGCGCAGATCGATCTCGGCGCGTAGCCCGGCACGCCGCAATTGCTTGAGCACATCGCGGGCGTAGTCGTCGGCGTCGGAGGTGATGGTCGCAACGACGATCTGTACCGGCGCGAGCCAGAGCGGAAAGTGGCCTGCATAATGCTCGATCAAAATGCCGGTGAAACGCTCCAGCGAGCCGCAGATCGCGCGATGCACCATTACCGGTGTTTTCTTGCTGGAGTCGGCGTCGATGTAGAACGCGCCGAACCGTTCCGGCAAGTTGAAGTCGACCTGCGTGGTGCCGCACTGCCAGTCGCGGCCGATCGCGTCGCGCAGCACGTATTCGAACTTCGGCCCGTAGAACGCGCCTTCGCCCGGATTGATCTCCGTCCTGATGCGGTTGCCGCTTTGGCTCTGGATTTGCCCGAGTACCTTGCTCATGACGTCTTCGGCGTGATCCCACGCAGCATCGGTGCCGACGCGCTTTTCCGGGCGCGTCGAGAGCTTCACCACGAGTTCGCCGTCGAAGCCGAAATCCGAGTACGTGGAGAGAATCAAATCGTTGATCTTGAGACACTCCGCCGCAAGCTGCTCCTCGGTGCAGAACACATGCGCGTCGTCCTGCGTGAAGCCGCGCACGCGCAGCAGGCCATGCATCGCGCCGGATGGCTCGTAGCGATGCACGATGCCAAACTCGGCGAGGCGAATAGGCAACTCGCGATAGCTCTTCAATCCATGCTTGAAGATCTGCACGTGGCCGGGGCAATTCATCGGCTTCAGTGCGAACCAGCGCTTGTCCTCGGCCTCGTCGCCGGCCGATTGCGCTGCGAACATGTTCTCGCGATACCATTCCCAATGGCCCGAGGTTTCCCACAATGCCTTGTCAAGAATCTGCGGCGCGTTCACCTCATCATAGTCGCCCGCAAGCCGTCGGCGCATGTAGGCGATGATAGCCTGAAACAGCGTCCAGCCTTTGGCGTGCCAGAACACCACGCCCGGACCTTCTTCCTGAAAATGGAACAGGTCCATCTCGCGGCCGAGGCGGCGATGGTCGCGCTTCTCGGCTTCCTCGAGCTGCTTGAGATAACCGTCGAGCTCTTCTTGCTTGGCGAACGCCGTGCCGTAGATGCGGGTCAGCATCGGATTGTTGCTGTCGCCGCGCCAATACGCGCCGGCCACCTTCATCAGCTTGAAGGCGGTCCCAACTTTGCCGGTGGAGGTCATGTGCGGACCACGGCACAGATCGAACCATTCGCCCTGCTTGTAGATGTTGATCTGCTGGTCTTCGGCAATCGCATCGAGCAGTTCGACCTTGAACAGCTCGCCCTTGTCCTTGAACACCTGCTTGGTCTGGTCGCGGGTCCACACTTCCTTGGTGAAGGGCTGATCCTTGGCGACGATCTCGCGCATCTTCTTCTCGATGGCGGCGAAATCGTCCGGCGTGAACGGCGCGTTGCGGAAGAAGTCGTAATAGAATCCGTTCTCGATCGTCGGGCCGATGGTGACCTGCGTGCCGGGCCACAGCGCCTGCACGGCTTCGGCAAGCACATGCGCGGCATCGTGCCGGATCAGTTCCAGCGCACGCGGATCGTCGCGGTTGACGAATTCGATTTTGGCGTCGCGGGTGATTGCGTCCGACAGATCGGCGACGTGGCCGTCGAGCGCCATCGCCACCGTGCGCTTGGCGAGCGACGGCGAGATGCCCTTGGCGATGTCGAGGCCGGTGGTGCCGTGGGGAAATTCGCGTTTCGCGCCGTCGGGGAAGGTGACGGTGATCTTCTGTCCGGGGTCGGCGGCCTTCAGATTGGCGAGGCCAAACTGGAATCCCGGCGCGGGCGTGTTCTCGTCGGTCATGGTCATCTCCTGAGGCTCACTCCTGCGAACGGGCGCAGGTAAGCGGGAACGGAGGCCTGTATAGCAGGGGATTCGGGGGCTGCAACGGTCCCAATCTGCATGGTCATATGCATACGCATGAATTGCGGCCTATATAGCCGCCATGAATCCTCGCGCGATGACTCCTGTCAAAATGCTGACCCCGACCGCCCTGATGCTGGGCAACGTCGTCACCGGCTGCACCATTCTCGCCCCCGCAGGTATGCTCGTCGAGCTGTCGCGCGACTTCGGCGTGACCATCCGCGAGGCGAGCTTTCTCATCACGTTTGGCGCGGTGGTGCTGTGCATCGGCTCGCCGCTGAGCGCCGCGCTGACCAGCCGGATCGATCGCCGGTTGTTGCTGGCGTTCAGTGTTGCCGTAATGGTCATCGGCAATCTGGCGTCGGCGTTCACGACGAATTTCACAGTGTTGATGGTGCTGCGGATCGCAACGCTCGCGGTCGCAGCACTTTATACGCCGCAGGCCGCAGGGACCATCGGCCTGCTCGCGCCGCCCGAGAAACGCGGCGGCCTGATCGCTTACGTTTTCCTCGGCTGGTCGCTTGCGGCCGCGCTTGGCCTGCCGTTGATTTCCTATATCTCAAGCCACTATGGCTGGCAGTTTGCGTTCGGCGGCATCGGTGCGTTTGCCGCAATGTGCCTCGTGCTGCTTCTCGTCAAGTTGCCGCGTGGCGTTGTCGGTGCGCCACTCGACCTCAAAACCTGGGTATCGGTGCTGCGCAATCCGCTGATCCTGCTGTTGCTGGTGCTGACGTCGTTGCAAATTGGCGGTCAATTCGTGGTCTATGCTTTCATCGGCCCGCTGCTGGCGCAACTCGGCAAGGCCGGACCCGAAGCAATCGCCGTGATCTTCGCGACGTACGGCGTCGCTGGATTTGTCGGCAACATCATCGCCTCGCGTGTAGTGGATCGATGGGGACCGTATCGTTCGTCAATGGTGTGGATGTCGGCGCTGCTGATCGGCGCGTCGATCTGGGCGGTCGGCGCGGGCTTTCTGTCAGCGATGTTTATCGGCGTTGCGATCTGGGGTTTGGGGTTCGCCTCGACCAACTCGATGCAGCAGGTGCGTCTGGTCGGCGCCGATCCGGCTGCGGCCGGTGCGTCCGTGTCACTGAACACCTCGTTCCTCTACATGGGACAAGGTGTCGGCTCGGCGATCGGCGGTGCGCTGTTCGAACGCGGGATGTACATCGCGCAGGGATATGTTTCGGTCGCCTTCATCGCGCTGGCGATCGGCGTGCTGTTTCTGACCCGGCGCGGATAGGCTTGTGATGAAGATACACAGCCGCGTTCTGATCCTTGTTTTCGGTTTGAGTATTTTGTCCGGGTGCGCGTCCTTGCCGCAAATCTGCACGCCGCCAACGCTACCGATGGTGAGCGCGGAGATTTTGTTCGGCCGCAACATCGGCAACCGGATCGGCGTCCGCGAAGCTGAGTTCGCGCAGTTCGCTGCGAGGGAAATTACGCCGCGATTTCCCGACGGGCTGACGATCATCGATGCGCGCGGGCAGTATCGTGACGATCGCGGACGTCTGATCCATGAACCGAGCAAGGTCGTGCTGATTACATTTCGTGACGATGCGCAAAAACGCGCCGATCTCGTAGCGATTGCCGACGCCTACAAGGCAAAGTTCAGTCAGCAGTCGGTGCTGACAACGGTGCGCAACATCTGCGCCACGTTCTAGACGGGCATTCCAGATGGACATGATCTGATCCGAAAACCGGTGCCCGCCTTTCGGGATCATGTCTCGTCCGGCTGATCCTGCACCCCGTGCCATCGCGCGTAACGCCACGGCATGAACCAGCGCGCGCCTTGCGGCGTCTTCTTCGGCACGAAATCCAGCCCCGATGTACCCCATGGCTGGCAGCGCAGCAGCCGCGCCAGCGTCATCCAGCCTCCAGCCCAAAGCCCGAAACGCCCGATCGCTTCGTCACCATAGGCGGAGCATGTCGGTACATGGCGGCAGTTGAATCCGATCAGTGGAGAGAGCGTGTAGCGATAGCCGCGAATCAATCCGCGTCCCGCCATGCGCGGCAACGCTCGCCATCCCGACGAGGCGCAGTGCGGACAGTGCGAAGACGAATGCGATGATGGTTCCATGGGCAACTGCTACGAAAGTTTGCGGCACATTGCCCTGTTCCAGGGCGGGGAACCAGCTGGTGATTGCAAATGCGCAACACGCACAAAGATATCGCGCGATCCGGGGCTGCATCGCGCCAAAGGTCACTGGACGCGAATCCGAAGCATGGTTAGCTTTTTCATAACACTCACGTGACACGCTTATATCACGTGAAAGGTGCCGTGACCGATTTGTTGTCGGCCTGAAGGTTCTGACCTTGGGTCGAATGGGGCGGGGAAGGGACCAACTTGTTCGTGGAGTCGCTGATATTCGGCGGCCGGGCGCGTTTATGCGCCGCCGCTGTGTCGCTGATCCTGGCTGGCATTGCCACGCTCGATACTCCCGCTCATGCAAATACCATTATGGAAGAGCGCAAGCTGCCGATGCGCTTTAGCTGGCACGATCGCAACGACAACGATCCGTTCGCGCGCGTGCTCTGTGTCGCCCAATGCAAGGGCTGGATCTCCGCCATTGGCGTCGTGACCGGCGATACGGAAAAGGAATTCGACGAATTCGCCCGCGGCAGGAATCTGGAAGGCGCGACCGTCGTGCTGGATTCGAGCGGCGGCTCGGTACTGGATGCTATCGAACTCGGCCGGCGCTGGCGCAAGCTCGGCATGCAGACCGCAGTCGGCATCACGTTCGAAACGCAAACGGCGCAGGGCGGCGAACGATCGGGCATTCTGTCGGAAGCATATTGCGAGTCGATGTGCGCATTTCTGCTGCTGTCGGGGACCCGCCGCGTCATACCGGATGGCGCCCATATTCGCGTGCATCAGATCTGGCTCGGAGACCGCGTCGACAACGCCAAGGCCTCGACCTATTCGGCACAGGACCTGATGATCGTGCAGCGCGATGCGGGCCGCTTGACGCGATTTACGTTCGAGATGGGCGGCACGGGTGAATTGCTCGACATGGCGCTGAGCGTGCCGCCGTGGGAGCCGCTGCGCGAGCTGTCTTACGATGAGCTTCGCCGCACCAATGTCATCAACACCGATGTCATCAATACTGACGTGAAAGCTCCCGACGCAATCGCGTCGAAAGACGACGGCACATCATCGTCGGCTCGTGTCTCGGATCTGATCGCCAAACTCTACCGCGACAGGGTCAAGGCCGATGCGGCCGAGTCCGGCGATACGGCAGTCATGCCGCCACGGCGCACGGCCGAAGCGCTTCCGCCGACCGGCGGAATTGCAACCGAACAAAAATAATCAGGACTTAGGCGTTGGTGGATGCGCCGGCATTGCCGGTGGTCTTGGTGTTTGTTCTGGCCTCGATCTGGCCAATCGCGTCCACAACGGCGTCGAATGTCAGCAGCGTCGAGGCGTGCCGCGCCTTGAAGTCGCGGACCGGTTCGAGCAGCGCAATATCGGCCCACTTGCCCTGCGGCGGCGCGCCGTTCTCTTTCAGCATGCGGCGAACCGTCTCGCGCAGCTCCCGCAATTCGGCCGCGTTCGAGCCGACCACATGGGCGGCCATGATCGATGACGAGGCCTGGCCGAGCGCGCAGGCTTTCACATCGTGAGCGAAATCGGTGACCACCGGCCCATCCATCTTGAGGTCGATCTTGACGGTTGACCCACACAAACGTGAATGGGCGGTCGCGGTCGCATCGGGGGCCGGCAACCGTCCGAGGCGGGGTATATTGCCCGCCAGCTCGATAATTCGCTTGGTGTAGACGTCGTTTAGCATGTCATGCCTTGGCCATGGGCCGGGGGCTGCCCTTGGCGGCTCCAGCCTGCTATCCTATATAGGAATGTGGTTGCAGGAATAAACCCGTCCAGCCTTCGAAGCAGCACTGAACTCGCTGATTTCGCGGCAAGAATGGAGGGATGCAAGGCGTCCGGCGGCGTGCATCGCTGAGGCGGCTTACCGGTGACACTCCGGCCTCGATTGGGCCGGTCGAACGGAGTCGAAATGGACGCGATTATCAAGACCTTGCGGGCTGAAAAGGCCTCAGATTCAACTGACAGCAAATCATCGGAAGACTCGCGCCCGTCGCGCAGCGAAGCCGAGAAAGCCGTGAAGACGCTGCTGGCCTATATCGGCGAGGACACCGCGCGCGAAGGTCTGCTCGATACACCTCGGCGTGTGGTCGAAGCCTATGACGAGCTGTTCCAGGGTTATGGGCAGGACTATGCAGAAGTTCTGAACCGCACGTTCGGCGAGACCGCCGGTTACGACGATTTCGTTCTTGTTCGCGATATCGGCTTCAATTCGCATTGCGAACATCATGTGATGCCGTTCTACGGCAAGGCGCATATCGCTTATGCACCGGTAGAGCGCGTCGTCGGTCTCTCCAAGCTGGCCCGCGTGGTCGATATCTTCGCGCATCGCCTGCAGACGCAGGAGCATCTGACTGCGCAGATTGCCAACGCGATCGATGAAATTTTGCAGCCGCGCGGTGTCGCCGTGATGATCGAGGCCGAGCATACCTGCATGTCGGTGCGCGGTGTCGCCAAGCAAGGCACCATGACGCTGACCACGCGCTATACCGGACTGTTCCGGGACAATCCTCAGGAACAGGGGCGCTTCCTGTCATTGGTGCGCGGGCGCTAGGTTTCGCGAACGATCCTATTAATCGTCATTGCGAGCGGAGCGAAGCAATCCAGTTCACTGCAGGTAACTGGATTGCGTCGTCGCTTTGCTCCTCGCAATGACGGAGTGTCTTACATACGAGAAGTGTTCAGTGAGTGCGACATCCAAAGAGATCGAAGAGGGGCTGACGTTCGCTCCCAAGTTCGATGCGGCGGGTCTTGTGACCTGCGTAACGACGGATGCAACATCCGGCGATGTGCTGATGGTCGCGCACATGAATGATGAGGCGTTGCGCAAGACCATTGCGACCGGCGAGGCCTGGTACTTCAGCCGTTCGCGCGGCGCGCTGTGGCGCAAGGGCGAATCGTCCGGACATCTTCAGCGCGTTGTTGAGATGCGTCTCGACTGCGATCAGGACGCGGTTTGGATTCGCGTCGAGCAGACCGGCGGTGCGGCTTGCCATACGGGACGGCGGTCGTGCTTCTACCGCGCGGTGACAAAGGGCGAGGGCGGCGCAGCCCGGATGACCTTCGTCGATTCGGATCGCGTGTTCGATCCGGCCTCGGTCTACGGCAAGACCTGATTGCGAGACGCGTGCGGTCGCTCTTTACCGCCGTTTACCCTCCATTAACCATAACTGATCCAGTGTGAGGCTGGCTCCGTGGGGCCATTCTCCCGTGGACCGGGACGCCGCCATGTCGATCGATCAAATCCTGCAAACGTCCGGCCTGAGCACCGCCGCGACCGAGGTCGCCGGCGCCATCAAGAAGGCAGCGAACGCCACCGGCGCGAGCTTTGAATATCTGCTGTCGGCGGCCAAGATCGAATCCAACCTCAATCCAGCAGCTGCTGCGCCGACATCCTCCGCGCGCGGGCTTTTTCAGTTCATCGAGCAGACCTGGCTCGGTACGGTCAAGGAAGCCGGCGCCAAACTCGGCTACAGCAAGCAGGCTGATGCGATCACGCGGCTGCCGTCGGGCCGCTACGAGGTCAGCGATCCGGCCACGCGCGCCGATATTCTCAAGTTGCGCAACGATCCTGCGGCCAATTCGGCATTCGCCGGCGTGTTGACGCAATCGAACAGTTTCAAGCTGGTTGGCGAGATCGGCCGGCGGCCGACCGAAGGCGAGCTCTACATCGCGCACTTCCTGGGCGCGCGCGGGGCGTCGCGATTGATCAACAACGCCGAACAGAATCCGAATGCATCCGGTGCAAGTCTTTTTCCCGCTGCTGCTGCGTCCAATCGCTCGATCTTTTACGATCGCGGCGGACGCGCACGCTCGGTTTCGGAAGTCTATTCGGTTCTCACCGCGCGCTACGACAGCGCTGCAAATTCGAAGACAACACGATCGGCAGTGGCGGCCCTGGGTGGCACGGCACCGCCGGCTGTCGCTCAATCTGTGGCGACGACGCCGCAGGCTGCTCGCACGACCGTTGCAAGCGCTGGAGCCGCGCGAGGTCCGGTCGAACTCAAGGTCTTTCCCGATCTGAGCTCGATCTCGGTGGCTTCGCGTGAGGATGTACAAGCTCCCCAACCGGCGCGACAGGTCGCATCGGTGCAGAGAGACGAGCCGATCTTCCGCTCGCTGTTCAAGGCCGGTGAGCGCAGCGAACCGGTATCTCCTGCTGTCAGCGAATTGTGGGGCAACACCACCTCACTGACATCGTCAATCGCCCAACCCAAGGTCTCCGGCGAGACCAGCAAAGCGCGGCCGCTCGATCTGTTCAGCGATCGGAACGGCATTTTCAGCAGCTAGAAATTAGCGCTGCCCGCGCCGACCGCGACTGGAGCGGTTAACAGAACGTCAACAAAAGCAACCGGTTATGGTGAACGCTTTGTTAAGCGTCATGGTTTAATTTCTATGACTGTAGCGTCCGCGGGATGCTGTTTTCAATGTTGCGTAAGCCGGCTTAAACATGATCGTTCGGCAGTTCATCAGTTGGGTTCGTACCGCTCCCGCAGGGGAGCGCGCAGATGCGACGCGGGCATTGGCTCAGGCGTGGCTGGTTTCCGATTTGTCCGAGGACGACAGCGCCGCCGCTGAGGGCGCGCTGCTCATGCTGCTCGACGATCCGTCGCCGCTGGTGCGGCAGGCGATGGCCGAGGTCTTCACCTGGAGCGAAGATGCGCCGGCTGCGATTGTCCGGGCGCTGTCCTGCGATCAGCCGTCGGTCGCGCTTCCGATCCTCGAATTCTCTCCGCTTCTGATCGACGCGGACCTCGTCGATATCGTCGCGACCGGTTCGGTCGACGTGCAAAGCGCCATCGCGCGACGAATGCATCTTCCGGCTTCCATCTGCGCGGCTATTGCCGAAGTCGGCTCCGCCTCAGCCGTGCTGGAGCTGATCGAAAATCCCTACAGCGAGATCGTGCCGCTGTCGCTCGACCGGATCGTCGAACGGTTCGGCCATCTCGCCGCCATTCGCGAAACACTCTTGTCGCAAGATGATCTACCGGCCGCCACGCGGCTGCTGCTTGTCGGCAAGCTATCAGAGACGCTGGCGCAGTTCGTCACCGCCCGCTCCTGGCTAAGCGCCGATCGCGCCCAGCGCATTACAGCCGAGGCCTGCGAGCGATCGACCGTGAATATCGCAGCCCAGTCATCGGGAGACGATCTTGCCGGCTTGCTGCGTCATCTGCGGGCTACCGGACACCTCACATCCGGCCTGATCCTGCGGTCCTTGCTGTCGGGTAACTTCGAGATGTTCGCCGATGCACTGGTGGAGCTGTCGGGCCTCCCTGCAGCACGGGTCTACGCGCTGGTGCAGGAACGCGGCGGCAGCGGTGTCACCGCGCTGTTGCAACGCGCAGGCCTGCCTGCATCCACATTCCCGGCGTTCCGCGCAGCACTTGCCGCGCGCGACGAGATCGGCTTCTCGGCGACGATCGACGGGACCGTCCGGCTGAACCGCCGCATGGTGGAGCGTGTGCTCACAAGCTGCGAGATGGGCGCCGATGCCGCCCAGCCGCTGCTGATCCTGCTGCGCCGCTTCGCCACCGAATCCGCCCGCGAGGAAGCGCGGCTATTCTGCGACGAACTGGTCGCGGACGAATATGTCGATCACGACGACTATGTTGACGTCGATGATGCGGTTTCCGTCGCCGCGTAATTCGCTGGCGGTCCGTTTTTTTCAGTTTTAGATCGTGAGAGCGACCTGTTATCAATCCAGCGGGATGATGCTCGGCGCCAGGATCGCTTCGAGATGCTCGGGGCGATCGCGATTGACGTGGGCGAGGTATTCGTCGGCGACGCTGCGCAATTTCTTGCTCAACTGCGCGGATACGCCAAGTGCGTCGATGCGGTCATTTTCGCGCACGATGGCCTGAATGGCGTTGACGTGGTGAGCGATCAGCTCCGGCGGCACCTGGTCGAAATCCGGCGCATGCTCGATGATACGGCAGAGACTTTCGGCGGCAACCGCCGCCGTGGGGTAGCCGAATGTCGCCGCACTTCCCTTGATGTCGTGCGCGGCGCGCAGCAATTCCTCGCGGGTGCCGGTGTCGCCGCGGTTCATTTCCATGGCGGTATGGGCGCTTGCGAGGCGGTCGCATTCGTTTTCCATCCAGCCGTCGAATTCGCTCGATAGCTCCTGCAGCGCCTTTTCAGCGCGGGCGATCGGATCGTCCGGATCGTTCTCGGCGACACGGCGGATCATCTTGCGCAGTGGGTTGGGCTGGGTGATGACCTGATGATCGGGAAAATTCTCGACCGACAGCTTGGGCGACAGATCCTTGCTCATCCCGCCACCTTGGCCTTGTCCATCAAGGACGGCTGCTGGAGAACTTCGGCCTTGCCGCCGTTGCGGCGTTCGGGGCCGATATAGGCGTTGACGGTGTTGCGGCGGCGATCCGGTCCGAAATAATTCTTGGTGCGAATGTAGGGGCGGGGGCTCGCGACCACGTTGAGGATGCGCTGATAAAGTCCCTTGGCCGAGATCGGCTTGGCGAGGAATTCGGTGACGCCTGCATCGCGCGCAACAGTCACGCGGCGCTTTTCGGAATGGCCGGTCAGCATGATGATAGGTGCGAACGGATTTCCCTTGCCGCCCGGCTGCCGGATCATCTGGGCAAGTTCGAGCCCGTCGAATATCGGCATCAGCCAGTCGGTGATGACGATGTCCGGCACGTAGTGAGTGAACATTTCCAGCGCGGTCGCGCCGTCTTCCGCTTCGTAGACTTCGCGGGCGCCGAACGAGTGCAGCAGCGTGCGCAGGATGCGGCGCATGTGCGCGTTGTCGTCGCAGACCAGAAAACGCAGTTTGTTGAAATCGATCCGGTACATGGCGCGGCTCTGTCGCGGCGGCAATGGACGCGGTGTTGCACCATCGCCGCACGGTATACGTCGCATTAACCATATGCCGGAGAATGTTAACGAATGGTTGAGATCGGCGGCTCTCGCGATCGAGGATCAGGTGCTGAACTGCTCGCGCAGGATGCGCTCCTCGAGGCTGTGGCCGGGATCGAACAGCATCGTCATCGAGATGCTCCGGTCGGAGGTGATCTCGACGCGGGCGACATCGCGGGCCTCGTCATGGTCGGCGACGGCAGCCACCGGACGCTTGTCGCCTTCGATCACCTCGATCACGACATAGGCTGTGTTCGGCAGCAATGCGCCGCGCCAGCGCCGCGGCCGGAACGCGCTGATCGGCGTCAGCGCGAGCAGGGCGGCGTTGATCGGGAGGATTGGTCCCTGCGCCGACAGATTGTACGCGGTCGAGCCCGCAGGCGTTGCGACCAGCACGCCGTCAGCGACCAGTTCGGACATGCGAACCTGCTCGTCGATCAGAATGCGCAAACGGGCGGCCTGATGGGTCTGGCGAAACAGTGCCACTTCGTTGATGGCGTGATGGATATGAACCTTGCCGTGAATGTCAGTGGCGCGCATCACCAGCGGATGGATCACAGTCGTTGCAGCAGTGGCAAGCCGTTCCTTGAGTCCATGCAGATTGAACTCGTTCATCAGAAAGCCGACGGTGCCGCGATGCATGCCGTAGATCGGAGTGCCGGAGCGC
Source organism: Hyphomicrobiales bacterium (assembly GCA_021732625.1). GTDB lineage: Bacteria > Pseudomonadota > Alphaproteobacteria > Rhizobiales > Xanthobacteraceae > SG-bin9. The sequence goes on from JAKFUP010000095.1 coordinate 11,972, forward strand.
ATGTTGGCTTGCAGCGTTTGCAGCATCAGTCCGTCGCCGCCGAGCGCCACGATCACATCGGCATCGGTGACTTTGCGGTTGCCATATTGTTGCTCAAGCTGCGTCAACGCCTGTTGCGCTTCCGCACTGGCGCTGGCGACAAAGGCGATGCGTTCAAGAGATTGAGGGGTCATTGCAAGGGCCGAAATGCCACACCGGCACGATGGTCATGACATAGCCGCTAGCGCAGGAAAGGCAAGCAGCCCGTCCGCTCCAGCAGGGGCTTGAGACTGTCGCGTGCATCGGCGGGAAGTGCGGCAAACTTGCTGCGCAGCTCAAGATAGCACTTTCCCTGATATTTGAAGGGCGTCTGGTTGTAGGGGTGACCCAGCAACTCGACCGAAACGGTCTGAGTGCCGGCCTCCAGAGCTGTCAGATTGGCGCTGAGAAACGGCAGATAGATACTGCCTGCAAGTTCGAGCAACCGCGTGGACCAGCGTGACCCATCCGGGCGCCAAGCGCCCTGGACACCCGATGCGTCATCGATCCGCAGCAGCCAAGGCAGCAGGCGCGGCGAAATCGATCGCATCACGCCGGCCGGTGTCGGATCCATCGCCAGCGGCCAGAACTGGCCGTACCAGGCAAAATCCGCCAGCGATGGCCGGCTTCCAAACAGAAACGGCTGTTCGAGAATACCGTCCTCGAAGGCCGAGAGGATCATCTCATAGGAGGCTTCCACCAGCGGCTTGTTGGCTTCGGTGACGCCGACCAGCGCCATGCGCGACACCTGACGATCGTGAAAGCGTTCGATCTCGCGATCGAGTTCGCCCGCCGTCACCGGTCCCGAAACCGGATTGCCCGGACCTGTATTTCTCGTGTCTGCGCGCGGATCGCCAGCCAGAGCCGAGCCATTGATCGCGGGCATCGTGGCGGCGCCGGCGAAGCGGTCTCCCACCACCCACAGGCTGGCGAAGCGCCGATCGGGCGCATACCACCAGCGATAGTGGAACATGCATTTGGTCAGCCATTCGTCGGCGAAATCTTCGAGCAGGTCACTGACGAACCGCGTGCCGGGATCGTCCGGCATGACGGATCGCTGATCCGGATGCCGTTGTTCGAGATCGTGCGCCAGCAATGTCGAATCGTTGGCGTAGTGACCGTCGGGATAGTGCAGTACCGGGACGACGGCTGGCCGCACCGCGCGGAATGCTTCTGCCAACTGAGGGCTCGCCGGCTCCCAGACGAATGGAATCCGGCGATAGCGCAACAGCGCGCGCATCTTCATCGAGTAGGGCGATGCGTTGGCGCCCAGTAGCCGATAGCCGCCCTGCATCAGCTAACTGTCAGTAACCGGCGCTGGTCGTCGCGAGCGCCTCGCCCAGCGACTGATACTCGGGACAGGTATAGCCGCACAGCGAGCCGATCTTGTTCAGGAAATCCATCGCACGGTCGCGATGGCCTTGCTCGACCTGCCACAGGCCATAGTACTGCCAGGTCTTGACGTGGTTCGGATTGGACGCCAGCGCGCGCTCGTACCAGTTCTTCGACTCGGCAAAGTCACCGAGCTTGCGGTACGAGTAACCGATCAGGTTGGCGACATCGGCGTTGTCATCGCGGCCAAGCGCGCGGAGCTGGGCGATGGCGCCGGTGTAGTCGCTGCGATCGAAGATCGTCGCGTAGGCGGTACGATAGCCCTGGATGAACGCGGGATTGTCGAGACTGGACTTCTTCTTTCCAGCCGCTGCCGGGTCCGGAGTTGTGGTGCCGGGCGTTGTCGCGTCTTTCGCGGCCGGGGTCTTGCTGTCCTTGGCTTTCGCATCGGTAGGCTTCGGCGGGTCGAACGTCGGGCTATCCGCGGGAGCCGCTGTTGCCATATTGATCGTTGGCGTGACTACGAGCGCAAATGCAGCCGCGGTCAGGGCGAGAATTCGAATGGTCAGGCTGCTCATGCAGTCCTCCTGTTTGACGCAGCCTATCGTAACCGATCGGCTGTGGAATGACACAGATTAAACACCGGCGAGGGCATCCCATTCCGTGGGTCCGGCTTTTTGGCATGACGTTGGACGGTTACGGCGTGTGGGAGGTTCAGTCCGAAGCCCGGATTGATCTCGAAAAGCTGAATTTTTCCATGACAAAAACAAATCCCAAAAACAAATCCCAAAAATAAAGCCCCGGAGCGGTGGCTCCGGGGTTCTCAATGATGACGTTATGTCGCTCGGAGCTTGAAGGCTCAGAGCTTGAAGCCAGCCTTGAGCAGGAATGTACGGCCCGGCAGAGGGTAGGCGTTGAAGACGCCGACATCGGCCGGAGCGGTGACAACCCGGGCAATGCCGTAATCGTAATATTTCGTGTCGAACAGATTATTGACGGTGAACGACCAGAACAGCCGGTCGTATTCGCCGCTCAGTTTCAGGTCAACGGTACCGTTGGCTGGAATTTTCGTCTGCAGATTGCTCTGATCGTTATCGAAGCGGCGCTGGCTCCAGTAACGAGCCGTTGCATCGAGCACGAGGTAGCGTTGCCAGATGTTCCAGGTCACGCCGGCACTCGCGGTGAGCGGCGAGACCAGCGGAACATCGTTGCCTTTGAATGGACCTTCGCGGAAGACCGCGCGGGTCAGCGCGATGCCGCCTCGGAAAGCGAGATTGGGATCGATGCGTAACGTCGCGCTGGTCTCCGAACCATAGCGGCGCGTCGGATCGAGGTTGCGGTTGAAGAAGGTCACCGGATTGAACTGAAGCTCGTTCTTCAGGTAGGTGTCATAGACGCTCGATTGCACTTCAAGAATTCCGGCTTTCAGACGGAACCCGCCTTCATAGTCATATGAGGTCTGGGTTCTGAGACCGAAGGTTTGCGGAATCGGATTGAAGAATGCATCGAACGCGGGACCGCTGGCCACCCGCTCGTCCACGTTCGGGGTCCGGAAAGCCCGCGCGGCGCGCCCGAACACGGCGATGTTTTGATTGAACCGATGTTCGAAGCCGGCATGCAGCGCGTGCTGGGTCTCATTCGTATTCAGTGGCGCATGGCCGGAGTCGAAGAATCCGCCCGGAGCCAGAGGATTAAACGTATCGCGGGCGTCGAGGCTGATGCGCTGGATGCGCCCACCGTAGGACACGTCGGTGGTCGAAAGAATTCCGACCGTTTGTTGCCAGTAAGCGCCGAGCGATTGTTGCTGAAGATCATAGATGTGAACAGGCAGGCCGCCTTGCGCCTGCGGCCGGTTCGATTTGTAGTTGGCGTCGTAATAATCGATGCCGGTCAGAATGCGCGACGGCAATCCAAACAGAGGATTGGTGATGCTGAGGCGGGGCGTAATCGAGTAAGTGGTCAGATCGGTATCGACATAATTCCCCGGCACCGGGGGCGGCACGGTGCCGAAGAAGAAACCGGCCTGCTGGTTTTTCTGCCGGACGCCGCCGTCGACGATCAGATCGCCGCCATTCCAGAGGTTTTTCGTGAAACCTGCTGTCGCATTGAGACCTTGCTGATCGCCATAGTCGAACGGCGTCGCAGCACCTCGGCGGTTGGTTGCGAGCTGGTTGATGTTGGTGCCGAATTCCCGCGTGCTGCGGCCGCCTGGCAGACCGAGATGCTGGTCGTCACCGGACAGATTGAGGAACGCCGAGAAATCCGGCGTCGTGTAGCGGATTTCGCCCGAGCCGTTGCGCTGCCTGTAGGTGTTGTTCTGGCGATACCCGTCGGTATCGACGATGTTGCCGAAAATCGCGGCCGAGTAGGGCCCCGAGCTGACGGTTGCCGATCCGTTGCCCTCACGGCGCTGGAATGAGCCGAAACCGCCCTCGATGCGAGCCTGGTTCGGCAGACCTGCTCCGGTGCGGGTGACGATGTTGATGACGCCACCGACGGCGTTGTCGCCATAGAGCACCGCGCCGCTGTTGCCGCGCGTCACTTCGATGCGTTCGATCGAGTCGCGCGGGATAGCGGCGAGATCGACGCCCTGCAGATCGAAATCGGTGAGGCGGCGGCCGTTGATGAGGATCAGCGTGTTGGACGACCCCGCCGCGCCGTAGCCGCGCAAATCGACCGAAGATCGTGCGCCATCGACGCCGCCGAACAGGGTGCGTACCTGCACGCCGGGGACCTGAGCGATGATGTCCTGAATCGATTGTGCAGGCGAGCCGGCGATCTCCTGCCGGGTAATAACGCTCGTAGCTGCGCCAACGATGCGCAATGCAGGCGCGCTGCTTCCGTCAACGCCGGTTGTACCGCCATCGTAAAGGCGCGTGGCGTCCACATTGATCTGCGGCAGTTGCTGAGGCGCTTGCGCATGCGCCACGGCGAAGATTGCGGTGCTTGCGAGCAGAAAGGCGGCCAACGCCGGCCGTCGTAGTAGTCTGGATTTGTAACGCGCGTTCATGTCCCGTCTCCGTCGGTTTGATCGCGGAGATCAGGCGTGAGTTGACCAAACGGCGCACGAACGGGAGCCCAGAGACAGCCCGGCACTTGCTTACGTTTGAGAAAACCCGCCATGAGACTGGTCATGGGTCTGGCCTCCGCAACGGTTTCAACAAGTCACCGCTGCGGATATCCGCCCCGCTCGCACGCCCCGTGCGACGGAAGGATGACGGGCTCAGGCAGGTCTCCTGGCTCGCGGATCAACGCCGTTGCCCGCCTTCCCAGGCTTTCACCCAGTGGCATGATGGACAACGGCTCACCGCTCACAGTTGCGGGGGCAGCTTCGGACTGGCTGTCTTGGCCTTGAACAAGATAACTTGAACAAAACCGAAATCAGCGGCACCGAATTCCCTATTCGCCGGCTCGCGCCGGCACCTGGGCCGTGGTTCCAATCAATCGGCGGCCTCTTGCCTTGTCAACGGCGTGCCGCCTAGGATTCATGGCCCTGATGGATTTGCCCGACATGCGTTGCAGAATTGAGACAATCAGCCAGTTCGGTCTTGCCGCTCTGACGGTCCTGTTGCTGGCCGGCTGTGCGAGCAGCGAGGGGACTGATTTCACGCTGTCCAATACCAAGAGCTCGAGTGCGATCCAGCCGTATCCGGCCAATTATCGCTCGGACTTGCCGGCCTTCATGCGGACCTATCTGAACGATCCTCGTGGCATTCGCGAAGCCAGCATTGCGGAGCCGGTTCAGCGCAGCATCAGGGGCCGCCAGCTCTTTGTCGTTTGTCTGCGCTACAACGCCCGCTCGCCGGACGGCAGCTATCTCGGAGCGTCCGATCGCGCCGTGATCTTTGTCGATGCCCGGCTTGATCGGCTGGTCGAGACCGGCAAGGAGTTATGTTCTGGCGCGATCTATCAGCCGTATCCCGATCTGGAGAAGCTGCAGCGCTAGGGCATGTAAGCGGCGTCCAAGGCGCGTCGCGAATCTGACGGCGGACTCGGAATCGTGAAACGCGCAAGCGGGACTCGCGAAAACAATCTCCGGGACTCGCGGGCTGTGGCTGAGTCAGCATTGTTCCATGACACGCATGATTCGATGCTGGACCCTGTCGCACGATGCATTCGCGATGCATCTGACATTGGCCGTCGCACTGGCCGCCGCCGCTGTCGCCAACGCGGTTTGTCTTCTGAGCTATCTCTAGCAGCCACTCGCCTGCCGCGCCGCTTGTCGCGTTCTTGGCCGAAAATTGCGCGATCCGATCTTGTCCCGCCGGGACGGCGCTGATAGCTAACCCTATACGGCGCCGGTTTAGCTCAGCGGTAGAGCAGCGGTTTTGTAAACCGAAGGTCGGGAGTTCAATCCTCTCAACCGGCACCGCTTTCCATCGATCTACCGAATTAGACAAGGTGCGGAATGTGTCGATGATTGAAACAGCACTAGCCGCTCTGGCGTTTCTTGTTCTATCGGCGATTCTGGTAGCGCTCCTTGTCCTCATCGGAAATGTCAGAGGACAAACCCGAAAGATTGTTCGGGCGCTCGACGATCAACCTAGATTGAATCTGAAGACTCTCGAAGTCTTGCTCGGAAAGCATGATTTCAGACAACGCCGGGTCGTTGGCGACAGGCTCAATCTTCTTCGTGAAGCTGTAGACCAAAACAACGACTCCAAAGCCTATTATTTGGAGCGAATGGTAGATGCAAGAAAGCCGACAGTTTTGGTCACCGCGAATTCAAGCATTGTAGTCTGCTCGTTAGCGATAGGCGCGGAATACGCTGAGGTTGTTAAACCGTGCTTGCGCTCTCAAGAAGAATTCGCGCGGCGGAACGGTTTTGGATACGTTTTGTTGAGCGAGCAACCTACTTACAGCGACCGGCCGGCACCGTGGTCAAAAATTGCACTCGTGTCAAAGCTGCTGCGACAAGAGGTTGAACATGTTCTTTGCATAGACGCCGACGCGATGGTCACCGATCAAACGTTTGATATGCAAAATATCTTTCGTGAACTCGACATCAGCGGGAAATCGATTTTTCTGACCGAAGATGAAGCGGGTATCAATTGCGGTGTGATGTTCATCAGAAATTCGGCTGCCACCAGGGCGTTGTTAGAGCTGATTTGGCTGGTCGATTTTGATATCGCGAACCTGCTGTGGGAGCAGTTTGCGTTAAAGGCATTGATGGATGAGTATCCAGAAGTGCGAAACGCTGTTTTGATTGAACCCAATCCCAAAAGATTCAACAGCTTCCCGATTGAGCGCCGCTTGTTTCAAAAAACAGACAGCAGAAATATATGGTCGTCGGGCGATTTCATTTGCCATTTCTCAGGCATCCGGCCGCCTTACTTGGCCGACTTCATCGCCAGCTATGACCGCTCTGTGAATAGAGTTGCGGGCACCACAGATGGAATTGAGAAGACAGCGTAGCAAGTTTTGTCGGTGCCAGGAATGTCTTACCTGCGAGATAAGCCCAAAGTGACTTTTCCCAGACTGGGCAGTCATGGGCAATTCGGAAATCAGCTTTTTCAGATCTCTGCCTGTTTAGGCTATGCGGCTCGTTTTGGAGCAGAGCCAAGACTGCCGGAATGGGTATGCAGCTATAGCGGAATAAATTATGGAAATATTTTTGAAGGTATCAAAAAATATTACGGCCAGTTGCCGCGAGCTACTCTGTATCAAGAGCAGAATTTTACCTACGCTGACATTCCATTGATGCAGAAAATCGATTTACGAGGCAATTTCCAATGCGAGCGATACTTCGAAAATGCAGAGGAACAGATTCGCTCGATCTTTGCGGAGCCTGTTTTTATAACGAAACAACTGGATGAATACATTCTTGAAAATAAACTAGGGGCGTTCAGCGCCATACATTTCAGATCTTATTCTCATCCAGTCAACGATTTGAATCACCCGATGGCCAGACTGCCGGAAGCGTATTATTTGAGCGCTTTGCAGGCTTTGGGAGATTCGAAATCGCTTCTGATCGCAACTGACGATAAAGAATTCGTGGCCAGTTTCCTGGCGCGGCACCACATCAGGCGCGACGTTCATGTCCTGACTTTCGATAACCCTCTGCTGGATTTTTTCGCGCTAACTCGCGCCAAGCATCTAGCTATCAGCAATTCCAGTTTTAGCTGGTGGGCGGCTTATCTCTCGAACGCAAAAAGGGTTTCTGCACCTCACCGATATTTTTGGTTCAGTGATCATGTGCGGCGAAATCCTTTTTGGGATACGCGAACGCTATATCCGAAGCACTTTCAAGAAATAATCATCTAGCAATGATGATTCCAGTCAGGGCTCTCTTTGAAAGGCTTGGCGTACGTGCGGATTCCATTCTTCATGTGGGCGCGCATGAAGCAGAGGAATACGAGGAATATAAGATCTTCGGTTTTCGCTCTGTCACATGGGTCGAGATGAATGCCCGGAAATCTGCGGAGCTGATCGGGCGCTTTAGGGGTGACGAGTCGCAGAGGGTCATCAATGCTGCGGCTTGGGACAAGAGCGGCGAGACGATCAGAATTCATAACGCCAGCAACGTCCAATCGTCGTCCCTGCTTGCGCCACATCTCCATCTCCAGATGCATCCGGAAGTCTCTTTTGACATGGGTGAGGAGGTGGTGACCACGCGGCTGGACGAAATTCTGGACACAAACACGAGCTACGATTTCGTCAACATGGATATACAAGGTGCGGAGTTGCGTGCGTTGGCCGGAATGGGGCTATTTCTGCAACAGGCGAGTTGGGTTTACCTCGAAGTGAATACGGAAGAATTATATCGCGATTGCGCGCTCCTCCCGGATGTCGATAAATTTTTGAACCAGCAGGGGTTTATCAGGATCGCGACCAAGATATTACCACAAGCGTGGGGTGATGCGATTTATCTGAATGAGAAGAATTTCAGCCCGGATAGAGTGATTGAGCTGCGCCAAACAGGGCAGTTTATCTGATTGCTTTCGCGGCTGTTCGCGTCGTCGTGTCTTTTGGTTGGCGGCGACCGATGTTGAGGTTCCTGCCTTCGGCTCGTTTCACCGCTCACGAAATAAGTTCCGGTTGTTTTGATTTGCCGACCCGAACATTAACCTTGCCGTCGTTGCGAAATCCTTTCCCATCCATTGCAATTGCTGGCGTGTTTATCCTTACGCGTTAGCCTTACCTGCGGATCGGCTCGCGGCTTTAACACCTTGCCGCGCGGCTTCGCGTATTCTGGCTCCATCGAAAAAGGGATTTCTGATGCGTGCTGCGCTCGCGGTTGCGATTGTATTGGGAACGGCGGCTGCGGCTTCGGCCCAGACCGGTCCCGTGATTGCGATTCCGGGCCGCGCAGGGGTTCCCGTCATCATCAACGGTCAGGATGCGTCCTGGGCCGTCGTTGAGGGTGATTGGGGATTGGCGAAAAACCTTCACGTCCAGCCGACCGTGCTCGGTGGCTGGGATGCCCCTTATGGCAAGCAGGTTGGCCGCTATTTCCCGAGTTCGGGACAAATTCCGGGCTATGGCCGCGTCGAGATCGAGCCACCGGCCGATCGCGTCCTGCCGCGGCCCGCGCCAGACTATCATCGCTCGTGGTCGGCTGAATCTGCCGCTCCGGTCGAGCAACCCATTCCGCAAAATCCGCCGCCGATCATCGTGGCGCCGGAGATCAACGGCTCGCAATATTCGCCAACGCCGCATTCAACAAGGCCACGGCGATATAACTAAGCTGAACTTCAACAAGAAGACGACGGACAGGAGAGAGTAAATGCGTAAGACAATGACAGGACTGGCGGCTTTTGTAGCCGTGATGACGGTGTCCGCTGCTGCACCTGCAATGGCTTGCGGCGGATCGTCTTGTGCGACCGGCTGCGGTGGCGGTCTGTTGCAGTTGCAGGTCAACACGGGCTGCGGCGGCGGTTATGGTGGCGGCGGCTACGGTTATGGCGGCGGCTATGCCGGTTATCAGAGCGGCTACAGCTCGGGCTGCTGCAATACCGCCTACACGCTTCCCACTCAGTACTATTACGTGAACCAGGGCCCGACCCACACCGGCCCGGGTGCATATGCGCCGTATCCGACCTATCAGGAGCGTGCGGTGTCCGGCTGGAGCACTTACAGCCAGCCTTACTATCAAGGTGCTTACACCGGCGGCCGATACGCCAATCCGAGCAATCACTACTACAACGGCGCGACCGAGACCGGTCCGGTGGTCTATCGCTACTCGCAGCAGCGCCGATACTATCGCCCGGCGGTTCGCTACAGCTACGCGCCGCGCGTGGTCTATTCGCAGCGCCCGGTCTATGCGCCGCGCCATCGCTTCCATGCGCCGCGCCAGCATTACCATCGCCATCATGCGCCGGTTCTGCGCCGTTACAACTGATCGCAGTATCTTAGCTAAGGCAGCATCCTCGTTAACGAAAATCCGTCCGCCAGAAATGGCGGGCGGGTTTTCTGCGTCTGGAGCAACTACATCAGCTTGAGGCGGGTGTTGCCGATATAGAGCGCCAGTGCCGCTGCGTTCGACACGTTCAGGCTTTTGATCTCACCCGGCATGTCCATCCGCGCCACCACGCTGCAGGTCTCGCGCGTCAGCTGCCGCAGGCCTTTTCCCTCGGCGCCGAGCACCAGTGCGAGCGGACTTTGCAGCTCGACGCTCGCCAGATTCTCGGCTCCTTCGCTGTCGAGGCCGACGGTCATGAAGCCTTCGTCGTTGAGTTCATTCAGCGCGCGGGCCAGATTTTGTACGAGCACCAGCGGCACCATCTCCAGCGCGCCGGATGCGGATTTGGCCAGCACGCCGGTCGCCTCCGGGCTGTGCCGCGCGGTGGTGACGACAGCCTTCACCGCGAATGCCGCCGCCGAGCGCAGGATCGCGCCGACATTGTGCGGATCGGTGATCTGGTCGAGCACCAGCACGACGCCGTCGCGCGGCAATTTGCGAATATCCGGCGAGTCGAGATGATCCGCTTCCGCGAGCAACCCCTGATGCACGGCATCGGGTCCGAGGCGCTGGTCGATCACCTGCGGCCGCACGATCTCCGGCGTCACGCGTGTTTCGATTTTTTCCTCAGCGAGCCGATGGGCCGCATTCTCGGTCAGGAACAGCTTGCGGATCTTGCGCCTCGGATTCGCCAGCGCAGCGGTGACTGTGTGCCAGCCATACAGAATCACGAGGTCGAGTGGTTCCCGCGCGCGGGGCTCCGGCTTGGCACGGCCGACTTTTCGTTCCCAGCGTTTGGGCCCGCTGGTCCGGTCTTTTGGCCGGTCCTTCTGAAAACGAGGTTTATGGTCGCGGTCGCTCATGTCCGGCTTGTCTCACGGGCGCTCAAAGTTGGCAATTTCGGCCTTTCGCCAATATTTTAGCGCGATGGCGGCATTTCCCGGCCATTGGTTGACTTTAAGGGCAGGCTTCGACCATAAACGCGCCCGACGAGGAGCCCAGCAACGGGCGACTTGCTTCAAGCCATCTTCGACCGGCTGTCCATCCTTTTCAGGATGCGTCGCGGGTTATGGTGGTTTTTCGGCGGGGGAGAGTGTCCCGAGTGGCAAAGGGAGCTGACTGTAAATCAGCCGCCTTATGGCTTCGCAGGTTCGAGTCCTGCCTCTCCCACCAACTGTTTCGTTGAATTGCGCAGACGCTGGTCTAGCGGCACGCAGCCGGGACACGGCTGCGCACCGAACATGCGCGTCACAGCAGCCAGACTACAACCGCCTTGAGTCGAGCGTCATCAATCACGGGGAAGGCGACGATCTGGACCAGATCCGCTTCCCTTGCGGTTTTGGCATAAGCTGATTGCTCAAGGCTGAGATCGCCAAGCAGCGCGGGCATGCCGGTCGCCCAGGCGTCGCCGATCGCGCCTTCACCGTTTGCGATCCGGCGATCTCCGTAAAGCGAGGTCAGGTCGGTGCCGCCGCTGCAATCGCCCGATTCAAAGACCAACGCGTCACCGCTCTCATTCGGACGCCACACCTCGAAGCGTTTGGCAATCGGCGTTGCCTGTGCCGACAGCAACGAGACCACCCAGGTGTTTCCGTCACTCATCCTGTAGGGAATACCGAGGGCGCAGTTGATTCCGACTTCCGAAGCTTCCTCCCAGCGCAGGAAGCTTTTCGCGTTCTGGAAATCCTTGATGATCAGCGGCCGGTCGGCTTTCCATACGCGGCCGGGCAGTCCGAACCCGCGCGGGAATTTCGTGTGCCGCGAGTTGAACTCGAACATGTCGGCGGTGCCGTAGTATCCGTCGACAAGTCCCATTTCATAGGAGCGGTTCTCATCGTTGTGCCACAGCTCGATTGCACCGATGTGTTTTTCGTCATCGCCGCAAAACAGCACCATCACAGCCGTCAGGGATTCGCCGACGAAAACCGGCAGGGCGACGCCGCACGTCAGGCCTGCGGCTTTTGCAGCATCCGTCCGTTTGAAGTAGGAATTTGAAAACTCGGTGAGGATGACGGGATGGCGCGACTCCCAGGCCTTGCCGGGCAGACCTTCACCGTAACCGAACCGGATCCCTTCGCTGAGTGTACGAAACTCCTGGAGGTCTTCGGTTCCAAGGCTGCCGCCAAAAGCAAGGTGTGTTCGCGACGCGTCCGGAACCCAAAGCTCGACCATCCGCACAAATGATTTCATGGAGCCCGCCTAGCAATCCGGCGAAGCGATCATCGGTTATGCCCAAAGAAAACACCCGCCCAAATAGCGGTCGCAGCGCTCAAGATTTAGCCGGAAGACTGTTTATGCGGAGCGTCAGTCCGCAGATGTGGCGATGTCGCGCAGATATTCGCCGTAACCGCTTTTCGCCAGTTCGCCTGCGAGTCCGAGCAACTGGTCTTTCGTGATCCAGCCGAGCGTAAATGCTGTTTCCTCCGGAGAGGCGATGCGCAAGCCTTGCCGTTTTTCCAGCGCACGAACGTATTCGCTGGCCTCGATCAGCGTATCGGGCGT
>JAKFUP010000089.1 GCA_021732625.1 Hyphomicrobiales bacterium
GGATAAACTCCAGCGACCTGATCGTGGATATCCTCGATCTTGAGATTGCGGCCTTTCTCGCGCTCGATCTCGATCAGCCTGTCGACGTTGTCGTTGCGCAAGACGCGCTCGGTGTTGCGCAAGGCGCGCATGATCAGCCGGGTGTCGAGTTCGGAGGCCTTGACCAGCGCCTGCTTGACGTTGTCGTGCACTGGCGCCTCCTTCGTCGCAATGAAGCGTGTGCCCATGTTCATACCTTCAGCGCCCATCGCCAACGCTGCGACGAGACTGCGCGCATCGGCCATGCCGCCAGAGGCAACGAATGGGATTTTCAACTCTTCCGCTGCGCGAGGAAGCAGGATCATATTGGGAATGTCGTCCTCGCCGGGATGACCGCCGCACTCGAAGCCATCGACGCTCACCGCATCGCAGCCGATGCTTTCCGCCTTTAGCGAGTGCCGAACAGACGTGCACTTGTGAATCACCTTGATTCCGGCAGCTTTCAACGCGGGCATATACTGCTCAGGACTGCGGCCTGCGGTTTCAACGATCTTGATCCCGCCCTCGACGATCGCGGCGATGTATTCCGGATACGGCGGTGTGGCGAACGTCGGCAGAAACGTCAGGTTCACACCGAAAGGCTTGTCGGTCATGTCATGGCAGCGCGCGATTTCCTTGGCCAGCAATTCCGGCGTCCGCTGCGTCAGACCGGTGATGATCCCGAGACCACCGGCGCTGGAAACGGCAGCGGCCAGTTCCGCGAAGCCGACATAGTGCATGCCGCCCTGAATGATGGGATGCTCGATACCGAACATGTCCGTGATGCGCGTCTTCATGAGCGTTTCCCCTGTATTTTTGATTGAGCGTTAAGACATCCTAGCTGCAAGCATCCGCCGCTCGCAACGCATTAAGCGCATCGGACCGCCACGGTTACGCCTGAAGGATCATTCGTCCGCCAGCCGCTTCATCGTTGCCTTGAACCGTATGCTGCGTGTGCCGATCAGCGCGGTTGCATCAGCCTCCGCACCCTCATCGTTATAAATTCCTGTGAAGCCAATGCTCGATTCACGCCCGCCGAACACCGGACGGTCGCCGTAAGTCGGCGTATGTTCGTGATTGGTGAGTTCGCCCTTCCATTTGCCGTCGGCGAACGTGTACGAGCCGACGTAATAGAAGTGCGAATCTCCACCGCGAATGGTGCCGTCGCGCAGTACCATGATCCCGGTATTGGCGCCGCCGAGTCCGTCGCGGATATCGATGCGCAGCGAATAAAGCCCGTTTCTCATACTGACGTTCTAGCGCGATCCGCGCCTGACGGAAACGCGACAAGAACAACAATATCTATTGCGCCGCCTGCTTTGACGCTTTCGCGTCCTGGATCGCTCGCCAAATCTTCGCCGACGTCAGAGGCGTCTCGATATTGACGATACCGAACGGCGCAAGCGCATCCATCACGCCGCTGACGATGCACGGCGGTGCACCGATCGCACCGGATTCACCGCAACCCTTGGCGCCGATCGGATTGGTTTTGCACGGCGCGGAATCGTCAAGCGTGACACCGATGTTGGGCAAATCCGATGCGCGCGGGATGGCGTAGTCCTGATAGGTGGCAGTGAGAAACTGTCCGCTGCTATCGTAAGCCGCAGCCTCCATCAGTGCCTGCCCGACGCCCTGCGCGACGCCGCCGTGGATTTGTCCAGTCACCAGCATCGGATTGATCGGTACGCCGACGTCATCGACTGTGGTGAAGCGTTCGACTGTGACATGGCCAGTGTCGGGATCGATCGACAGCTCGCAAATGTGCGTGCCGTTCGGCCAGCTCGGCGCATCGACCTCACCGGTGGAATCGACGCTGAGCCGCCCGCCGCCTTCGTTCTTCGCCAGATCGAACAGACCAACTTTGCGATCGGTGCCCGCCACGCGAAGCACCCCGTCGGCGTATTCGATATCGGCAACGCCGGCTTCGAGATGCTCGGCCGCCTTCTCGCGTGCCTTGTTGATCAGATCGACGCTCGCGACCGCAGCCGCGGTTCCGCCGACGAACATCGAGCGCGAACCGACGCTGCCGAAGCCCTGCGCGAGGTCCGTGTCGCCCTGAATCACGTCAATCTTGTCCATCGGGATTCCGAGCGAAGCTGCGACCATCTGGGTGTAGGCCGTCTCAAGCCCCTGCCCCATCGCCTGTGTGCCGGAGTGCAGCACGACACGGCCGTCGGATGTGGCCTGCAGGCTGACGGTCTCCTTGTGCGCGTTGCCGCCGGTCCATTCGATGTAGCTCGCAAGCCCGCGGCCGTACAGCAAGCCCTTCTTCTCGGCGGTTTTCTTGCGCGCCTTGAAGCCGTCCCAGTCCGCGTTCTTCGCCGCGCGATCGAGCATGTGAGCGAACATGCCGCTGTCGTAGGTCTGTCCGACCGCGTTCTTGTACGGCATCTGATCGGGCTTGACGAAATTGCGCTTGCGGATTTCGCGCGGATCGATCCCGGTTTGACGCGCGGCTGCATCCATCATGCGCTCGACGACGAACACCGCTTCGGGACGGCCCGCGCCGCGATAGGCGCCGACCGGCGCGGTATTGGTCATCACCGCCTTGATCTCGAAATGCACCAGCGGCAAGTCATACAACCCGGTCGCCACGAACGGCCCGAGCACAAGCGGAATGATCAGCGCTGTGCCGCTCATGTAAGCGCCGGTGCCGCCGATCGACTTGACGCGATAGGCCAGCACGCGGCCTTTAGCATCGAGCGCGAACTCGGCAGTCGATGTCAGATCGCGGCCGTGAGTGCCGCCGACGAAATCATCAATGCGGTCACCGCGCCAGCGAATGGTCTTGCCGAGCTTGGTCGCAGCGTAAGCGACGATGCCATCTTCAGGATAAAGGCCGGTCTTTTGCCCGAAGCCGCCGCCGAGATCGCCTACCCGCACATGCACGCTGTCCGGTGTGCGCTTGAGGATATCATTGGCCAAAGAGTCGCGCGTACGCGCCGGCGTCTGCGACTGGACCTGCAGGATGAGGCGTTTGGTTTTGGGATCGACCTCTGCGATGGTCGAGCGCGGCTCCATCGCGCACGGTACGATGCGCTGGCTGACGATATTATCGACCGAAACCACGTGCGCCGCCTTGGCGAAAGCCGCCATGACTGCCGCAGGATCGCCATAACTCGACACTGCCACAACGTTATCCGGCGCACCCGGCCACACCACCGGCGCGCCCGGCTGCATCGCAGCCCTCACATCGGTGACCGCGGGCAATTCCTGATAGCCGACGACAATCGCTTCCGCCGCATCCTGCGCTTCGATCCGCGACGCCGCGACGATCGCTGCGACCGGCTCGCCGACAAAGCGAACGGTCTCATGGGCCAGCAGCCGGCGCGGCGCAAACGATGCCGGCGAGCCGTCGGCGCGCTTGAAGATCGGCAATGTCGGAATCGTACCGACATTATCCGCGACCAGATCGGCCCCGGTGAAGATCGCCTTCACGCCGGGCATCGCCTTGGCGGCGTCGAGATCGATCGACTTGATGCTGGCGTGCGCGTGCGGCGAGCGCAGCACGTAGAGCCACAGCGCGTTGCCGGCCGGCTGATCGTCGATGTAGCGCCCCTTCCCGGTCAGCAGGCGATGGTCCTCGAGGCGCTTGACGGACTGACGCGCGCCAAAGCGCAGATTGCCGGGAAGGATGTTCATTCGGATGTCCTGGAAGGGAGTGCTGAAGATTGGCGGCAGTGTAGCGCGGCTGGAACCGTAGCAAAACGCCTGATTTGCAGGGCTGCCGGGACAGGCTTTCAAGACTCTTGGGAACCCCTGAAAACAGGGCATTTCCAGGCGTCCATCTGCTGTCAACGTGCGGTCATCATGGACGGCTATCGCGGGCTACGGGACAACGAAAAGATTCGCCCTCACGGGAAAAACGCACGTGACCTATGTCTATCTACTCGCTGCCATCCTGTGCGAAGTCGCCGGTACGGCTGCGTTGCAGGCCTCGGAGCAGTTCACGCGGCCAAAGCCGCTGCTGCTGACCGCGATCGGTTATTCGGCGGCGCTGTATTTTCTGTCGATGACATTGCGGACGATGCCGGTCGGCATCGCTTACGCGATCTGGTCAGGCTTGGGCGTGGTGATGATCGCAGTGATCGGAATCGTTTGGTTCGGCCAGCGGCTCGATAGCCCAGCCATCATGGGCCTCGGAATGATCGTCGCCGGAGTTGCGATCATCAACCTCTTCTCAAATACGGTCAGTCACTAAACACCTGAACAAAAAAAGCCCGGATGAAAGGGGACTGCGCGGAAGCTCCCCTTTTGGGCCAGCTTCCGCGCCTCCAAGCCTGGACCTGTATTATTTGGAATCGGGCATCCGTCTGGAGGACGTTTGACCAGGTTCAGGCGTGTTGTTTGACGTCTGTCGTATCAAGACTCGCAGCCTGCTCAGGCCTGCCAGAATGGCTTGTTCACTTCGTCTGCAACCGCGCTCCAGCTTTGGCCGAAGTCGTTGAGGTCACGCTCGCTCAGGTGAGCCAGGTCGCGGCGCTGGCGATAGCGCTCCCGCCAGGTCCTGAGGGTCTCCCCGACCTGGTGCAAATCGATAAAAGCATGATTATTATTCATATATTGGGAATGAAACAGCGACATAGCCAGCTCCTATAGCAATCTGTTGGAGAGCAATATGTGCTAATTTAGCAGTTGCAACAAACGACACTTTGTCCTCAAATACATGACTAAAACTCATCTATAGAGAGCCTGTTATGGCACGGCTTCCCTCCCTCAACGGATTGCGGGCCTTCGAGGCGTCCGCCCGGCATCTGAGCTTCACGCTGGCGGCGTCCGAGCTGAACGTGACGCAGACGGCGATCAGCCATCAGATCAAGCGGCTGGAAGACGAGATCGGCATCAAGCTGTTCGTCCGTAAAAACCGCACGCTCGCACTGACGCCAGCGGCGAAGGATTATCTGCCGGGCGTGCGCGCCGCATTTCAGGATCTGCGGCTCGCCACCGAACGGCTGATGCGAAAGGACGACGATCATGTGCTGGCGGTGAGCACCATCGCGTCGCTCGCCGCAAAATGGCTGTTGCCGCGTCTAAGCAGCTTCCAGCAACTTCATCCGGAGATCGATGTCCGTATCAACACCTCGCCCGCGCTGGTCGATTTCATCCGCGACGATATCGACGCGGCGATCCGCTATGGCAGCGGTCACTGGCCGGGCTTGCGCGCCGATTGGCTGATGGCCGATGAACTATTCCCGGTTTGCAGTCCGTCGCTGCTCAACGGCAACAAACCGCTGCGCACGCCCGACGATCTCAAGGATCACGTGCTCCTGCACAGCGATGGTTTCAAGGAAGACTGGCGGTTGTGGGCGACTGCCGCCGGCGTCAAGGTCGATCTGTCGCGCAATCATGCGCTCAGCTTCGATCTTGCGCTCATGACCATACAGGCTGCCATTGACGGTCTCGGCGTGGCGATCGCGCGCAAGCCTTATGTTCAGAATGACATCGCCAACGGCCGGCTCGTGGTGCCGTTCAGCATGACGCTTCCCTCGGAGGCCGGATTTTATTTCGTCTCTCCGGGAAGCACCGCAAAAACACCCAAGATCGTAGCGTTTCGCGAATGGCTCTTCGAATCGATCAAGGGCTGACGCGCGTCAGACAGGACGCCGTATTTCCCAGGCGCGAAATACCTGCCGCCAGTACCAGCGCCCTAAAGCCACGCTTGCGCGCGCAAAGTCTGTGGGCGTCGCGACCTTAAGCTCGCGCCGGCCTGCGACCGGACGCAGACCCGCTTTCAGCAGGTCTGGTTGCGGCAAATCCGCGGCGATCGATGGTGACGCGATTTTATTCAGTTCGATGATGCCGGTGGATTCGCCGTGACCGAAGGTCAGGTGTGCACCGAACTTGCGAGCAAGCGACTTCATCGCTTCGTTCCCGGAACCCGTCGTAATCCGCACACGCTCAAAGCCTGCGCGCTCGGCAGCTTTCAGAACTTTCTTGAACAGCAAGCTGCCAAGACCTTTTCGGCGCACCTCGCGCTCGACGCTAAAAGCCAT
This sequence comes from Hyphomicrobiales bacterium, assembly GCA_021732625.1. Lineage (GTDB taxonomy): Bacteria > Pseudomonadota > Alphaproteobacteria > Rhizobiales > Xanthobacteraceae > SG-bin9. The sequence continues at coordinate 6,012 of JAKFUP010000089.1, forward strand.
CTCCGGCAAATGATCGGACGACTGTTCGGGCTGGTGCAGCTCGGCAGCGCCGTGCACTTCGCCATCCGTCAGATAGGCGACAACGATCGTTCCATCGCTCGCACACTTCGCGGTGTAGGATTCGATGAAGCTATCATCGACGACCCCGTTGAAACGGTTGCGGCGGCTGTCGCGATCCAGACGCAAAAGATGATCGCGCAACAGCGGCATCTCGCGGGGCGAGAGCGTCCGGATGGTGCCTTTCAGCGCTGCACCTGCGGTTTCGGTTCCATTCATGTCCTGCTCCTCTGGTGACCCTCGAGGATGCGTATCGATTCCCTAGACCATCAATATTGTGCGCCGCACCACACGATGCAAGACCTGCGACAAATTGGATAATTATTTCTTTTCAAGCTCTTACAGGCACACAACACAGCGCTGCGATCCGCTCATGGCGTTAATCATTACGAGTTCAATCAAAGCAACATTTGGGTTTGCGTCACCACCGCGACCAGCTTTCCTTCCGCAGTCTCGATCCGCGTGGTCCAGACTTGTGTGCGGCGGCCGCGATGAACCGGCGTTGTCGTCGCAGTCACAGTGCTCCCCTCCTTGGCGCCGCCGAGAAAGTTGGTCTTGCTCTCGATCGTCGTGGTGCCTTTGGCCTCCGGTGGCAGATTGATCACCGTGCCGGCCGCGCCGACCGTATCGGCGAACGCCATCACGCTACCGCCGTGGATCGTGTTGCCGAGCGTGCAGAGATCGGGCCGCACCAACATGGTCGCCACCACCTTGTCGAGCTCTGCGTGCGTGAAAGTTATGCCCATCAGTTGCGCCAGCGGCATCGGGCGCTCTTTCAGTTTCTCAAGCAGACTCACTGACGTTCTCCCTCGATCTTTTGGTTGTTCGGCCTATACGGCTTCAATGCCACACCATTCGGCGACGAACAGCGCAATGGTCCGCGTGGTCTTGCGCAATGATTCCAGTTCAACACGCTCGTTAAATCCATGCATGCGCTCGGCGCGCGCACCGAAACACAGACTCGGAATGCCTTCGTTCAATCCGTAAAAGCGCGTGTCGGTGAGTGCCGTGAACGCCAGCTCCTTCAAATTGCCGCCGTAAACAGTGCTGTAGGTATCGCGCAGCACCTGTTCCGGCGCATCCGCATCGGTCAGCTCATATCCCTCGGAGAGAAATCCCGACCATTCGACCGCGGGCGGATTATTGGCGAGAAACGTATGCTGGCGCGACGCATTCATCACGCACGCCTCGATCTCCTTCTGGCAATCGGCAACCGACCAGCCCGGCAAGACCGCAATCCGGCAATCGACATCGCACCAGGCCGGCACGCTGGAGGCCCAATCGCCGCCTTTGATAATGCCCGGATTGAAATTGATCGGATGATCGAGCGCGCCGAAGAAATGATCCTTTGCCGCGCGCCTGTTCCATTCCACTTCAAGCGCTTCGAGCGAGTGAATGAGATGATACGCCGCCTTGATGGCATTGGCGCCGACACCGGCCTCGAACACATGTGCCGGAACGCCGCGCACCTTGAGCCGAAACCAGATCACGCCGACCTGCGAGCGAACCAGCGCGCCGCCAGTCGGCTCCGGAATGAAGCAACAATCCGCACGATAGCCGCGCTGCAAGGTCGAGAGCGCGCCGATGCCCGTGCTCTCTTCTTCGATGACCGACTGAAAGTGAATGCGAGCCGTCGGTGCAAAGCCTGCCGTTTGGATCGCATCGAGTGCGTAAAGCGCAGCGATGGTGCCAGACTTCATGTCGCCCGCGCCGCGCCCGTACATCCAGCCATCCTTGATCGTCGGCGAGAACGGCGGCGTGTCCCACATCTCGAGCGGCCCCGCCGGCACCACATCGCAGTGGCCCTGCAGGATCAGCGAACGTCCGCCATTGGTCTTCGGCCGCTTGGTGCCGACCACCGTGCGCGCTTTGGAGAAATCGGTCTCGACCTGACCAAAGCCGCGCAACTCTTTGAGGTCGTCCAGATCGATGTGCCAGTCATCGACCTCGTAACCGCGCTCGCGCAGCAGATCGCCGATCATGTCCTGACAGGGACCCTCCGCACCGCGCGTACTCGGGATCGATGCGAACTGCCTTGTGGTTTCGATCTGCCGGTCAAAGCCTTGATCGACCGCATCCACGATGCGGCGCTGATGGTCCGTTAGCTGCATAACCCATCCTGATGAACGACGCTTGTATGCAAGATTATATGGATCGGACAGGCCTTGGAAAGGCAATCGCGGAACCGTCGCGGCTGAGGGCCGTTACTGCCTTATCGAATCGCATGCGCGCCATTATCTTCCATATCATCGCCCGCAAACGAATAAGGCATCCATGTCCGGCAATCGCAATTTGCTCTATCTGGTCATCGGCGCCTTGGTCGTCGCTGTGGGCGTACTCGGCTACAATCTCTACCAATCGAAAAAACAGCCGGAAGGCGTTCAGATCAATGTCGGCCCGGGCGGATTGAAGATTCAGAGCAAGTAGATGCGCCAAGGATTCGTCTTCGCATTCATGCTGATGGCAGCTACGGCAACATCAGCGATCGCACAGACCTTCCCGCGCGAGCAGGACATCGGAGCGATACGGCTCGGTCAGAAAGTTCTGGTTGACGATGGCAGTTGCCCGGCAGGTCAGATCAAGCAAATCTCCGGCGCACGTCTCGTCGCCAACGGCGTCGAAGTCGTCCGGCAATGTATCGCGCAAAAGATCCGCCGCTAAAAACGCTGCAGGATCTCGCGTTTGAAATTGAACGATCGCGAGCACGGTAACGATTCCTCCATCAATCGCCGTCATGAACCATTCGGTCTCGTTCGCAGACGAAGATGGAAACACACCTCGCAGCTTTTGCGGAGCGCGGGCTGATTTTCAATCAACTGCAACTTTTTTGGTCATACGGCGTTGTCGTTGTATGAATACGGAGTTTTGGCCATGAACAAGCCGTCACCGGCCGAACGCAAATCCGCATCCGGCTCGAAACAGTCACGCGAGCCGTGTGATTCAAGCCATACACAGATGTGAAAACGCAGGAACCGCAGTACCTGCGGCCTAATCAGTGCGCGCAGCAGACGCTGCTACACCTGACCGGAACTTACGAACCTCACGGTTCGGCGCGACGAATGTCTCCTGCATTGAAGCAGGACAACGTGCGCAAACGAGAAAAATCTCGCTAGATCAAAATCTCGCTAGATCATGGAATCAATAGCTAGAACCAGCGAGATAGTATCCGCAACATTGAATGATCGCCGAAAGGCTGGAAGAAAAACGTGAACCGAGTTAGTTGGTTACGAAATCGGCACACTTCTCGATCGCCCCTTCCGCTCCCCACGGCATGATCGGCACCGACGAGGTGGAATTCTTCGGCGAACCGTCGATCAGCCGATCAGAATAAACCATATAGACGAGGACATTGCGCTTGGTGTCGCAGCCTCGCACGATCTGCAGCTTCTTGAAGAACAACGAGCGGCGCTGGCGGAACATGTCGTCGCCTTGCTCGAATTTGGTCTTGAACTTGATCGGCCCGACCTGACGGCAGGCCAGCGACACGTCCGAAACCTCCTCGGCAAGACCGAGCCACCCTTTAAAGCCGCCTTTTTCTGGAACCGTGAAATGGCAGGCGACACCTTCGATCTCAGGGTCGTCCACCGCATAGGTTGCGAGCTTGTCGTTGGGGCTGAGGAACTTGAAAACCGTCGAGCGGCGGAAGATCAGATCCGGCTCGTCGGCAGCCTGAGCAGAATGGACACCCCCTAGCGCAGCTACAATCACGGCCATCCCGGCACCGACCAGTCGGGGTTTCAGGGCGTCAGCTATACGTCGTATTCCAGACATTCCGGGTCTCCCTTGCCGCCTCCCTTATATGGTGCGGATTTTTCCGCGCGGAAGTTGCCGCCGGCCCGGCCATTAATCCGTTTGGAGGATTCTTGAGTCACTTTTACGCATCAGTTAGCCAAAATATCCGTGCTGCACTAGCGAACCCGGGGCGCGTCTGAGAGACTAATAGTCTGAAGAGTCGTCTATATTGCCGATTGAACATTTTAGGCTGTTTTACGGGCTGGGAATTGATCGTGTCAGGAATTTCAACGAACCGGATTTCATCGCTTGCCAGAACCGTTCCGGCAGGTGTTTTCGCGATTGCCTTGGCGGCTTTTGGCCTGATGCCATCCAGAGCCGATGCGCAGTTCTTTTCAGGATCGAATTGGCCGGGGGTATATCCGGGCCGGACCTCGGAGCAGCTTGACGGTCGGATTGAGCGTCCCGTTCGCCGCAGGGTGTCGAGCTACCCAAAACTGGTCGAGGCGCCAAAGAACGATCAGAAGCCACAAGGACCGCTGCTGATAACGATCTCGATCGAGAAGCAGAGGCTAAAGATTTATGACGAGCGCGGACTGTTCGCGGAATCACCGATCTCGTCGGGCACCAAGACACATCCCACACCAATGGGCGTGTTCAGCATCATCGAGAAGAGCAAGTGGCACCGCTCAAATCTTTATAGCGATGCGCCGATGCCGTTCATGCAGCGGATCACCTGGTCCGGCGTGGCACTCCATGCCGGTGAACTGCCGGGCTACCCGGCATCGCATGGCTGCGTTCGCCTTCCGGCGCAGTTTGCCGCACGTTTATGGAACTGGACCAAACGCGGCGCGCGCGTGATCATCACGCCGGGCGAAATGTCCGTCGCTAACGTGTCGCACAAAAATCTCGTTGCGCAATTGCCATCGGCGGTTGCGTCACTGCCAGCATCGGACAGGATCTCGAATGTTCGCACCGCCGATGCAAGCGGCACGCTGTCGGCGGGCATCAAGTCGGATGCCTCGAAAGCATCGCCTTTCACAATCGAGGCAACGCTGCGAAACGCCGCGCCGACCGACGCTGTAGCAAAGACTGCCCCGCCTGAGACGAAGGTTGCCGACACCAAGGCGATTGACGCGGCACCTGTCGAAGCAAAACCATCCGAAATTAAGGCTGGCGAAATCAAGGCTGACGAGAAAACGTCTTCCGATAGCGCGACCGCGCCGGCCGATCGTTCTGAAGCAGCACCTCCAATCGCCGAAAAGCCTGCCGAGACTGCCAGCCAGATCGAACAGGCAGCGGCCGACCAGAAGCTCGCCGCTGACACGGCCGAAAAGAGCGCCGAGGCTGACAAGCCGTCGATAGATCAGCCTGCTGATACAAAGGTTGAAAAAGCAGCGACGGAGGAAAAGGCAAACACACAGGCAGATGAAAAGACTGCTTCGGTTGAAAAAGCCGATGTGTCTCCAGAGCCTGTGAAAGACGATAGCCGCGCGCCCGCAGAGGAAGCATCCGTTGAGCCGAAACAACCGCCTGTGTGGATGCAGTTGCCGAAGCGTTCGGGACAGGTGTCCGTCCTGATCAGCCGCAAGGACGGCAAACTCTATATGCGGCAGAACTTCGATCCGGTGTTCGAGGTGCCGGTCTCCTTCGCGACCGACACCCCGATCGGCACCCATGTCTTCACCGTAAGCAAGGCCACCGAAGACAACACGGCATTTGAATGGACGGCAGTGACCCTGCCCGGCATCACGAAGACGATCGTCTCACGCGAGCCTTACAAGACGCCGAAGGGCAAGACGCGGACGCGCGACAAATTTGACACCACGTTCGGTCACCCACCCGTGACGGCGTCCGAAGCGCTCGACCGCATCTCGATCCCTGAGGACGCATTGCAGCGGATTGCCTACAATCTGTCCGCAGGCGGTTCGATTGTCGTCTCGGACCAGAGCTTCAACGCAGGCGGCGAAACCGGGCGCGGCACCGAATTCATCGTGCCGCTGCGCTGACGCACTGTCGTATCGAAGGTAACGCGCGCATCAAGCGGCTTGCATCAGCCAGCAAACCGCCAGACACTCGATCCGATCGAGAAAGCGGAACCGGCCTATGATCAACCGCAGGCATTTCATCGCGTCAGCTGCGGCCATCGTCGCTGCACGCCCGATCACAGCATCCGCTCAGTCCAGTATGAGCCGGTTGACGGCTTACGGGTTTTCATTCGTGGCGCTGAAGTCCGGCGACATCAGACTGTCTGACTTCGCCGGCAAACCGATTCTGATCGTCAACACTGCATCGCAGTGCGGTTTCACACCGCAGTACACCGGCCTTCAACAGCTCTGGACCCAGTTCGGCAAACGCGGATTGATGATCGTTGGCGTTCCGTCGAATGATTTCGGCGGACAAGAGCCCGGCGGCGCAACCGAGATCGCCCAGACCGCCGAGGACGATTATCACGTCACATTTCCGATCGCCGCCAAGGCGGTGGTCAAAGGTCCCGATGCGCATCCGTTCTACAAATGGGCCGCGGCAGCACGGCCCGCGGATATGCCGCGCTGGAATTTCCACAAATACCTGATCGGCCGCGACGGCTACATCGCCGAGGCGTTTTCGCACTCGGTCGAGCCAACCGATACGCGAGTCGTGACCGCAATCGCGCGATTGCTCAGCGACACATAAGCCCCTTCTCACGCGCCATCCGCTTGTCGATCAATGATGCCACTGCCAGTATGAGACACGCCGTATTCGCGGCGATAGGATATTGATCGCGCGTGGCTCGGTTGCGTTTTGAAGGCTTTGTCATCGTTTCAGCTAACGGCATGCTGGCCGACGCCGCAAACGTCATGCCCGGCACGCTGAAGTTCGATGCCGATAAGGTTTTCTTTTCCGAAGGTCTCGACCGCGTCGAGCTTGTGCTTCACGGCCGCAATTCGTTCGAGGACCAGCCGAACTCCGCGCGGCGCAACCGCATCGTTCTAACCCGCGCGACATCAGCGCTGGCGCGCGACGCGAACGATCCGAAGGCCATTCTCTGGAATCCGTCCGGAGCGTCGTTCGACGATGCCTGCGCGATGGCCGGTGTCGCATCCGGCACGATCGCCGTCATCGGTGGCCCCGATGTGTTTGCGATGTTCGCATCGCGCTACGATGTGTTTTGGCTATCGCAGGCGCATCGTCTTCAAATGCCCGAGGGCCAGGGCGTATTCCCGGGTGTCCCCGAGCGCTCGCCGCAAGCTATTCTCACGGACTGGGGATTGAGTGCTGATGGGTCCCGCATCCTCGACGGCGCCAACCAGGTAACGGTTACACCGTGGCGGCGCAAATCATGATGCACCCGGGCGATCAGACGTCCGAATAACCGCCTTCGGCTTCCTTCTGCCGCCGCCCCTGTCCCGCGATCATCAAAAGCGCGCCGATCAACGACAGGTTCTTGAGCGCATGGATCATGTTGTTGGTGCGCTCATCTCCAGCCAAGTCCCAGAAATTGTGGAAATAGAACGTCGCGACGCTGACGAACAGCACCAGAATAATTGCAAAGAATCGCGCGCCCAAGTTCAACGCGATCAGCAGGCCGCACACCAGTTCGACACCTCCCGCAGCGATCGCCAGAATCTGGGCTATCGGCATTTCGGCAGCGGCCTCGAGCTGTGAGGTATAGGTGGTCAACACCGAGGGCATCGCCACTTTCGCGGTGATGGCCTGCGCGGTGGCCGGGATATCGAGCAGCTTGGTGGCGCCAGAGGCGATAAACAAAACGGCGAACAGAATGCGTCCGATCGTCAACATGGCAGGCCTCACCCCAAATTTTCTAGATTATGACTGGCGGTTGCGGGCGCAACTATGACCAAAAACGATACGAAACTCAAATAGATACAGGGCAAGGTCTGGATCAGCCGAAAAGGCTTGGCTGCTGTCGTCCAGCCCGCTCCTGCGCTTCGACGGCGGCAACTGCCGTCATGTTGAGAATGCCTCGTGCCGTCACAGATGGCGTCATTATGTGGGCGGGGCGTGCCGGGCCGATCAAGATCGGGCCGACCGGCAGCGCATCGCCGAGCACCTTGATCATCTGATACGCCGCATTCGCCGCATCGAGATTCGGCAGGATCAGCACATTGGCGACGCCATTCAACCGCGAATGCGGCAAGATCAGTTCGCGCGCGGCTTCCGACAACGCGGTGTCACCCTGCATCTCGCCATCGGCCTCGATGTCGGGATGACGCTCGATGAACAGTTTGGTCGCGCGGCGCACCTTGCGCGACGACTCGGTGTCGTAGCTGCCGAAATCCGAATGCGACACGAACGCGATCTTGGGCTTGATGTTGAAGCGCTGAACATGAACCGCGGCCTGAGACGCTATCTCGCACAGTTCTTCGGCCGACGGATTCGGGCGGACCTGGGTGTCGGCGATGAAAAACGCCCCCTTCGATGAAATCATCAGCGACAAAGCAGCGAAGTCGCTGACCCCCGGCTGAAAGCCGATGATCTCGCGGATGTGCCGGAGGTGCCGCATATAGCTGCCTTCGACGCCGCACAGCATCGCGTCCGCCTCACCGCGCACCACCGCAAGCGCTGCGATGACAGTCGCATTGGTACGGATGGTCGTGCGCGCGACATCAGGCGTCGCGCCATGCCGGCCAGCGGCTTCGATATAGGACTGCACATAGGAGCGATAACGCGGATCGTCCTCGGGATTGACGAGGTCGAAATCCTGTCCGGCGCGGATCGCAAGACCAAACCGCTCGATGCGGGCCTCGACCACCGACGGACGTCCGACCAGAATCGGCCGCGCCAGTTTTTCTTCCAGCACGACCTGCACCGCGCGCAGCACGCGCTCGTCCTCGCCTTCGGCATAGATCACCCGCACCGGCTGCATTTTGGCCTTGGCGAAGATCGGCTTCATGACCAAGCCCGAACGGAAAGCGAAGCGCTCCAGCGCGGCTACATATTCCTCGAAGTCGGTGATCTCACGCATCGCGACACCGGACTTCATCGCCGCCTTGGCGACGGCCGGCGCGATCCGGAGGATCAACCGCGGATCAAACGGACTGGGGATCAGTGATCCCGGCCCGAAGCCTTGGATTTCGCCACTCTCAAACCCCCGCGCCACCACCTCCGACGGCGTCTCGCGCGCCAGCGCCGCGATCGCATCGACAGCAGCGCGCTTCATCTCTTCGTTGATTTCGGTCGCACCGACATCGAGCGCGCCGCGAAAAATAAAGGGGAAACAGAGCACGTTATTGACCTGATTCGGAAAGTCCGAACGCCCGGTGCAGATCATCGCGTCGGGGCGCGCCGCGCGCACGTCGTCCGGCATGATCTCAGGCGTCGGATTGGCCAGCGCCATGACCAGCGGCTTGTCGGCCATCTGCTTGACCATGTCCTGCGTCAGCACATTCGGCGCCGACAGGCCGAGGAAAATATCCGCGCCACCGATGACGTCTGCAAGTTTGCGCTTGTCGGTCTTTTGCGCATAGACCGATTTCCAGCGGTCCATGTTCTCGTTGCGGCCCTCGTGAACGAGGCCGTCGATATCGCAGACCCAGATATTCTTGCGCTGCACGCCCATCGAGACCAGCAGGTTGAGGCAAGCGAGTGCGGCGGCCCCGGCGCCTGACGTCACGATCTTGATCTTGGCGAGATCCTTGCCGGTCAATTCCATGGCGTTGCGCACGGCCGCGCCGACGATGATCGCAGTCCCATGCTGATCGTCGTGGAAGACCGGGATCTTCATGCGTTCCTTGAGCTGCGCCTCGATCTCGAAGCACTCGGGCGCGCGAATGTCCTCAAGGTTGATTCCGCCGAAGGTCGGCTCCAGCGCCGCAACGGTGTTGACCACCTGATCGACAGTCGGCGCATCGATCTCGATATCGAATACATCGATGCCGGCGAATTTCTTGAACAGAACCGCCTTGCCTTCCATCACCGGCTTCGACGCCAGCGGCCCGATGTTGCCGAGCCCAAGCACGGCGGTGCCGTTGGTCACCACCGCAACCAGATTGGCGCGAATGGTCAGCGCTGCGGCGCGCGACGGATCGGCCGCGATGGCTTCGCACGCAGCCGCGACACCGGGCGAATAGGCCAGCGCCAGATCGCGCTGGTTGGCGAGCGGCTTGGTCGCCTGAATCTCAAGCTTTCCGGGTTTCGGAAATTCGTGAAACGCCAGCGCTGCGGCGCGAAGATCGTCAGAATACGAAGACGCCATCCGATTTCCCCCGCTATGCTTTCTCAATCCCGAAGTCTTGATCCAGAAATCTGGGCTTCGGTTGAATGTTTACGCGATCAGTTCTGCGGCAGATTGAGCCGGATATGAAGTTCTCGCAACTGTTTGGGCGTCACTTCTGAGGGCGCGCCCATCAAAAGATCCTCAGCGCGCTGGTTCATCGGGAATAGCGAGATTTCGCGTAGATTGGTCGTCCCGCACAAAAGCATCACGATACGATCGACGCCGGCCGCCATGCCGCCATGCGGCGGCGCGCCATACTGGAAGGCGCGGTAAAGGCCGCCGAAGCGCTCGACCACGTCATTCTCGCTGTAGCCTGCGATTTCGAACGCTTTCACCATCGTCTTGGGACGATGGTTGCGGATACCGCCCGACGCAATCTCATAGCCGTTACAGGCGATGTCGTACTGAAACGCCTTGATGGTCAGCGGGTCCTGCGTTTCAAGCGCTTCGAGTTCGCCCTGCGGCATCGAGAACGGGTTGTGCGAGAAGTCGACCTTCTTTTCTTCCTCGCTGTATTCGTACATCGGGAAGTCGACGATCCAGGCCAGCTCGAAACGGTCCTTGTCAATCAAGTTGAGATCTTCACCGACGCGCGTGCGTGCAAGCCCTGCGAATTTCCAGAACTTTTGCGGATCGCCCGCAACGAAGAACGCCGCGTCGCCGACACCAAGTTTCAATTGATCAGCGATCTGCTTGGTGCGCTCCGGCCCGATGTTCTTGGCCAGCGGTCCTGCACCACCTTCCTCGCCTTCACGCCAGAAGATGTAGCCAAGCCCCGGCTGGCCTTCGCCTTGCGCCCACGAGTTCATGCGGTCGCAGAACGCACGGTTGCCGCCGCCCGGGGCCGGGATCACCCAGACTTCGTTCTTCGGCTCTTCGAGCATGCGCGCAAAAATCTTGAAGCCTGAACCGCGGAACGGCTCCGAGACGTCCTGCATGACGATCGGATTGCGCAGGTCCGGCTTGTCGGAGCCGTATTTGCGCAGCGCCTCGGCAAACGGAATGCGCGGCCAGTTTTTCGTGACCGGTTTGCCTTCGGCAAAATCCTCGAACACGCCGGTGATGACCGGCTCCATCGCCGCGAACACGTCGTCCTGCGTCACGAAGCTCATCTCGATGTCGAGTTGATAGAACTCGCCGGGCAGACGATCGGCGCGCGGGTCTTCATCGCGAAAGCACGGCGCGATCTGAAAATAGCGATCGAAGCCCGACATCATCAGCAGTTGCTTGTACTGCTGCGGCGCCTGCGGCAGCGCATAGAACTTGCCTGGATGAATCCGGCTCGGCACCAGGAAATCGCGCGCGCCTTCCGGCGACGATGCGGTCAGGATCGGCGTCTGGAATTCGAAGAAACCCTGCCCCTTCATGCGCCGTCGCATCGAATCGACAATCGCGCCGCGCGTCATGATGTTCTTGTGCAGGCGTTCGCGGCGCAGATCGAGGAAGCGGTACTTGAGGCGGATCTCTTCCGGATATTCTTGATCGCCGAACACCGGCATCGGCAGTTCGTCGGCCGCGCCCAGCACCTCGACGTCGGTGACGTAGACTTCGACGGCACCGGTCGGCAGATCGGGATTGTCGGTGCCTTCAGGCCGCTTGCGCACCTTGCCGTCGATCCGCACCACCCATTCCGAGCGCAGTGTTTCGACAGTCTTGAACGCCGGCGAATCCGGATCGGCCACGCACTGGGTCAGGCCATAGTGGTCGCGCAGGTCGATGAACAGCACGCCCCCGTGGTCGCGGATGCGGTGGCACCAGCCGGAAAGCCGAACCGTTTCGCCGATATGGCTGTCGCGGAGCGCGCCGCACGTATGGGACCGGTAACGATGCATGGAAATCCTGAAAATCGCGAGAATCGGGCGGCAAAACCGACCGCGCGGAGGGCACGGTTTAGCCGAGCCGGAAACGGCGAGCAACCAACGGAACTGGCGATTTTCAAGCCACAAGAAAGGTTTCCGGGCTGTTCCAAGCCCCGTCTCAGGCCCGCGGCGGCGTCGGCTGGATCATGATGGTTGGCACACCGCCAGTCCGGTTCCTGACGGTGAAGACCTTGGTCCCAGGTTTGCGCCCGGCTTTTGCCTCGGACACATCGAAGCCCGCCGCCGACAGACGCTGCTGGGTGGCCTGCGCGTCAGTCGCGCGCCAGCTCAAGCCACGAAAACTGTCCGGGCCGTCGCCCACACCCGCTTTCAGGCTATGGGCAATCTCCAGGATCATGTCGCCGCAGCGGAAAAACATCAGCCGCACGCCCCAATCGGGATTGGTGCGGTCGAGCGCCATGTCGAGCCCGAGCCGTGCGCCGTAGAGCGCCGCCGCGCGGTCCGGTGACGGCGTGCCGATCACGACATGATCGAGACCCGTAATCCCGGATGGGCTGAGAACCGGCGATCGCGGCCTCTGATCCGCCATCTGCATGAAGAAATGCCGGATGCCGTGTGTTGCTGATGTTGCAGCGCGAGTGCGCGTCCAGTTCAACGCCGCACCATTGATATCATCGCGGCTGCCGGCTTCGGTCACCGGTTCGGGATCAAGCCCAAGCCGGGACAGCCGCCGATGCATCCGCGCGACATCGCTGACGCGGAACGCGAGGCTTGCTAGCCCCTCACCCCGTTCGTCGAGCGCTGCGCGGACACGATCGCCGGTTTCGCCCGCGCCGGTCGCCGCCATCAGCTCGATCGAGGTATTGTCGAGCGTCAGCAATGCGGCCGCTGCGCCATCGCCTGATGTACGCCACGCGACCTGTCTCGCCAGCAGGGCTTCGTAATCGGCAATAGCCACATCGAGATCGCGGACAAGAATGACGGCATGGTCGAGGGCTTCGATCATCGGCTAAAATCCGCACCTGATAAGCTGGTCAGTCTACGGAGAGGTTGAACCACGATTCCGCAGTCGCGAAAAGCTTTTGAAAAACTCACCGCTCTCTATCGAAAGCACCGCGACAATGCCGCCGGGACCGGTTAAGCAGCAAGCCATGGATCTGATTACGACAACCTCGCAACTCGCCAACGTCTGCGACCGCCTCGCCATACACAGTGTGGTCACGGTCGACACTGAGTTCCTGCGCGAGACCACCTATTATCCGTTGCTCTGCGTGATTCAGCTTGCGAGCCCCGAGGATGCCGTGGTCATCGACGCCCTGGCCGAGGGCATCGACCTCAAGCCGTTTTTCGACCTGATGGCGAACGAGAGCGTGCTGAAGGTATTTCATGCAGCGCGGCAGGATATCGAGATCATCTGGCATCGCGCCAATATCGTTCCACATCCGGTATTCGACACGCAGGTCGCCGCCATGGTGCTCGGCTACGGCGACAGCATCGCCTACGACGCATTGGTCGAACGCATCACCGGTCATCGCCCGGACAAGACGCATCGCTTTACCGACTGGTCGCGCCGGCCGCTGACCGACGATCAGGCCACTTATGCTTTGGCCGACGTGACTTATCTGCGCGACGTGTTCGCAGCGCTCGATGCCGATCTGAAAAAGCGGGGCCGAAACGACTGGGTCAGCGAGGAAATGGAAATCCTCACCTCGCCGAAGACCTACGACTTCCACCCGGAGCGGGCCTGGGAGCGATTGAAGACCCGCGTCCGCAAACCGAAAGAGCTTGCGATCTTGATGGAGGTCGCAGCATGGCGCGAGAGCGAAGCCCAGAGCCGCGACGTGCCGCGCAGCCGTATCCTGAAGGACGATGCCATCGGCGATATCGCAACGCATGCGCCTTCGACGCCGGAGAAGCTCGCCAACCTCCGTTCGTTGCCGAAAGGATTCGATCGCTCGAAATGGGGTCAGGAAATCGTTGCCGCCGTGCAGCGCGGCCTTGCGCGTGACCCTCAAACTCTGCCGAAGCTCGAGAAGCCGCGCGGCTCCTCCAATGGCTCAGCCACCGTCGAACTTTTGAAGGTGCTGCTGCGCATGACCTCCGAGCGTCACGGCGTCGCCTCCAAGGTGATCGCGACCGTCGATGATCTCGAACAGATCGCGATCAGCGACGAAGCCGACGTTGCAGCGATGCGCGGCTGGCGGCGAGAATTGTTCGGCGACTCGGCGCTGGCGCTGAAGCAGGGACAGCTGTCGCTTGCGATCGAAAAGGGCCGCGTGGTGCGGGTCGAGCGCTCTGGCTAGACCAGTTGCCCTCGCTTTCCACGATGGCGAGGATCAGGACGGTCCAGCTGCAGAGCTTTCAGCGCGCTTGTTGCGGTCGTTGTCGCCTTGCCGGCGCTGATCAGGAATTTCGCAGTCCTTGCGATCCCGATCGAGAACCCGCGTTACGAGTGCCGACGCCGCAGATCACGGCCTCAGGGCCAACGGTCCGCCGCCGAACTGGTAATTCAGCCCCACTCTCGCAATGCTTCCTTCGAAGCGTGTCGTGGTGCGCGTCGCAACGGATGCGATTCCGAAACCCGGGAACCCGGTCGGACCAACGTCAGCTGCGTAGCCGCCGGTCGCATAGCTCGCCGCGCCCAGATCATAATAAAGATACTCGAGCTTGGCGGTCCATTTCGGGGAAAACATCCATTCGAGACCGCCGCCTGCGGTCCAGCCAACACGGACGCCCGAAAAGGCGCCAGACGTACCGCCGGGCACCGCACCGCCGGTATTGTTAAATGCGATCTGAGTGTTGGAATTAATCCCGCCGTAAGCCAGGCCACCGGTCGAATACAAGAGCAGATTGGGCGTCGGCGTGACGCCGACGCGGCCGCGCAATGTCCCGAAATAATCCAGACGGCTGGAAACCGTTGTCGTGGCGAACCACGACGGTCCGTTACCTGAGACCGCCGTGTTGGTCGCGCTCAAGCCGCGGCGCAAGGTGGAGCCCTGAATGTCGGCTTCAACGCCCGCGACGAACGATGGCGAAAACTGATAATTGTAACCGCCTTGCACGCCGCCAAGAAAACCGCTCGAGCCCTTGTTGAACTGGTTCGTCGCGGTGCTCGCAATGTTGGCAGCATTTTGCGGCGCAGTGCCCGTTGTCAGAATCGCCGCGTCAGTGTTCGTTCTGCCGACTGTATCGATGTATCCTGCGTTGACGCCGGCATACCATCCGGTCCAGCCCAAGTAGGCGGGCGGCCGCGCTTTCAACGCTTTCAGCGGCAGGTCAGCCGCGAACGCATTCATCGCGTTGTTTGCGGAGCCGCTTTCATCGAATTTGTAGTTGAAGCCCACGCGGATAATTTCGTCCGTGAACCTTGTGGTATTGGCCTGGATAAATGGACCAGAGCCGAAAATGCCTCCATTGATCGTTCCAAGATCGATGTGCAGGTATTCGATTTTCCATCGCCACGGCCCCGATCCGACAATGCCTTCGATGCCGGCACCCGCTGTCCAGCCGCCCTTGACCTGGGAATAGCTGAATGGCGTCGAAAACGCCCCGACGAGATCGGGAGCACCGCTATTGTCGAAAAGCAATAACGTGTGGTTGCCTGAAACGGACACCCTGCCATAGGCAAATCCCGCGGTGCCGTAAAACCAGACATTGTTCCATTCCGCGCCCGCGCGGGCGCGGAATGTACCAAACCAATTGAGCTTGGTGGTGACATCCTGCAGGCTTGAAAAGCTGCAATCGCTCGTCGTGCATTGGGTCGTCGTGCCGCCAAAACCGCCACGCGCGGAGCCCTTCTGGCCGGACCACTGAATGTCCGCTTCGACGCCACCAAGCCAATTCGGCGCTATTCGCCCGACGTAACCGGCCTGGATACCGCCAATCACGCCGTTGACTTTCGATGACGTGTTGCTGTTTCCGCCTGGAAAATCGAACGTCCCAAAATTTGGTGCGGCATTTCCCGAAGGTGATACTGAAGTCGCCGTTTCGGCCTTGCCCCAGCTGTAGCCGATATTGCCGCCAGCGTACCAGCCAACCCATGGATCGGCGGGAGCTGCCAATGCGGCTTGCGACATTCCGAGACATATCGATGTGCCAGCGAGCGTGGCGAGCTTGAAGCGATTCACGGACGTCCCCCTGGCGGACCCTTTTGTCGCAGATCCGAAAAAATACCTTAACCGATCAAAGGGACCTGATTAAAGCGATTCGCCGCTCTGCGTTTTCGCAAACTGTGGACCTGTGGCGCGCGTGCAACACATCGTGCCTATCCATGCGGGTTCAGCACGGCGCGGTATGGCGTCGCGCATCCGCGATCGTTGGGTATCGGCGGCAAGGGCTCACGATTGAAATCGAGACCGCAAAGCTCTGCCACGTCGTGCAGGCTTGCCGCGGGATCGTCCACGATGGCTTCATAGCGGACGATGCGCGTGATCTCCGGCAGCTTCTTGGCGGTCAAATCGATCATCTCATTATACCAGTTCAGATAATCGATGATCGTATCGAGGTCATACGCGTAAGGATTACCGGACAGGTACTTGGTCAGATAAATTCGCCAGGCAACGTCGTCCGCGTCGCGTTTCACGAGCAGAAAGCGGGCATTTGGAATCACGCTGGCGAGACGCGCCGCATAATGGATGTGGCCCGGCCGGGTATTGGTAAAGACTCGCGCCGAGCCCGCGCGTCGCGCCACGTCTTCGAGGTAGGTCTGACGAAACAGCGACAACAACTCCTCCGGAAGATCGTCCAGGTGGCTGCCTGTCGGAAGAGCCGCGGTCTGGAAGCTCCGGTTTACGGCCTTTTCGACGACAGGCGCTTCGCACCCGATCTTCACCTGATCCAATGAGCCGACCAACCGCTCCAACGTGGTTTTGCCGGACCGCGACGGACCGAGGATAAAAAGGGAAACTGGCCGATCGCCGCTGACCAAAGGTCTAGCCGCTCCGGCAACCGCGCGAAGCCTGGCAAGCGACTTCCCGCGGGCGGCTATGTCGGCCTTCAGCTGCGCGTAATGTTCTTTCGCCAGCGGCCGGTTGGCCGCGACAAGTGTGTCCCACGCCTCCTTGTGGTTTTCGGCCGCGTCAAATGCCGCTGCCTTCACGAACAAAAATGTATTCTTCAAAGCCGCGCTGGAGGCATTCAGATCAATAGCAAATGGATCCAGGGCTTTCAGGATATCAACCGGAATAGCGCCTCGCGGCAACGTGGTCATGACGTGCAACAGTCTGAGCGAGCGAACGCCTCTGCCATACGCCTCGCCAAGAACCTTGGCGGCTTCCGCGGTGCGACCAAGGTTCGACAGACATAACGCCAGCCCGGCGACCGGCGTCTCCATGGTTGGTTCGAAGGTCAGAGCCTGACGATAAGCATTTTCCGCAAGTTCATACTCGCGCTCTTCCCGGTATATCTCGCCGAGAGATGAAAAAATGCTGGCATCCTGCGGCCTGATCTCCAACGCCTTGTGCAGGGTTTGAGAGGCCATCTCGCTCGCGCCCAGCCGAAGATAAGCCAGGCTCAGCGCAGTGAGCGTCATCCAGTTGGTTGGATCGCGCATCGAGGCGCGGACCAGGCAATCCAGCGCACGTTCGAAGTTGCCTTTGTCGAGATAGACCAGACCCAGCGTATGCAAAGCCGCCACGTAGCCGGGATGGCGACGTACCAGCGAATAGCAAGCGGACTCGGCACGATCGAGCTTGCCCTGCTGGCGCAGCAGCTCCGCTTCTTCCAGGAGCTGACGCGGTGATCGTACTGAGTGAGGTTGCGATTTCAACTGCGGGACATCTCGGGGCCGCGCCAAGTATAATCCAATTCAATGCCGAACGGTTCGCAAGATCGCAGATATGAGCTTCAAGGTAAAATACCGCTCTCGTTGCAGTCAGGCAAGCAGGTTGCGGCAGAGACAGCCCGAAGTTTCAGCCGCTTACTCTCGTGCATCATCCTTCGAGGCTCGCCTCTCAAGCGCGGCTCGCACCTGAGCATGATGCAGTCACCCTAAAAGTGCCCGAGCATCGCGCGGGACTCGAAGGGCGGGAGACGGTCACTTCACCAAGCTTCCCGACCGCCCGACCAGCCGCGCCAATTGCTTGAAGCGGTTGGTGATACGATCGGCGGTGAGATCGGACACCTTCGGATCAAACCTCAGAATAATCTTGCGGCCGCGGCTGCTGAAGTGAGTTGAAGGCAACACGCCTCCCCGCGCAGCGGAAATCAGATGCGCAACGCGAAACGCCGCACCCAGA
>JAKFUP010000081.1:0-3720 GCA_021732625.1 Hyphomicrobiales bacterium
AAGGCACGCGGATGGACGTCACCGTCTCCGCGATGGGCGACTCGAAGAATTTGCAAGGTGGCACCCTCTTGGTCACCCCCCTGCTCGGTGCCGACGGCAACGTCTACGCCGTGGCACAGGGCTCGCTCGCGATCGGCGGCTTTTCGGCCGAAGGTGCCGCGGCCAGCATCACCCGCGGCGTGCCGACCGTCGGCCGCATTGCCAACGGCGCGATCATCGAGCGTGAAGTCGAGTTCGCGCTCAATCGCCTGCCGAACGTTCGCCTCGCGCTGCGTAACGCCGATTTCACCACAGCCAAACGCATCGCAGCCGCAGTCAACGATTTCCTCGGCACCAAGACTGCCGAGCCGGTCGATCCGTCGACCGTTCAGCTCAGTATCCCTCCCGAGTTCAAGGGCAACGTCGTTGCACTCTTGACCGAAATCGAGCAGTTGCAGGTCGAGCCTGATCTGGCGGCAAAGATCATCATCGACGAGCGCTCCGGCATTATCGTGATGGGCCGTGACGTGCGGGTCGCGACCGTCGCCGTCGCCCAAGGCAATCTCACCGTCAGCATTTCGGAAAGCCCGCAGGTCAGCCAGCCGGCACCTCTGTCGCGCGGACAAACCGTCGTCACGCCGCGGACGCGAGTCGGCGTCCAGGAAGACGGCAAGAAGCTGGCGCTGGTGAAAGACGGCGTCTCGTTGCAGCAACTCGTCGATGGCCTCAACGGTCTCGGTATCGGGCCGCGCGATCTGATCAGCATTCTGCAAGCGATCAAGGCTGCGGGTGCGATCCAGGCCGACATCGAGGTGATGTGATGAGCAGCATCCCGTCGACCTTCCAGCTTCCCGCCATCAACGGCCGCCAGGATATCAAGCTGACTGAAGCGCTGGCGAAGGTGCCGCCCGAAGCGCAGAAGAAAGCAAAAACGCAGGCGCAGGACTTCGAAGCAGTTTTTCTCAATTCGATGTTCTCGCAGATGACCAGCGGCCTGAAGGGCGACGGACCGTTCGGCAGCACGCCGGGCACCGATGTCTGGCGCTCGATGCTGACCGAGCAATACGCGAAATCGTTCGCAAGCGTCGGCGGCGTCGGCATTTCCTCCGATGTGTTCCGCACCTTGATCCTGCAGCAGGCCGCGCGCGCAAACTGATAGCATCCGAAGGAGCACCCCATGAATCAACCGATGAATCAATCGTCGTCACAGGCCGGGGAACAACCGGCTCCGGTCGTTGCAGTATCTACCCCTGCCGATGCAAAGCGTCTTGCCAAGGATTTGATGGACGTCATGACGGCGCTGCTCAGCCTGATCGAACGCGAGACCGAGCTGGTTCGTGCCGGAAACATCCGGCAAGCCATGACGCTCGACAAGGACAAGACCGAGCTGTCTCGCTGGTATGTCGGGGCGATCAGCCGTCTGAAGGCGAGCAAGAAGTATATGCACGACACGGCGCCCGAGCTCCTGACTGCGCTGCATCGCCATCACGATACATTCCGCGCGATGTTGCAGATCAATCTCACAGTGCTTGCGACCGCACACGCCGTATCCGAAGGCATCATTCGCGGCGTCAACACCGAAGTCCAGCGCCGTACCGCGCCGCAAACCTATACAGCAGCGGGGCAGCGTTCGGCCACGCCGCAACGCCATGCGTCTCCGCTTGCGGTCAGCCGCACGCTGTAATCGCAATACGACGCTGCCCCTGACGCGCGCGCGATCCATAAAACTTGAACGGTTGCCTCAACGCGATGTTGGCTGCGTTTTCTAACGCCGTCTTCAATTACCGCTGTCATACTTGCTGCGGGAACGGGAAAGGGGTTTGACTCAAGAGGCCAGGAGGCTGACATGAGCACAGACTTCAGTATCAGACCGGTCGGCGCACCGGTTGCAACGCCATTTGTAAAGCCTGCGCCACCCGCTGCGGTTGAAGCCGTACGAACGCAGTTGCCGCCAAGCCAAAGCGTGACGGCTTCGGGCGCTACGGTCAAAGTCCGTAACGACTCTAACGCTCAAGGCGATACGCTTTCGCGTCAGGTCTCGATTGATCGCGCTGCGGATCAGGTCGTCTACAAGGTCGTAGACAGCCGCACCAGTCTCGTCGTCCGCCAGTTTCCGGATGAGGCTCTGTTGCGATCGCGTGCCTATGCACGTGCTCTCGACGATGCGCGTTTGGCGGCACTAACGACACGCAAGACAGGTGTGACCAACCTCATCGCTTGAGGTGTGTGGCGATCATTGCAAACCGGCGGGCGTCAAGCCCGGCGGGAGGTCTTTGCGTTTGTGAAAACGGCTAACTAGCTTTGCTTGGCGAAAGCGGTTTCGAGTGACTGTGAGCCAGTCGACGAATTCGTCAGGACTGATTTGATCTCGGCCACGCCGTTGCGCGTCAGCGTGAACCTGGAATCGCCGATACGGAAGCCATTGTCCTTGATCAGCACGTCCTGAAATCTGGTTACCGCACCGCTCTGGTATTTGACCTTGGCGCGAAAGCCATCGACGTTGGATACCTGAATCGAGAATTTCTGGTTGTTCGCATACTTGCCATTCCAGGCGCCTTCGAATTTCTCGGGATCGACGTTGACATACCTGCCAGGCTTGACGACGTTTTGCCCGGCAGCCACATAGCCCGCGGAAATGGTGCTGAGAGTATCCGCCATAGGAATCTCCAGCGGCTGCAAACCCTCAAGCGCGGCCGCAAAGCCCGGCAGCGAGGTTGCGATTGATCTCGATCAGGGGCGGCAGAAGTTCGGCTCTGGGATTGAGCTGGAGTTCGTAAGTTTGGGTCATGACGAACACGCCGATATTGGCGACGTTCTGACGGACGCCGACACCTTGCTGGTTGCTGTCGTCGGTTGCCGCGCTGAGAAAGATCGACCAGAGCTTGCGATTGAAAAGGACCGCCTCGGCGATCTCGTCATTTCTGACCTTGTCCCAATCGTTCAGGACCGCCTGCAGCTTGTTCGCCGCCTTCAACAAAGCCTGTGCCTCGATCTCGCGCGGTGAAGCCGTGGTCTGCGACACGCGGGAGTAGGCTTGGGCGGCATTCGACATTCATCACCTCAGCAGCTGCTCCTCACGCCGGATTAGCGTACGGAGTTCCTTTAAAGCTTTGTATAAAGAACCGCTTAAGATTAGCTTACTTGCCGCTTCAATAGGCTCCCGAAAGCTCGGTACTGCCTCAAGAATCTCCTTCACGAACCCAAAGTACAGCTCCTGATACTTCGGGATATCGTTTTCCAGATACATCATCTGAACGCAGAGGTAGATCCGTTTTGCCGGCGTGTTGGCGGTCTCCGCAGTGAGGATATCTTTTTCCCGCAAAATCGGCGCATCGCCGTCGATCAGAAATGCGGTTTTGGTATCTGAGTTTGTGATGACACTCTCACCAATCACGATCCTCTCGAACGGCTTCAATTCAACCCGCAGTGACATTGAAAATAATCCCCTAGGCTGGCCGGTGCGCGCAACAAACAGCAATGCCGGCAAGGTCGATATCGACCGAATCGCACGGCCGATAATGCCCCAAACCGCGGGCAAAACCGGGGCAGACACATAAAAAAGAACGGCGGGGTTTCCCCCGCCGTCCATTCTATTCGGTTGTTCTGGCTTAGGTGCGGAGCAGCTGAAGCACGCTCTGCTGCGACTGGTTGGCGAGGGCGAGCGCGGAGACCGCGATCGACTGGCGGGTCGACAGCGCCTGGCTGTTGGCCGCTTCCTCGTTGGTGTCGGCGAGTGTCAGG
>JAKFUP010000081.1:3820-23332 GCA_021732625.1 Hyphomicrobiales bacterium
GCGGAGCAGCTGAAGCACGCTCTGCTGCGACTGGTTGGCGAGGGCGAGCGCGGAGACCGCGATCGACTGGCGGGTCGACAGCGCCTGGCTGTTGGCCGCTTCCTCGTTGGTGTCGGCGAGTGTCAGGTTGGACGAACCGGTCTGCAGCACGTTGATCAGGCTCTTCGAGAAGTCCTGACGGATCTGCACGATCGACAGGTTGGAACCCAAAGAAGATGCCTGCGAGCGAAGCGTGGAGCTTGCGGTGCTGAGCGCCGTGATCTGCCTGTTCGCCGAGCTGTTGTCCAGGAAGTCGGTGCCCGACACCAGCGTGGCCAGACCGAGGCCGGCCGGGTTGAAGGTGACGCCCTGAATGTTCAGGGTGGACTTGCCGGTTTCGTTGAACGTCAGCTTGAGCGCGTCGCCATTCAGCAGGTTGACGCCGTTGAAGGACGAATCCTGAGCGGTCGTGGTGATCTGCTGAATGATGTTGTTGTACTGACCGACCAGGGTCGCACGGGTGGTCTGCGAAGCCGCGTCGGCAACCGCCGCCGTGACTGTCAGACCGGTGACGGCCGCGCCGCCGCCGATGTCGACGATGCCGCTGGCGGTCGGGGCAATGGCGGTGTTGGTAATGACCTGGGACGCATTGTCGTTGGTCGATGTGAAGGTGATGGTGCCAGCCGCGTTGAACGACGCGGTGAGGCCAACGCCTGCAGCGGTCAGCTTGGTGTTGATCGCGTCAATCGAGTTGACGTTGCTCGGACCGGCCGTGCTGCTGATGGTCAGCGAGGTGGTGCCGGTAGAGGTTCTGAAGGTCAGCGCCTGGCCGTTCAGCGAGTTGGTGCCGCCGTTGGTCAGGTCAGTTGCGGTACCGGCAACCGCCAGCGCGCCCGCGCCGGTCGGCGCATTGGTGGTGACGTTCGCCCGGGTAGAATAGCCAACGGTCGTCTGCAGCGCCTGATTGGCGATGGACTTGGCGGTATCGACCAGCTTCTGCAGCGACGAAATGCCGGTGTTGGCGGCCTGCAGAACCTGCACGCCGTTGCCGATGCCGTCGAGCAGATTGTTGATGTCGCTGGCGCGGCTGTCGAGAGCCGATGCGGTGAAGAAGTTGGTCGGATTGTCGAGCGCCGTGTTGACCTTCTTGCCGGTCGAAAGGCGGGATTGCGTGGTCGCGAGAAGATCTGCAGTCGACTGGAGCGACAGCAGGTTCTGACGAACCGATGCGGAGAGAACGATATCAGCCATTTGGTTTTTCCCTAAATACGCGTCACGTTGACCGATCGCGCCAGGCGCGGAGCAGCATCACACCGTGATATTAGGGGGCAGCGCTTAAAGTATGCTTAATGGCAGCTTAAGTTTCAGTATTGAGAAAGTGTTAATACATGACTGCTGGCATCCATGACGCCGGACAATAAAAAACGGCGGGGTTTCCCCCGCCGCTTTCTTTGTCTGGATCGCTTTGCGTATCAGCGGAGCAGCTGAAGCACGCTCTGCTGCGACTGGTTGGCGAGGGCGAGCGCGGAGACCGCGATCGACTGGCGGGTCGACAGCGCCTGGCTGTTGGCCGCTTCCTCGTTGGTGTCGGCGAGTGTCAGGTTGGACGAACCGGTCTGCAGCACGTTGATCAGGCTCTTCGAGAAGTCCTGACGGATCTGCACGATCGACAGGTTGGAACCCAAAGAAGATGCCTGCGAGCGAAGCGTGGAGCTTGCGGTGCTGAGCGCCGTGATCTGCCTGTTCGCCGAGCTGTTGTCCAGGAAGTCGGTGCCCGACACCAGCGTGGCCAGACCGAGGCCGGCCGGGTTGAAGGTGACGCCCTGAATGTTCAGGGTGGACTTGCCGGTTTCGTTGAACGTCAGCTTGAGCGCGTCGCCATTCAGCAGGTTGACGCCGTTGAAGGACGAATCCTGAGCGGTCGTGGTGATCTGCTGAATGATGTTGTTGTACTGACCGACCAGGGTCGCACGGGTGGTCTGCGAAGCCGCGTCGGCAACCGCCGCCGTGACTGTCAGACCGGTGACGGCCGCGCCGCCGCCGATGTCGACGATGCCGCTGGCGGTCGGGGCAATGGCGGTGTTGGTAATGACCTGGGACGCATTGTCGTTGGTCGATGTGAAGGTGATGGTGCCAGCCGCGTTGAACGACGCGGTGAGGCCAACGCCTGCAGCGGTCAGCTTGGTGTTGATCGCGTCAATCGAGTTGACGTTGCTCGGACCGGCCGTGCTGCTGATGGTCAGCGAGGTGGTGCCGGTAGAGGTTCTGAAGGTCAGCGCCTGGCCGTTCAGCGAGTTGGTGCCGCCGTTGGTCAGGTCAGTTGCGGTACCGGCAACCGCCAGCGCGCCCGCGCCGGTCGGCGCATTGGTGGTGACGTTCGCCCGGGTAGAATAGCCAACGGTCGTCTGCAGCGCCTGATTGGCGATGGACTTGGCGGTATCGACCAGCTTCTGCAGCGACGAAATGCCGGTGTTGGCGGCCTGCAGAACCTGCACGCCGTTGCCGATGCCGTCGAGCAGATTGTTGATGTCGCTGGCGCGGCTGTCGAGAGCCGATGCGGTGAAGAAGTTGGTCGGATTGTCGAGCGCCGAATTGACCTTCTTGCCGGTCGAAAGGCGGGATTGCGTGGTCGCGAGCAATTCTGCGGTCGACTGGAGCGACAGCAGGTTCTGACGAACCGATGAGGAGAGAACGATAGATGACATGGTCTTACCTTCCTGGTGAGGTTTACGCACCGAAACTATTCAATCGGTCGCGGCAGAATGAGCCGAACCCCATAACAATCTGTGAATCGGTTTGATTGCGTTCGATCCAAACCATTGATGGTAAAACAACGACTTGCCATTCGGTGGGAAGCCGCTTTTCCGTCACAGCCGCAATGATTTCGCGAAGTTTTACCGGCCGAACTCGGGCATCGCCGATGCCGCTGGATGCCTTGGCGGCCGCCTAAAATTCAGAGAAACTTAACCAAGCTAAGCTGGAAAAGCGTCGATGTCGTTTGATACGAAGCCTGCAACGATGTCTGTATCGCAAGTATCTTGGCGGCGATCTCGTCGTTGTTGATGCCTTCGATCTCGGCGAGGAAGGATTGGGCGATCGACTTGGCCTGGTTCTGGCGCTGAGCAACCGCATCGATCGCCGCACGCGCACCGGCAAAATCCGCCTGCACATCTTGAATGGATTGGGTGCCAGGCTGATCCGACAGGTTCTGGGCAATCCGCTGGTTCAACGCCGTCAGTTGGTTGCTGGCGTTCGGGTTAACCGGACTCGTGGTCACCGCGGCGAAAACCGCGATCGATTGCAACTCCGAGCGGAACGCCTGCTCGTTAGCGCGCGCGCCATATTGCACTGTAATCGACTGATCGACCCGGCCGATCGCCGTGCCGCGCGCGGGGTCCGTTCCGATTTCTCCTCGATACCATGTCACGGTGTTCGCCGGCGTGCCCGCGGTTTGCGTGGTAGCGGTCGCAAAAGATGGTCCGGTGACCCGCTGCAGCGGCGTCGAATTGAAGAATTCATCGCCGGACTTCACAGCGGAGGCGGCAACGAGCGCGCCATTCGCAAGCGAGGTAACCGACGAAGTCAATGCAGCATTCAGATTTGCGGCTGTCGTGGCCGACGTCGCTCCGATTGCAAAACTGTTTGCCGGCAGTGGCGTGACATTGGACGCTGTCAATTCGATACTCTCGAACGTGCCGTCGGGTAAGGCAAAGGTGAACGTCACCTTGTCGCCGTTGTTGGGATTCGTCGCACCCAGATCAATCGACAGGGCTGCTGGCGATCCGGTCGGGCCCGTGACCGTTGCGCCGGTCAGCGTGGAGTTGACTGCGGATAGCTTGATGCCGAAAACGGTCGCCGGCGTTTCTTCCGCCAGCGAAACCGACGTTGCCGTCGGAGCCGTAATCGCGAGACGGCCCGTACCGGAGCCGACGTCTGCCTGCCTGCGTTCGTTGATCAGTTGCTTCAGCCCCGCTTGCGCGCCGATGCCATTGAGAAGTTCATCGACCGGGGCAACCGGCGGCGTATCCGTTGCGCGCCCGGAAAACAAATAGCGATCGCCGGCGCGAACATTAAGCTGCTCGACGATATCGATCAGCGACAGACTGGCGGACCGTTGCGCCGGAGTTTGTCCGTTGCTGTCGAGATTCGTGGTCGCGCTGACAGCGGCCGCCTTCACTGTACTCTGCGTCTTGGCGAGTTGCTGCAACGAAAGATTTGCAACCTCGATACGCGTCGTAACTGTCGTGGCAGTATTCTTGAAAGCATCGATGCCATCGAGCTGCGACCGGAATGCGACGCCGAGGCCGCGATTGAATCCCTGGCCTGCATAGGTCGTCGCGACCTTGCCGCTCGTCAACTGCTGCGACAGGCCCTCCAGCTGTTGCCTCAGATTGATGATGCCACTTCCGAGATAAGAAGTACGGCCGCTTACGCCATCGATCGCCATGACTTCCTCACAACGCTTGTAACAAGGTCGCGTAGATGTCCTTGATTGTGGACAGCACCCGCGCGTTGGCCGCGTAGGCATTTTGCAGCGACAACAAATGCGCCAATTCCTCGTCGATATTTACGCCCGATGAATCGTCGAATTTTTTCTGCAATGTGTTCAGAACGACATCCTGCCCCGCCGCCAATTGCGCTGCCGAATCGGCAGCCGCGCCTTGTACGGAAACAAACTGCTGAATGTAGCTTGTCAGCGTCCCCTTGAACGGCGCAATCGTGCTTCCGATGGCTGTCTGGCCGGGCGCGTAACTATATGACGAGTTTGTCAGCTGCGCGAATAGGAAGTCGCTACGTGCCGTATCGCCAGTCGCTGTCGGCGGCGATGTGCTGTAAATTACAAGCCGTGACGGATCGGAGATCAGCGCGTTATTGACGCCGATGCGTCCCGCGAGTCCTGTAATCTGCGCGCCTGTTGCATTGATCGCGCCTGTATACGGCAGATTGTTGTCCGTGAAGAACGGTAATTGTAACCCGCCGTTGATCAGCGAGGTCTGTGTGACGGTGGCGGATGCGGCAGTGACATCCGAGAATCCGGCAACGCCGTCGTCGAGAATACGAAGCGTCGAACCTGCAGGGTTGGAGAACTGCACGCCCGCGCCACCGAATGCACCGTTCAGCTGCGCCACCACAGCGGCGATGCCGCCGGAAAAATTGATTCCGATCACTTCGTCGTTCGGATCGGCAGTTGTGGTGTTGGGCAACGGCAGGACCGACGGGTCATCCACGCGCACGACGGACACATTATGCTTGGCGCCGGTTATTGTGTCGGTATAGCTGAAACGAACAATGTTACCTGACTGCAGTCCGGCGACATCGATATCGAATCCGGTCTGTGCACCCACCGCCGCTGCGGCACCCGCGGTCGTTCGATCAGACAATCCGCTTGCAAGCTGCGATGCAAACTGGTCGAGTTGCGCCTGCGCCTGCACCAGCGTCACATCACGCAATTCGATATAGGCCGCAATCTTTCCCGACTTGATCGCCTTGCTCGAAATCAGATCGATACTGCTGCCGTTATCGTAATTGATCCTCAGCGTACCGAGCGTGCTTTTGGCAGGATTTGGATCCCAAACAGACCCGGCGTTGACGGTGCCCTGTCCATTGAACGACAGTTTGACTGCTTCATTTCCGACAAGCTGAATACCCGATCCGGTAAATACTGAAATCTTGTTTCCGTCGGATGGCAACACGCGGATATCGAGGAGCTGCGAAAGTTGCGTGACATACTGATCGCGTTGATCGAGCAGCGTCGCCGTCGCCGAATCGGTCGATGTGCCACCAAATGGACTTATGCGGAGCTGATTGTTGATGTTGGCTATTTGCGCAAGCGCGTTATTCGCGACAGCTACCGCGTCGGTAATACCGTTCTCGGCAGCGCCGCGAAGCGCCTGAATGCCTTGCGTCGTCGAATTCAACTGCTGGGCAAACGCTTGCGCGGAATTGATGACCGTGACGCGCGCAGCCTGGCTGTCGGCGCTGGTCGCTAGCGCTTGCACTGCGGAGGTCAGCGAACTGAACCCCGTTTCGAGCGTGCCGGCCGAACCCGGATCGCCGTAGATGCCTTGCAGCTGACTGAGGAAGCCGGTCCGCAGGCTCGCATAAGATGCGCCCGATGTTTCGGTGCGCAGTTGCGTCTGAATGAACTGATTGAGTTCGCGGTTGATACCGACAATCTGGACGCTAGCACCAAACGTCGATGCCTGGATCGCCGTCTGATCGATTGACTTGCGAACGTAGCCCGGCGTGTCCGCGTTAGCGACGTTGGCCGAGATCAGCGAAATGCCGAGCTGGTTCGCACGCAATCCGGATAGCGTATTGGCGACGGCGGCGTTGAGACTCATAACAGACTGCCGATCTTCGGTTGCTTAAGTGCGCTATTCGGCGCGTTACCTCAGGACGTTGAGAAGGTCTTGGATGATCGTGTTCGCAGTCGTGATAACCTTGGTGTTCGCCGAATAGGCCTGCTGCGTCACGATCAGTTTGGTGAACTCGTCGGCGATGTCCGTGTTGGACCCTTCCAGCGACGAGCCGGAAATCGTGCCGGCTTTGCCAAACAGGGCCTGACCGGATTCGTTGGTCACTTCGAACGCGCCGCCATCGATGCGCTTGAGGAAGTTCGGTCCGTTGAAGGTTGCCAGTGCGATCTGTGCAAGGTCGATATTGCGGCCGTTGGAGTAGCTGCCAACAACGCGGCCTTCACTGCTGACCGAAACCGACTGCAACTGACCGGCGGAGAAACCGTCCTGCTGCAGCTGGTTGACCTGCACGTTGCCATTGGTATCTGCGAATTGCGTCAAACCACCTTTGCCGAACGACAGATTGACGTCGCCGAGCGCTACGCCGGCGACAGTAAGGTTGTTGAGCGTGATCGATCCAATCGGAGGGTTGAGCTGACCGCCGGCTGCAAACGAAAAATTGGTGCCTGCGTTGGCCCATGCCGTTTGGGTGCCTGTCGCATTTGGATTGACCTGATAGAACAGATTCCACGTATCGGCGTGCCCCGAACCCTGCGAAGCGTTGTCGACCTTGGCCCAGCGGAGCTGCAGGTTAACCGGAGCACCGTTAGCGTCGAATGCCGTGATGGCGCCGCCGCTGACCGATTCCGACTGGAAGACTGAATCGTCATCGCCGATCACAACGCCCGCGCCGGGAGTGCCGCCGCCGTTACGCGCTTGATTGACAGGATTCGTCAATCCGAGCCCGCCAAGAGCCGCGGCATTGCTGGTCGTAATCGTCAGATCGTTGGCCGTACCAGTATGCAGGTTGATCGCGCCGCCCGTAATCGACGACGCGGTCGCCGCACCGGTGATGGAGTCGATCTTTGCAAGCAGCGCGCTGATATCGTCGCCAACATTGAGCTGGTTACCGACGGCGCCGGCGGCGACGAATGTCACCGGTGTGCCGTTTACGGTGATGGTGTCGCCAGCGACAAAGTTCGTTCCAATCGAGTCGGTCGCGGCCGCGCCGTTGAGCAATGTCGCGCCGGTGTTCGGCGTTCCGAGCTTGCTGTTCTGCGCGGTGCCCGCCGAAGTTGCGTCGGTGAATGCCGGTGCCGGTGTGCCAATCACGCGAGGATTGTGACCTGGAGTGTAGCTCGTGGGATTGAGCAGTTCAGTACCGGGAATGGAGCGATCGGCCTTCTGTGTCAGCGGATAACTTGCAAGGTTGGCCCGGTATTGAATCTGCGTCGTCGGTTGCGACGGCAGGAAGTCGTTCTGGAACTGCAAGATATTGGCCGAGCTGCCGACCGGATTTCCGGTGGTTCGGTCAATCGGAACCCCCTCAAGATAATAGCCCGCGCCGTTGACGAGGAAGCCGTTCTTGTCGAGCGCGAAATCGCCACGGCGCGTGTAGTAGTCGACGCCGGTGAACACCGGCGTGTTGTCGGAGAAATTACCTGGCTTCTGCACGACAAAGAACCCGTCGCCGTTGATCGCGACGTAAGTTGCCACCGAGGACGCTTCGATCGAACCCTGAATGGTGTTGGTGCTGCGCGATTCTGCTTTGACGCTGCCT
Organism: Hyphomicrobiales bacterium; assembly: GCA_021732625.1. Classification (GTDB taxonomy): domain Bacteria; phylum Pseudomonadota; class Alphaproteobacteria; order Rhizobiales; family Xanthobacteraceae; genus SG-bin9. The sequence goes on from JAKFUP010000081.1 coordinate 11,819, forward strand.
GCAAGTTGCTGGCTGGCGCCAGATTGCGGGATGAGATCGAGAAAGCTGCTGTCGATGCGCTTGAATGCCGTGGTCTGCGAGTTGGCGATGTTGCCGGCGATATTTTCCAGTGCGTAGGATTCCGCACGCAGGCCTGCAACGGATGTGGTGAGAGCGCCGAAGATACCCATAACATCGTCTCCAACTTCGTCCCGGGCGGCCTGCCGGTGCAATTGGGATGGTGGCCGCGATTGGCCATTCGCCTCGCAAGCTGCATGCCAATGAGGAAATCAGAGAGAAATCAGTCACATAAACAAAACGCCCCGGTCGATTGACCGGGGCGCATTTGCCTAGCAGGGAAATTGTTGCCGGGCCTCGGCGTTGAAACCTCAGGACGGCTGAGCGTCCGTCGGTTTGAAGGTCAACGACACGCCGTTCATGCAATAGCGCAATCCCGTCGGCTTCGGACCGTCTTCGAAGACATGCCCGAGATGGCCGCCGCAGCGGCGGCAATGCACTTCGGTGCGAACCATCAGGAAGCTGCGATCCACGGTTGTGCCGACCGCATCCGGCAGATGCTGATAGAAGCTCGGCCAGCCTGTGCCGCTATCGAACTTCGTGTCCGAGGCGAACAGCGGCAAGTCGCAACCGGCGCACGCAAACATGCCCTTGCGCTTTTCCTTGTCGAGCGGACTGGTGAACGGCCGCTCAGTGCCGTGTTCGCGCAGAACATTGTAGGCCGTGGGAGACAACTGCTTGCGCCACTCATCGGCGCTCTTCTGGATTTCAAAGGCCTTGCCTTCACCAGCTGCATTGGCATCGGACGTGCGCAGCCATCGGAACGCCATCAAACCTCCCAAAATAGCGACAGAGGACAACAAAACACGACGATCAATCATCAAAGGGCTCCTTGCAAGGCGCGGGTGGCGTCACGCGGGCGGTTCATCCGATGCCAAAGGTACGGCGAGCCCGGTAAAAAGTTACACCTTCAAACGGATTCGACGGACTCACGTTCCTGCGAGATTCGAGGTTTTAAGCAGGGCCGCCGTCCGCTTCCCCTCTCGGAGAAGTGGGCTCAGACCGTTGAGCTGGCGAAGGTTTCGGCGACGGCCCTGCACCTGGCGGACGCCGCTGCGCGGCCAATGCGCGCGCCTGACGATTGGCATTGGCGAGTCGGATCTCGCGCTGGCGCTCGCTGATCCGCCCCTGTTCCCGATAACGGGCCAAGGCGCCTGCGGCCGTCGCGCTGGCGCGCGACCACGACAGGATTGCCTGTCCCACAACGCGGCCGGCGGTGCCGCCAGCCCAGACAAGCTCGAAAGGGGAGAACAGCTTCCAGCGATCGTCGCCCCACAACATGCCTCGCGCCACCACAAGCCCGCCCATCGCCGTTGTGTTGAGACCCTGCCGGCCAAAGCCGCTGGCGATCCACAGACCTGGCCTCAGCTCGCCTATCTGCGGCATGCCATGGACAGTCTGGCCGAACACACCGCTCCATGTGTCGGCAATCTCGACCTTGCCGAGCTTCGGAAAAACGGTTGCGATGCGACGCTGGATGATGCCCGTAAATCGCGCTGGGCTGGATTGCCAGGTTGTCTCCGGACTCGACCACATCAGCCGGTCGCCGTCGAATACGCGAAACTGGTCGATACCATCGGTATCGCTCACCATGCCGCGAAACTTCATCAATTCGAGCAGCCTTGATCCGAGTGGCGACGTGATCGCGGCATGACGCCAGACCGGCACGAGAGTATCCGTTAGCCGGCGCAGCGGAGCACCAAGATGCACGTTGCCCGCAAGCACGATATGCGATGCGCGCAGCCGCGCCGACGGCGTCATCACACGTTTGCGGATACCCGACGGATCGATGCTGATGACCGGCGTATCCTCGAAGATCCGCACGCCTTCGCGCCGCGCGAGATCAGCAAGACCATAGACATATTTGCGCGGATCGATCTGGAACGCAGACGGATAGAAGGCACCGTGAAAATAGCGGCTGGTACCAAGACTTTCGCGCACGTGATCGGCTTGCCAGCCTTCCACTTCGGTCTTGAAGTCCTCGTTCAGAATCTGCAGGCGACCGACGAGCTGGTCGCCAGAGTCGATATTGGACACTTCAAGCGCGCCTTCGCGAAGTGAAATGCCCGGGATCATGCTTTCCTGTGACATCGCGCGGACGTAATCGGCGCCCTCTTTCGACAGGTTCCAGAGTTCGCGGGCGTCCTCGATTCCGACGCGCGCGACCAGATCCGCAACCGGCATCCCGAAACCAGGCATGACGCCACCGAGATGATGCCCCGAGGCGTTCCAGCCAATGTGACGGCCTTCAAGCACAGCGACTGAGGCACCCATTCTGGCTACCTCCCGTGCGACGGTCAGACCCGCGAGACCGCCGCCCACCACAACGACATCGACATCGAGGTTGAACGTCAGCCGCGAACGGATCGCGGTTGCGATCTTGTCGCTCTGTTCCGGATGCGGCTTCGCTGCGTCTTGTTGCGAGGCGTCTGTCATGATCTGTTCATAAGGATCGCAGTGCTGCTTGTCACCGGCTTGACTTGAAGGCGAACCATTGTCGGGATGCACCATGAACACGAATCCTGCAAGGATTACTGGACCGCTTGCGATCGTGCATACGGTTTGTCACCGCGATGAGAGTGTCACATGCTGCGCCTGATCCTGCTCCGGCATGCCAAAACCGAACGGGACAGCCCGAGTGGAGAAGATCACGACCGCCGCTTGGACGCACGCGGACACGACGACGCAAGCAGAATCGGTTCATGGCTTGCCGCGCATGACGTTCCCGATCAGGCACTGGTCTCGAGCGCGGTGCGTGCGCGTGAGACCTGGAATGAAATAGCACCCCTGCTCCCGAAGACGAGCATGGACGTCGTAGCCAGCCTCTATCATGCGGAGCCTTCTGACATTTTGCAGGCAATTCGTGGCCATGCAGACGCCGCGACGAAGGGATTGATGGTTATCGCTCATAATCCGGGACTGCATGAACTGGCGCTTGCCTTAATCGCCGGCGGCGACAAGCATGGTCTGCGCGAGCTGCAGGACAATCTGCCGACAAGCGGTACGGCGGTTATCAGTTTCAATGTCAAAACGTGGGGTGATATCGCATTTCGGGGCGGCAATCTGATCCGCTTTGCCAGTCCAAAACTCCTCCGGGAGGCGCCGGAGCGTCTTTGACTGTTCGCGGCTTGATTGCCGGCCTGTCATTTGCTGATGCATTTAAACGAGGGCATCCATGTTCAAATCAATCTTGGTCCCGATCGATCTCGCCGACACCGACCTCGCCAAGCCCGCGATCGATACGGCGGCAACCTTGTCTAAAACCTATGACGGCGCCGTGCGCTTGCTCAACGTGTTACCCATGACACCTGTGATGCTTGCCGAGTATGTTCCTGCGGACTTCGACACCCAGCAACGCCAGTCATCCGAGGAAGCTCTTGCGATCGTTGCGCGCGAGTCAGGCATCGAATCGAAACGCATTTCAAGCGTGGTAAGGCAGGGCGGCATCTATCATGAGATTCTCGAGGAAGCCGTCGAGATCGGCGCCGACCTTATCGTGATGACGTCGCATCGCCCGGCGATGAAGACCTATTTTTTGGGCTCCAACGCTGGCCATGTCGTGCGCTATGCGACTTGCTCTGTGCTGGTGGTCCGGCACTAAAGACTGGAACGCCAGCGGCTTTCGCTGCCTGATGCCGGCACCCTCAAGGTATCAAGTCCCCGGGTACATCATTCGCGTCATAGATTCGCGGCCGATTGCGACGCATGAAGCCGCCTATCTGCCATATGAATAGCACAGCGAACGCAACCACAAAGGCTGCACCGGCCCAAAGGCCGGCCCACATGGCGCGCACGAACATACCGATGATGGCTATAGCGACAAGAGCAAGGACCCCGAGTCCGGCCTGATAGATCCAGGGTGAAAGGCCCGCGACAAAGCTGGCATTGATTCCTTTTGCATTCAAACGCCGATGCAGCGTCAGAATAAATTCGCGGTAGCTATTATCCTGCGGCTCCATCAACGCCACCGTTTGCCAGGTGGTCGAGAGGATAGAAAGTCTTTCGCCGCGGTCATTCTGTATATCGGCCCGAAAACGCCGCGACTGCATCGATACCGGCCGATATGACAGCCGCACCATTGCTATGGACGCAAGCGGCCAGACGCCAGACCGTCGGCCGACATGCCACTGCAGTTCGTCATCGGCGAGCTCAAACCGGTACGCCGATCCGATCAAGGACGCCTTGTAGACGTACTGAACACGGCTATTCATTACAGGACTGTCAGACAAGACCACCACCGGGCAAAGGAAGATTCGAGCCGCTTGCGCGCGCGTCTCACCCTATCCTACAAACGCTGTCATCACCACGAAGTGGCGGCCAGTGAACTGCCTATGAACAAGCCGACCTATTTTCCGCGCCGCCTGATCCTTGCCGGAGCCATGCTTTGCGGCGTGCTGCTTGCGCTGGCAGTTCATATGATAGGGGCGCGGTTCGGCCTCGATCTCGGCGGATTGTGGCGGCCCGGCGGGGTGATCCCGGCAGGCGCAGCGGTAGCATGGTGGCTGATTGCCACAGTAGCCTTCGTCGGCGGCTATGTCACTGCGACACTCATGGACAGTGCGATTTCGGGACAAATCCCGCAACGCATGCGGCAGTTGCTGATTGGCATCGTGGTGCTGCTGCTTGCGGGCGCGGGTCAGGCTGCAGCCGGACCAAGCCCGATTCCGACAATCGCCGGTGTCATCGCCGGACTTGCGGCGCTCGGCCTTGGTGGATTGATGGCATTCTGCGGAGCGCATTTCGCGTTACGCAAGGCTTGATTGAGCAAAGGCTTGATTGAGCAAAGGCTTGATTAAGCAAGGCTTGATGCCGCGATAAAACAACGCAGCATCAACAAACCGATGCGGCGCCATTCGAACCCACGGAATCCAAACCTGCCGGCTAGCTCGCAGCGCGCATGTTGATCCGGGATAGCGCCAGCGAATTAAGCTTGTTGTCGGCAGCCTTCTCCTCGTCGAGCGTCTTTTGCAGAACGCTCGCGCAGTCGCTGCGGCCAAGCTGCTTGGCCCAGGCGATCAACGTGCCGTAACGCGTGATTTCGTAATGCTCTGCTGCCTGCGCCGCCGCAATCAATGCCGCATCAAGCACATCTTTGTCTTCGACTTCGCCAGTCAACTCATCGGCTTCCTCGATGATGCCATCAATGGCCGGACAGGCGACCGCCTTGACCTCTGCACCGTGCATTTCGAACACCTGCTCGAGCCGTTTCACCTGCGCCTTGGTTTCCTCCAGATGAGTGAGAAAGCCCTGCTTGAGGAACGGATCGGTGGCTGTTTCCGCCATCTTGGGAAGCGTCTTCACCAGCTGACGTTCAGCATAGTAGATATCCTGAAGCTGATGCACGAAGAGATCGTCCATAGTCTTGATGTCTTTCGTAAACAGTCCCATCGCTCACTCCCTTCAATGCGAAGAGCACCGCAAGCACAGTGCGAAACCCGGTTGTTTTGCTGTTGCACATTGCTAACCGGCAGCGGCGGCATATGTTCCTGTCAGAGGGACCATCGGCTCCAAATGGCATGTGAGAAAATTGTGACAGCGGTCCTAAATGAAGCCCGAAATCAGGGCTGCCTACCCGGTTCAGCAAATGTGGGGTCCGGAGCGATCCGCATTGCCAATTGACATATTTTCCCGTTATGGATTTCGCGATATGAATGAATTTCTAGCCGCTTGCACGATTCAACCTCAATCGGCTCGAGTACTGTTTGTCCCTGCCGGGAGGTTTTATGCGTGAGTTGCTGAACGCCGGTCGGCGCTTCTTCAACGAGAAGATTGGCTGGAAGCGTGTTGGCATCGCTGCCAGCCTCGTGATCATTACGCTTGCACTGGTCCATCTTGTCGGCACGCTGAAGGGCGTCGATGCCGCGATTGTTCTCACCGCACTCTCGGAGATGAAACCGGGACAGGTCGCGCTCGCGGCTTTGTGTGTCATGGGCGCATTCGCCACACTGACGTTCTACGATTTTTTCGCATTGCGGACCATCGAGAAGCGTCACGTTCCTTATCGGATCGCCGCGCTGTCGAGTTTCACCAGCTACACGATCGGCCACAACATCGGTGCGACTGTATTCACCGGCGGCGCCATCCGTTTCCGCATCTATTCAGACTATGGGCTTTCCGCGATCGATGTCGCCAAAATTTGCTTCATATCCGGTCTCACCTTCTGGCTCGGCAACACCTTCGTCCTCGGCATCGGAATGATCTGGCATCCGGCGGCGGCCGCCGAAATCGATCTGCTGCCCGTTTCGGTGAACCGGCTGATCGGCGTAGGCTTCCTTACCGCGATCGTGATCTATCTGATCTGGTTGTCGCGCGGCCAGCGTGAGCTCGGCCAGAATGGCTGGAAGGTAGTATTGCCGTCGGCGCCACTAACGCTGCTGCAAATCCTGATTGGCGTCGTCGATCTCGGCTTTTGCTCGCTGGCGATGTATTTGCTGCTTCCGGCAATGCCGCAGATCGATTTCGTTTCGATGTCGGTGGTTTTCATTCTCGCCACCCTGCTTGGTTTCGCCAGTCATGCGCCGGGCAGCCTCGGTGTGTTCGACGCCGCCATGCTGGTCGGCCTTGACGAATTCCCGAAAGAGCAACTGCTGGCATCGCTTCTGGTGTTCCGTATCCTTTACTTCCTGATCCCGTTCGCCATCTCGATCTCGATCATGGGTACCCGCGAACTCTGGCTGAGCGTGATTCAACCCTGGATCGAACGCAGGAAGAGCGGGCAGATCGATCCTGGCTCCGCAGTACCGCAGCCCGCGAAAAGGCGCCCTCACATGTCTGACGGGCGATGAAGCGACGCCTTGGAAGCGACATATCCCCCATACTTCTGCCCCAACCATGGGCTCAAAGCGTCCCATGACCCGTTTTGCTCCATTTGTTCGCCTCGCTCTGGCTCTCTCCGCATTGGGGGCGTTTGCGGCCGTTAATCCTGCTCCTGCCAACGCTCAGGCAGTTGCTCAATCCGCAGTTGCCCCGCAGGTCCAGATTTCGTGGGAAGTGCGCAACCGCTTTCGCATGTTTCGTGAGGAGCGCGATTTCACGCTTCATGCCGAGGCATTGCGCAACCGCACGGTTCTGGCCTCCGAGCAGGCGCTTGCAATCCAGAGCGACGGTCGTGGCTGGGCGCGCAATGCGCTGACGCGGCTCTGCATCGATCAACTCGGTAACGTCAACGAGCCGTGTACGCGCGACGGCGTCAAAGAAAGCTATCTGACGCCAGCCGATCATCCCGTCACCGTGCGGCTCACCGGCGCCGTGCCCGTCGGCGCGATTTGCGCCTGGGCGTTCGACGACGGCGATGGTCCGCGGCAGTCGTCGGCGGATTGCAGCGAGCCGGTCAACCTGCGGGTCCGTTTCGGCAAAGCCATGGCGGTTACGGTCGATCTCTCAAGCGGCGGCGAAGCGCCTCAACGGGCCACCACTGAAATCTCCGTCCGTGACGTTTTGATTGCCGGCCTTGGTGATTCCGTCGCATCCGGCGAAGGCAATCCAGACCGGCCCGTCGCACTTGCCGACGAAGGATTTTGTTTCCGCTCCTATTTGGGCGGGCCGACCTCACAATACTTTCGTCCGAGCCGCGCCGGATTCACCGGATCGCGGGCATGCGAAAATTCCGGCTCCGATGCATTGAACGGCTGGCAGCGGCGCAGCGCGCAATGGTCCAATCAGGCCTGCCATCGCTCGCTGTACAGCTACCAGACGCGCGCCGCGATCGCGCTCGCCGTACAACATCCGCATATCGCTGTGACGTTTCTGCCGCTGGCCTGCACCGGTGCAACCGTGACCGAGGGGCTGCTCGGCGCGCAACGCGGCCGCGAATGCCTCGTCACGCGCAGCGCCATCAATTGCGAAACGTCGGTCACGGCTCAGGTCACGGAATTACGCGAAGCACTGACTGCCGCAAAGCGCCGTCAGCCTGCCCGGCAACTCGATCTCGTCCTGCTCTCGGTCGGCGCCAACGACATCAATTTCTCCGGCCTCGTCGCCGACGTGATCGTCGATGGCGGCACCGAGCGAACCCTGACCCGCCGCGGCGGCGTGATGGGTACGGTGGATGAATCGCGAAAGGCCCTCGCGAGCGATTTGCCGCAGCGTTTCGGAAAATTGCGTGAAGCGTTGAGGCCACTGATCGGCGCGGACATGTCGAAAGTCATTTTCACGTCCTATGCCAATCCGACGCTTGCGAATGGCGCACCTTGCGCGGGAGGCCCTGCCGGCTTTGACGTCCATCCGTCGTTCAATGCAGATCCAAAACGGCTGAGCGTGGTTTCTGATTATGTGCAGAGCGAGTTTCTGCCTCAGTTGCGCAACATCGCGACATGCGGCGGAGGCGTTCTCTGCAAGGAGCCCGCTCGCGACCGCATGACGTTTGTCGACAGCCACCTTGCCGAATTCAACAATCACGGCTTCTGCGCGCGCGCGGCAACCGATCCCGAATTCGACCGCCAGTGCTTCTCGGCGAAAGGCAACAGCTTCAACGCCGACCTGGTCGAAAGCGCGAGTTCACCAATGGCCTGCGGCCGCGGCGCCAGCGAATTTCGCGCCTACGCGCCCCGCGCACGATGGGTCCGCGACGCCAACGACAGCTACTTCACGGCGATGACATATCCGCAGGGCGTATCGTCAGCGCAGCCGACGGACATTCACGATGCGACGTGGGGTATTCTGTCGGCGGTGTATGGCGGGGCCATTCATCCAACCGCCGAGGGCCATGCCGCGATGGCGGATGCGGCGCTGCCGGCCGTCATCGATATTCTGGGACTTGGGGGCGATGAAGGCGACGTCACCCGCCAACCTCTGACCAATTCCGTTCAGCAATAAGCGGCCATCAACGCCCCACACATCGAAACGGCGCGCGTCAGTTGACGCCGAGCTTCTTCTGCAGACTCGAGGACGAGGTCGTGTACTGAAACACCAGCCGCTTGTCCGGATAGACGTAGCGATGCGCCTTCTGCGCCATCAGCGCGCCTTCGTGAAAGCCTGACAGGATCAGCTTCAGCTTGCCCGGATAGGTGTTGATATCTCCGATCGCGAAGATGCCGGGAATGTCGGTCTCGAAGGCCTGGGTGTCGACCGGCACGAGATTGTTCTCGATCTTCACGCCCCAATTCGCAACCGGACCCAGCTTCATCGTCAAGCCGAAGAACGGCAGCATGGTGTTGCAATCGATCTTGAAGCTCTCATTGTCGGTGCCTTTGATAACCGCACCGGTGAGCTGACCGCTCTCGCCTTCGAGCGCCGTGATCTGCCCGAGTTTCATATCCATCTTGCCGTCCGCAACAAGTTTGCGCATCTGGTCGACGCTATGCGGCGCAGCGCGGAAATCATCACGGCGATGCAGCAGCGTCACGCGCTTGGCGATCGGCTGCAGATTCAGCGTCCAGTCCAGCGCGCTATCGCCGCCGCCGACGATCAGAAGCTCCTTGTCGCGGAACTGCTCCATCTTGCGCACGGCGTAAAATACCGACTTGCCTTCGTACGCCTCGATGCCCGGCACCGGCGGGCGCTTCGGCTGGAACGACCCGCCGCCCGCGGAAATCACCACGACCTTGGCCTCGAACACCTGACCCGCATCGGTCTTTACGCGAAACAGCGGATCGCCGATCTTCTCGATGGTCTCGACCATCTCGTTCAGGTGGAACGTGGCGCCGAACGGCTTGATCTGCTCCATCAGCGCTTCGGTGAGGCCCTGCCCGGTGACGAGCGGTATCGCGGGAATGTCGTAGATCGGTTTTTCGGGATAAAGCTCGGCGCACTGGCCGCCGATCTTGTCGAGGATGTCGATCAGATGCGCCTTCATGTCGAGCAGACCGAGTTCGAACACAGCGAACAAGCCGCACGGGCCTGCGCCGATAATCAGCACGTCGGTCTTGATCACGCCGTCCTTGTTTTCATCGGCCTGGATTGCATCGCTCATGGAAAATTCTTCGCCGGTTTGAATGTGCCGGAAGCCGCAGGCTTGAACACACCAAGCCGCCTTCCATGCTCCGGGCGCTTGTCTAACCAACGCCGCGCCTCGGGGAAAGGCCTATTTGCGCTGCTGCGTAATCCCGGAAGGCCTTGTAAGGCATCAGGATTTGCAGCTACTTGGCGGGAACGTCTGGAGACCCGTCCGTGAACGCACCCGCTTCCCCGCAAGCCCCGCCGAAATCCGAACCACGGCTGGAGGACTATCCCTATCGTCTGGCCGACAACGTCCGTTACGCCGACCTCGATCCCAATCAGCACGTCAACAACGCGGTGTATTCGACCTATCTTGAAACCAGCCGCGTCATGCTGGTGCGCAATCCGGATTACGGGCTGACGCCACCGGGCATGGGCTGGGTGCTGGTCCGCCTCGACATTCATTTCCGCGCCGAGCTGCACTGGCCGGGCGACGTGCAGCTTGGCCTCGGCGTCGCGAAAACCGGGCGCACATCGGTGACGTTCGATCAGGCGGTGTTCAGCGAGGGCCGCTGCGTGGCATCGGCAACATCGATCACGGTGATGGTCGATGAGCGCACGCGCAAACCGACACCGCTGACGCCGGATATTCTTGAGCGATTGAAGCCGTTCGTGATGAAGGGTTGATTGGACCGCGAGCCTCCCTGTCTCCTTCGTCATTCCGGGGGCCGCCCACTTATCCTCACCGTCATTCCGGGGGCCGCCCACTTATCCTCACCGTCATTCCGGGGCGCGAGCGTTTGCGAGCGAACCCGGAATCCATGCATCCAAGAACTCTGAGTATGCGGTGAGATGGATTCCGGGTTCGTGCTTCGCACGCCCCGGAATGACGAGGGTGGAGACATGCGCCATCGCCCCTGTTGTTTGCGGCGCTGCGCGCTTGGCGCTTGCGCCATTCGCGCAAAAAAACCCGCGCCATGGTCCACACGTGCTGTTTTTCACGCATGCCCTGATCCAAAAACCGCTTCACACTTTTTGGGGGCATGCGCCATCGCCCCTGTTGTTTGAGGCGCGGGGGCGCCTTTTGCGCGCGCGGGATTTTTCCCGTTCGCGCCAGCATAGAGTCGTCCCTACCCTCATGAGAGGGCGCGCGGAACGCCGGACGCACGATGCGTCCGCAGCCTCGTGTGTAAAGTGAAGTGAAACACACGAGCATGGTCACCACGAATACACCGGGAGCATCCGGCGTTCCGCACGCGATGGTTTTTTCGGCTTGCTTCGTGCTCTCCCCGGTGGCGATTGATACGCTTGGGTTCGTCTCCGTCGGGACTGAGGGTGTCCTGTGTGCCGGATGGCAACACAGGCTCTCCATCCCTTGATGCCAGCGGCGGGCATCGGGACCACACGACTTGGGCCGGCGCGCAAGGCGTCACGAGTAAGGCGTATCTCCGCCTTGGCCCGCAACGCGCAGCGCCGTCGTCAGCACGTCAGAGCTGCGGGTCCATAGAAACAAAGGCCGCTCCCCGAAAGGAATCCTGCCAACGTCTCCCCAACCGCCTCTCGTCCGCGCCTGACGCTGCC
>JAKFUP010000196.1 GCA_021732625.1 Hyphomicrobiales bacterium
CGAAACTGCGCTCTGCGAAACGGCTGCACCCGCACGCGGGTCGCGAGCGTCGTCTCGGCGATATAAGAATTGTGAGAGCCGCCATAGACCGCGTTGTGAAACTGTTCGTTCAGTTCATGAAAGCGCTGCGGATCTCCGGTGTAGCTGAGCATCCGCAGTTCTTCATGCAGGTCTGACAGTTCGCGCCGCTCGATTGCGGTCATGCGCTCGGCGGCGAACCCGGCGCACAATGCTTCGAGCTCGCTCATCGCCTCGAACATGCCGCTGAGACGGTCATGTGTCGGGCGCGCGACCAGCGCGCTGTGATGCGGGCGCGCATCGACGAGACCGCTTGCGGTCAACTGCCGCAGCGCTTCACGAACAGGCGTGCGCGAGACATTGAAGCGATTAGCGAGTTCGGTCTCGTCCAGCGCCGTGCCCGGGGCCAGCATGCCGCTGACGATCTCGTCGGCGAGCTGCAACCGAAGCTCTTCCGCCAGCGTGATCTTGCCGGATGGAGGCTGCGTCACGCCGCGCCGTGATCGGATCAGCGTATCGCTCACCATCAGGATGGCCCTTTTGGCAGATCGATCATGCTGACGTGGGCGGCGACGATGCGCCAGCCTTCGGGAAAGCGGACCCATGTCTGCATCTGGCGGCCGACCTTGCCGGGAGCAGCCGCGCGATGAAACATCGTCGATGCGACGGCCGTGTCGCGGCCGTAGGTCGTGATGAGCGTCTTTGCGAGATCGCGCGCGAGATTGATCGGCGAACGGCCGGAGCGGAACGCCTTGATCTCCGGATAGCCGTAAAGGTTTTCGAACATGCCGTAGCGCAAGGTCCGGCTGTCGTCGCGAAACAATTCATCCAGAACCGCGACATCGTTCGACACCAATGCGGCCTCGTAGCGCTGGAACGCCGCGGTCACCTCGGCCAGGACATCGGGAAGATCGACTTGCACGGTCATTGCTATTTTCTTTCCGGGAGAGGCGCGGCCGCTGTGCCGAGCCGTTCCAGCGTTGCCGCGACACGCAGCGCAATGTCTTCCCGCCATGGCGCTGCGATGATCTGCACGCCGATCGGCATCGGGTCGAGCGGAATAGGAGCTACCGCCACGGGCAGGCCGATGAACGAGATCGGCTGGGTGTGAATGCCAATGTTGGCTCGCACCGGCAGTTCGACGCCATCAAGCATGAACGTGGCCTGTCCAAGTTTCGGCGCGACGCAGGGCGTGGCCGGCGCAATGATGACATCGACGGACTTGAACAACTCCAGCACTTGCTCGCGGTACCAGCGGCGGAATTTCTGTGCGCGATCGACCAGAGGTGCCGGCACCATCGCGCCCGCCATCAACCGATCACGCACCGCGGGATCGAATTCGTTCGGTTGCTTGCGCAGACGATCGAGATGCAGTGATGCGCCCTCGCAGGTGGAAATCACGTAAGCTGCGGCGCGGGCGCGCGCAGCTTCCGGAATCTCGATCTTGCGTGTGATCCCGAGCGCTTTCGCCACGCGCGCAATGGCTTCCTGCGCTTCTGGAAACATGTTTTTGGCGAAATAACCGTCCGCCACAGCAATCCGAAGTCCGCTGGCGTCCTGACCTAGCAACGGCGTGACAGGCTCAAGCGGCCGATCCACGCAGGCGGCATCGTCCGGATCGTGACCCTGCATCGCATCATAGGCGAGTGCGAGATCGAGCGGGCTGCGCGCCAGCGGGCCAAGATGATCGAAGCTGGCAACGAACGGAAAGCTCCGTGCGCGCGAGAGGCGGCCATAGGTCGGCTTCAATCCGAACAGCCCGCAGAACGACGAGGGCACGCGGATCGAGCCGTTGGTATCGGAGCCAAGAGAAATCGGAACAAGACCGCCCGCGACCGCGCCGCCGGAGCCGCCCGACGATCCTCCGGTCATGCGGGTCAGATCGTGCGGATTGCGCGACGGTCCGTCGTGGATATTCTCGCCGGTGAAGTCGTAGGCGTATTCGCCCATGTTGAGCGCGCCCACCAGCACCGCGCCCGCGGCCTCCATACGCTCGATCAGCGTCGCGTCGCGCGAGGCATGCTCACGTCCGCGGTTGATCTTCGATCCGGCGCGCGTCGGAAGACCCTTCACGTCGAACAGATTTTTCACCGCAAACGGAACGCCCGCGAGCGGGCCGGGTTTACGCCCGGCGGCAATCGCGGCATCAATATCCTTCGCACGGGCACGTGCGCGCTCGGCAACGACATCGGTGAACGAGTTCAGTTTGCCGTCATAGGCCGCGATCCGCGCCAGTGCCGCGTTGGTGACGCCCAGCGCCGACATTTTTCCAGCCGTGACCGCCGTGGCGATAACGTGAGCGGGCGCCCAGTCGCCCGCCGCATCTGCCGGTGCGATGAGATCAGACGCGATAGACACTGGCTGGCTCGATTTCGTCGGGGAGAGGGAATTCGTCGAATTGTTTGGCCAGTCTCAAGCTGACTTCGAGGTTGGCGCGCACGGCGGGCTTCCATGCATCCTCGATGCGCAGCCCCAGCGCTTGCGATACGGCGTCGATGTAATCGTCAAGAGGATTGGCAGTCGCCATCGTTTGTTCCCGATCCGCCAGCTTTCAGTGCATCGCTCCGGCAGCGCCCATTGGCGGGTGCGGAATCGCCGAGAGCAATTCCTTAGTATACTCGTGCTGGGGCGATTCCAGAACCTGTTCGCTCGAACCTTCCTCCACAATCTTGCCGCTGCGCATCACGATCACGCGGTCGCAGAGCAGCCGCACCACGTTGAGGTCGTGCGACACGAACAGGTAACTCATGCCCATTGACTGCTTCAGATCCTGCAGCAGATTGAGCACCACCGCCTGCACCGACACGTCGAGCGCCGCCGTCGGCTCGTCGAGAATCACAAGTTCCGGTTCCAGCGCAATGGCGCGGGCGATACCGACACGGGCTTTCTGGCCGCCGGAGAGCTGATGCGGAAAGCGATCCAGCAGTGGCAGGGGCAGGCCGACTTTCGTTGCCAGTTCCTCACACTTCGCACGCAAGGCAGCTGCGTTCATCGGCGCGCCCATCCGCAGGATCGGATCGGCAATGGCGCGCTCGGCTGTAAAGCGCGGGTTGAGGCTGTCGGTCGGATCCTGAAACACCATCTGGATGCGTTTGCGGAACGGCGAGCGGGCGAACGAATTTGGCGGCATCGCGCCGATGTCGTCTCCGTCAAACTCGATGCGGCCGGAGCTCTGGCCGAGCAACCGCATGACCATCATCGAGGTGGTGGACTTGCCGCAGCCGGACTCGCCGACAAGGCCGACACTTTCACCGCGGGCGATCGTGAAGCTGATGCCATCGACGGCGCGAAACTGTTCCAGTTCGACCGGAGGCTTGCGCGAGAACAGTATGCCAAGTCCCTTGCTCGCGCCCTGTCGCGGATATTCCTTCATGAGCTTGTCGACGACGAGCAGCGGCTTGTCGGATGCTTTTGGCGCGATGCCCGGCGGCTGCGCCAGCGCAATCGCCTTTTCTTCTTCCGGCAACAAGTCGCGCAGCGACACGCCAAGCCGTGGCGTCGCGCGCATCAGCTTGCGTGTGTAGGGATGCTCCGGGGATGTAAACACGCTCTCGGATTTTGCGGTTTCGACGACGTGACCCTTTTCCATCACTACGACGCGGTCGCAATAAGCTGCGGCGAGGCCGAGGTCGTGGGTAATGAGAATGGTGGAGAGCCCGCGCTTGCGGGTCAGCTCAACGATCAGTTCCATCACCGCCTTCTGTGTCGTGACGTCGAGGCCGGTCGTCGGTTCGTCGGCAATGAGCAATTGCGGATTGCACGCCAGTGCAAGCGCGATCACGACGCGCTGGCACATGCCGCCTGACAGCTCGAATGGATAAGCGTGATAGCGCTCGCGCGGCCTCGCGATCTTGACCTGCTCCAGCGCCTCGATTGCTTTCTCGCCGCGATCGGCCGCTGACGCTTGAACGTGTTGAAGCAGCACGTCCTCGATCTGATCGCCAACCTTGCGGATCGGATTGAGTGCGGCGCGCGGGTTCTGGAAGATCATCGAGATTTCGCGGCCGCGCAGGTCGCGCATCTGGTTCTCGGTCGCCCTCTTGATGTCGATTCCGGAAAACGTGATCGAGCCGTCGGCGATCTTGCCGGCGCGGTCGAGAATCCGCATCACCGCATATGAGGTGACCGATTTTCCCGAGCCGGATTCGCCGACGATGGCGAGGGTTTCGCCCTTGGCGACGGAAATATTGACGTGCTGCACGGCGCGCACTGTGCCGCGCCGGGTGGCGAATTCGACGGTGAGGTCGCGGACCTCGAGCAGCGGCACGGCGGTCATTATCGTCGTCCCTGCGAACGCGGGGACCCATAACCTCTAACGCAAGTGGTGAAAGGCATCGGCGACCCCATGAAAACGATAGGAAACGGCGTATGGGTCCCTGCTTTCGCAGGGACGACGAGGGGCGAGCGTGTTGCGGTTGACACCCTTACGTCCTCCGCTGCGGATCGACGATGTCGCGCAGTCCGTCGCCGAGCAGATTGAAGCAGAACACTGCGATCATCAGTGCGAGGCCGGGAAATAGGGCGATCCACCACTCGCCGGAGACCATGAAGGCGGCACCTTCCGCAACCATGATGCCCCATTCGGCTGTCGGCGGGCGCACGCCAAGACCGATAAATGAAAGGCCGGCGGCATTGAGGATGGCATAACCCATGGTCAGCGACATCTGTACGATCATGATCGGCATGATGTTCGGCAGGATATGGCCGAGCAGAATGCGAAACTCACCGTTGCCGGAGAGACGCGCGGCCTGCACGAAACCGGCTTCGCGGCGGACGTTGGCTTCTGCCCGTGCGACGCGGGCATAGAGCGGGAAGTTCACGATCGCTGTCGCCAGAATGATGTTCTGTACGGTGTTGCCGAGTGCGGCCACGATGCCCATCGCCAGCACGAACAGCGGGAATGCCATGATGGTGTCGGCGATGCGTCCGACGATGCGGTCGGTCCAGCCGCCGAAATAGCCGGCGGCGATACCGGCGAGGCCGCCCATCAGAAACACCAACACAACGGAGGCGACCGCGATGAACACATCGAGTCGCGTAGCGACGACGACACGGCTGAAAATGTCGCGGCCGAGCTGATCGGTGCCGAACCAGTGTGCGAGCGACGGCGCCTTCAACGCCTGCGCGGTGTCGCTGGCCAGCGGATCGTACGGCACGACCAGCGGGCCGAAGATCGCTGCGATCAGAATGAAGACCAGCAGGCCGAACGCAAAGGCCGTGACGAGGTTTTCGCCAAGGATATAGCGGGCGTGCTGGAATGTTGCAGCGATGCCGGAGGATCTCGGAGCAGTGACGGGTGTTGCCGCCGGAGAAATCGTTGTCATCCTTCTAACCTCACACGTGGGTCGATGACGCCATAGAGAATGTCGATGATCAGATTGAGTGCGACGTACATGATCGCCATCGTCAGCACGAATCCCTGAATGGGCGCGAAGTCCGACGAGATCAGTGCTTCGACAGCGTAAGAACCGATGCCGGGCCACGCGAAGACCTTCTCAACCAGCACGTTGGCGCCGAGCAGGAACGAGAACACCATGCTGAGCGTGGTGATGACCGGAAGCATGGCGTTGCGGAAAGCGTAAGTGATGATGACGGTTGCCGGAGAGAGGCCGCTGGCACGTGCGGTGCGGACGAAGTCAGACGCCAGCACCGCCAGCATCGAGGCGCGGGTCATGCGCGCGATCGGCGCCATCGAGAAGATTGCAAGCGTCGCTCCGGGAAGGATCAATTGGCTCAATGCGGAACGGAAGGTTTCAAGATTTCCGGCAAGCAAGCTGTCGATCAGATAGAAGCCGGTGACGTTGGGCGGCGCGCTATAGAATACGTCAAGCCGCCCGAGCGGCGCCGGCGACCATCCCAGTTTGAAGTAGAAGACATAGACCAGCACCAATCCAGTGAAGAACACCGGCAACGAGACGCCCGCTGTCGTTGTGACGCGACAGAGATGATCGATCCACGATCCGGGTCTGTTCGCGGCCATGATGCCGAGCGGGATCGCGATAGCAACGGAGATGACAAGTCCAAGTAGCGTCAGTTCTGCTGACGCAGGCAGGCGGTTCTTGATTTCAGTTGCGACCGGCTGTCCGGTCGTCAGCGATGAGCCAAGGTCGCCGCGTGCGAGATCCACGCTGTAGCGCACGAACTGCTCGATCAACGGTTTGTCGAGACCGAGCTTCTTCCGGATCTGCTCGACCGCCTCTTTGGTGGCGGCGGGGCCTGCGAAATAAGCCGCCGGATCGCCCGGCAATGCACGGGTCAGCAGGAAGGTCACGATCACGACCCCGATCAGGCTCGGGATCGCGAAGGCCAGGCGTTTGCCGATCATGCTCAGCATGGATCGCTCCCCGGAGTTGCTGTTACGCCTTCACCAGCGCGCGATAGTCGAGACGGCGGTGGAACCAGTACTGATAGCCCGAGACGTTCTTTTGCATCGCGACGTTGACGTAGGGCTGGAACATCGGGATGCGCGGGATATCGTTGAAAGCGAGATCGACGAAGCCCTTCACGTCGCGGTCGTAGTTTGCCTTGTCGCCGACGGCGGCGGCGTTGATGGCGCTTTCGATGTAGCTGTCGCAGTCTTTCGACTGATAGCTCATGGTGTTGAAGATCGAATTCTTGCCGTGGTAGCACCAGATGAAGAAGTACTCGGGGTAATCGAGCCAGCCGGAGAACACGTTGGTGTAGAGCGGCAGCACTTTCTTGTTCAGCTCGGTACGCCAGTTGGCGCCCGGAATCTTGTTGATCGTCGCCTTGATGCCGATCTGGCCGAGGCTTTCCTGAACCAGAATGCAGAGCGGCTCGTTGACACCGGCGAAGCCGAGGTCGAACGAGATCGTGGTCTCGAAGCCGTTGGGGAAGCCCGCTTCCGCGAGCAGCGCCTTGGCCTTGGCGATATCGGTGTTGAACTTGTGCGGCTGCGGCCACGCCACTTCGGTCGCCTTGTCGGCGGGAGCACCGAACATCGGCTTGGCAAGACCGAACAGCACAGCGTCCATGATCTTCTGGTACGGCAATGCGTAAGCCACGGCCTGACGCACCTTCGGGTTGTCAAACGGCGGGATCTTCACGTTCATGCCGATGTACTGCACGCCGTTCGAATACGGCGTCGAGACGATGCTCAGCTTGCCGGAATCCTTCAGCTCGACGAAATCCTTGTTCGGCAAATCGTATGAGATGTCCGCATCGCCGCGCTCCAGCAGCGCGCGGCGGTTGCCGGCCTGCGGCACGATGCGCCAGATGATGCGCTTCACCTTCGGCATCGGGCCGCCAACCCAGGCGTCGTTGCGCTCCATGATGACTTCGGTACCCGCGGTCCAGCTTGCAACCTTGTAAGCGCCGGAGCCCGCGGTCTGTTGCTTGGTGAACTCAAGTCCCCACGGGTCCTTCTCGGTCGCGTTCTTTTTTACGAGCCCGGAGTTGACGACGCACGGCACGATCACCGCGAGATCGGGAATCGTGAGGCGGTCTTTCTTCAAGAAGTCGATGCGGATGGTGTTGTCGTCGACCACCACGAATTGCTCGGGCTTGGTCAGCGAGCCCGCACCCATCTGGAAGGTTGGAAAACCGCCGACCGAAACGGCGCGATCGAGTGACCACTTCACGTCGTTGGCTGTCACTGGCGTGCCGTCGTGGAATTTGGCGCTCTTCTTCAGTTTGAAGGTCGCCGACATGTCGCCGACGTTCATATCCTCGGCGAGTTCAGGTTTGAACTTGTCGCGGTCGTAATAGGGAATGCCGTTGGCGCCGGTCTTCATCTCGTGGCTGATGAGCCGGTCGTAGCAATTCCACGAGACTTCATAGCCGGGCACGTTGGTGCCGACGCCGTGGATGTCGAGATTGTTGGGACCGCTTTCCGAAACGATCAGCAGCGTTTCTGCGCGGCTTTGCGCCTTGGCGCTCGACCAGATCGCGGGCGCGGGAACTAAGGCTCCGGCGGCGACGCCGGTCATCGATTTCAGAAAATCACGACGCTTCATCTTGGCCTCCAATATCCGATACGGCGGAATTGGAGTTCTTCATCGCAAGGTTCGTGCCAATTCTTAACGGCGGTTAGTGTTTCTCCATCTGTTTGATTTCATTGCGATACTATAAAAATTCCTGCGGGTCAGGGTTCAAACGGGCTGCTCATATTGTATACAACGTGCCTTGTTATGAATATATCCTATGCAATAATGGCCCCGCCTAAAAAATGGGCGAAGCCGTCGCTTGCCATAACAGCGTTACTTGGCAGGTGGTTTCGGATCGATCGGGTTGGTGCCAAGCGCGCCAATGACATCCTCCAGCACCTTGGCACCGGCCAAGAGCTTCGCCTCGCCGCGCGGGGCTGCGATCACCTGCAATCCGACCGGCAATCCGCTTTTGGTGAAGCCGCACGGCATCGACAACGCGGGACAGCAGACCAGCGTGATCGCATAGACGATGCCGAGCCATTGCACGTAGTTGTCGAACTTCACGCCGGCGCATTCGGCGAGATAGCGTTCGCTGATCAGGAATGGCGGTGTGATCGTCGCTGGCGCAAGCAGAAGATCGTACGTCTCAAAAAATTTCAGCGTCCGTGCGGTCATGGCGAGGCGCTGGGCGTTGGCGCGCTCGAGGTCTTCGACCTTCAGTTTCAGCCCTTCCTCGATGTTCCAGATCACTTCGGTCTTGAGCTGGTCGCGCTTGTCGCGCAGCAGGGCCGCTTTCGAGATCGCGAAGTCGAACGCGCGCAGCACGTGGAATGACTCATGCGCCTCGCTGAGATCGGGATGGGCTTCCTCGACGATGACGCCAGCGTCGGCGAATTTCATCGCCGCCTTGCGGGTGATCTCGATCACTTCCGGATCGACCGGCGTAATTCCGAGATCGGGCGAATAGGCGATCCGCTTCGGCTTGCTTCCCGAGCGCACCGCCGAGAGAAACGACGTTGGCAGCAGCGGCAGCGACAGCGGGTCGCCCGGATTCTCGCCGGACATGGCGTCGAGAAACAGTGCGAGGTCTTCGACGTTGCGCGCCATCGGTCCATGAACGCCGAGATTGCGGTCGATCGCGGCGGCAGGCGTATGCGCGACGCGGCCGATACTGGGCCGCATGCCGACGATGCCGCAGAAGCTGGCAGGATTGCGCAGCGATCCGCCCATGTCGGTGCCGTGCGCAAGCCACGCCATGCCGGTCGCGAGTGCGACCGCAGCACCGCCCGACGACCCCGCGGCTGAGCGCGAGGTATCCCATGGATTGAGCGTCGCGCCGAACACTTCGTTGAATGTGTTGGCGCCGGCGCCGAATTCCGGTGTGTTCGACTTGGCGTAAATCACGCCGCCGTTGCTTTCGATCCGCTCGACGACGATGTCGGATTTCGCCGGAACATGATCCTTGTAGATCGGAGAGCCTTGCGTCGTCAGCACGCCCGCGACTGCCGTGAGATCCTTGATCGGAACAGGGAGACCAGCCAGCATGCCGCGCTCGCCCGTTGGTTTCTTCATCAGCGTATCGGCGTGCTTACGGGCACGATCGAAGCACAGCGTTGGCAACGCGTTGACCTTGCCATCGACCTGCGCGATGCGGGCTTCCAGTGCGTCGAGCACCTGATGCGGCGTGATCTCGTTGTTGCGGAGTTTGTCGACCACGCTGCAGGCGGTCATGCGGATCAGTTCTGCGTTGGCGGTCAAGCGCTGTCCTTACTTTTTCTTTCGCCAGTAGCGGCTTACGCAAACTATAGCTGAGCCGGATTGAAAGCGCGATGTTCTGGATAGCTCGCTGGCCAGATGTGTGGCTTCTGCATCGCTGGCAGCCCCTCACCGGATCCCTCGCAGAACTCGGGATCACCCTCTCCCCGCATGCGGGGAGAGGGAAGAGCAGCGCATCGCGCTGCGAAGGGTGAGGGGCATTGCACGCGATTGTCATTGCCAACGCTGCAAACAAAAAGCTCTCCTGTGCCAGCGGCGCAGGAGAGCTTGTTTTCAGTCTCGATGTTAGCAGACGTCAGGCTGCCGCAGCGTCCTTCGCAAGCACAGCCAGCACGTCGCGCGGGTCGGCGCGATCGCGATAATCGGTGTCGGTGTTGGCATAGATGATGCGGCCGTTCGAGGCGATCACGTAGGTCGCCGACACCGGCAAGGCCCATTCGTCCGCGCAGCCGTTCTTGCCCGGAATGTCGAGGTTGAAGCCGTTATAGGCGCTCTTCAGTTCGTCGGTGAATTCATAAACCAGACCGAATGCGCGACCGGCCTTTTGTCCGACGTCGCTGAGAACTTCGAACGTGAGCGCGTTCTTCTCGGAGGTCGAGAGCGAGTCGTCCGGCTTTTCCGGGCTGATCGCGACCAGCGATGCGCCGGCGGCCTTGATCTGCGGCAGCACGTCCTGAAATGCCTTCAGTTCGAGATTGCAGTAGGGGCACCAGCCGCCGCGATAGAAGGTGACGATCAGCGGTCCGGACTTGAGCAAATCGCCGAGATTGACGGGCTGTCCCTTGACGTTGTTGAGCACGACCGAAGGAGCCATGTCGCCGACCTTGAGCATGGTCTTGGCAAGCTCTCCGGTCCGAAGCTGCTCGATGTGGCGCTCCATGATCGCCTGGCGATCTGCGGGAACGCGCTTGCGCCATCCCTCCCTGAATTCAGCAAGCTGCTCTTTCAAAGACATATCGTGATCCTCTTGGATGGGTATTGGGGATGCGGGAGGTATTTGATGAAGGATGGGCTGGCACGCAGCCAGCCCAGTATCTCTACGTTGGAAAACAGCATGCCGTTACCCACGGGCAATGGGCGATACAATTATGCGTGAGCCGGCCCTCATATAGATGGCCGCCGGCAAGGGCCGGGCTTTGTCTAACTGCCGGTAAAGGCCGGTTTGCGCTTGGCCATGAAAGCAGCGCGGCCTTCCTTGTAGTCGTTGCTGGCAAAGCAGGCCGCGACCGCATCGTCACACGCTTTGATATCGCGCCTGCTTTCGTCCTTGTAGATTTCGTTGGTGATCAGCTTGATCGAGTCGACCGTCATCGGGGCGTTGCCGGCGATCGTGTTGGCATAGTCGCGCACGTAGCTTTCAAGCTGCTCGCCCGGCACCACGCGATTGACCAGACCCATGATCCGGGCTTCCTCCGCATCGAACTGACGTGCGGTGTAGAAGATTTCCTTGGTGAACGACGGGCCGACGATATCGGCAAGCCGCTTCACGCCGACGTAACCATAGCCAAGGCCGAGCTTGGCGGCAGGCACGCCGAATTTCGAATTGTCCGAGCAGATGCGGATATCGCAGCAGGTCGCAAGACCCATGCCGCCGCCGATGCAATAGCCTCGGATCATCGCGATGGTCGGCTTGGAAAACTTCGCGACCGAGCCGTAGCCATTGTCGACGGCTTTGTTATAGCGTTTGATGCCTTCCTCCGACGAGCGTTCTTGCTCGAACTTGGAAATGTCTGCGCCGGAAACGAATGCCTTCTCGCCCGCGCCGGTGATGACGACGACGCGCACGCCGCGATCTTTTTCGAAGTCGTTGATCAGATCGCTGCAGGCCTCCCACATCTCCATCGATACGGCATTGTGCCGCTCCGGATTGTTGAAGATGATGTACCCGATGTGTCCGTCCCTGCGCGACAGCATCTTGGTCGTCTTGATGGCCGTGTTCATGTCGGTTCCTTGAATCTTTGACTTGATCGTTTCGCGTCAGATCGTTTTGTCTTGCTTGAGTGCCGCAATCTCGTCGCTGCCGAATCCGAACTCGGCGAGCACCTCGTCGGTCTGCTCGCCGATCAGCGGAGGCCGTGCCACAAAACTGCTCGGCGTGCGCGACAGCGAGAACGGCTGACTGACAAGTTGCCGCGGCGCTTCGCTGGACAGACAGCCTTGGACGGGCGGCAGATCCTGCGCCATCTTCAGATGCCTGACCTGCTCGTCGGCGAACAACTCATCCATAGCGTAGATCGGACCGCATGGCACGCCGGCGTCATTCAAAATCTTGATCCACTCCGCGCACGTCTTGCGCGAGGTCGCAGTCTCGATCGCGGCGTTGAGCTTGTCGCGGTGCGTCGAGCGGTCTCGCGAGGTGGCGTAGTCGGCGTGTTGCAACAGTTCGGGGGCTTCGATGGCGTGGCAGAACCGTTCCCAGATCTTGCCGCCGGTGGTCGCGATGTTGATGTGGCCGTCGGAGGTTTTGAACACGCCGGTTGGAATCGAGGTCGGGTGATTGTTGCCCGCCTGCTGCGGAACTTCCTTATCGACGAGCCAGCGCGCGGCCTGGAAATCGAGCATGAAAATCTGCGCCTGCAGCAGCGAGGTCTGGACCCACTGGCCTTCGCCGGACACCTCGCGCTCCAGCAGCGCGGTCATGATGCCGATTGCGCAAAACAATCCGGCGCTGAGATCGGCGACCGGGATGCCGACGCGGACCGGCCCCTGACCGGGCAGGCCGGTGATCGACATCAGGCCGCCCATGCCTTGCGCGATCTGATCGAAGCCGGGCCGCTGGCTGTAAGGTCCGTCCTGTCCGAAACCGGAAATGCTTCCGTAGACGAGGCGCGGATTGATCGCCTTTAGGCTGTCGTAGTCGATGCCGAGTCTTTTTTTGACGTCGGGCCGGAAGTTTTCAACCACCACATCGGCTTTCGTCACGAGCCGCTTGAACACCTCAAGCCCCTTCGGGCTTTTCAGGTCGAGCGTCATCGCGCGCTTGTTGCGGTGAAGATTCTGGAAGTCCGGGCCGTCGCGCCGCCCGCCGGGCTGCGTGCCGTCGTCTGCCATGGTTGGCGGTTCGATCTTGATGACGTTTGCGCCCCAGTCGGCAAGCTGCCGCACGGCGGTCGGGCCGGACCGGATGCGCGTCAGGTCGAGAACGGTAAAACGCGATAGAGCCGTTGAGGCTCGAGGGGCAGTCATGCAGTCCAAACTCCGGTCATGGGCGCGTAATTTCTTGCGGCGGACCATTCCCGAAAACCATGCGCTTGTCAGCCGCAATTCTTAGCGATGCTGATGCGCGGACGGACAAGCAGCGTGCGGCGCAAACAAAAACCCCCGGCGGGGGCCGGGGGTTTTGACACAACAGAACTGTACTGAGTTCTACTGACGCAACCCAAACGTACTGACGCTACTTACTGCTTGGCGGCTTCCCAGCGGCCGGAGCAAGGAACGCCGCCCGAGGCGCCATTCCATTTGCCGGAAGCGGTGGTGGCGTTCATTGTGCCGTTTGCATATGCGCCGTTGATCGAAACTTTGACGAAGCCCGAGCTGCTCACGCTGCCCGTCAGGCCTTCCTGCGCTGCGACCTTGCCGCCGACGATATTGACCGGGAAGCGGGTGGTCGGATCGCAGCTGCCGTTCTTGGTGTAGATCGTGACAGTCCAGTTGCCATCATAATCGGAGGCGACAGCCGGAGCGGCAGATAGCGAAGCAAAGGCAAAAATGAGCGCGAAGGCGCGAACTGAGCGCATAAATCAGGTCCCCTGATCAATGTGTGTGATGACCGGCTTATCTCTATAGAATGTGACCATATTGCGATGCAATAAGGTCAAACTGTTACATTCGATAAGTTCCTTAAAACCGTTTAGTTCCAATGATTTATTTTGATCTTGGGGAACTTTTGGCCGGTATTAAAATGCCGCCATTCCGGGTTTGCGTCCCCTCGGCGTTAACCAAGGCCGTTTTCCGACAGTTTGATTCGCGCACTGGCCTCGCCCGCAAAGCTCTGTAGGTTGCGCGCAAGCAATCACAGCGGTTCAACGCGATGGGTCGATTTCGAGGCGTATTTCCCTATCTGGTCTCTCCGGTCGATGGCGCAGGCAAGATCAAAGCCGATGTGCTCGGGCGGTTATGCGACGATCTCATCAAGGCCGGCGTCCACGGCCTGACGCCGCTCGGCTCAACCGGAGAGTTCGCCTATCTGGATCGCGAGCAGCGCGCGGCCGTGGTTGCCGCAACCATCGAAGCCGCGCAACGCCGCGTGCCGGTGATCCCCGGTGTTGCGGCGACCACGATCGCCGACGGCGTGGCGCAGGCGAGGGCTTATGAACGCGCGGGCGCGGACGGCATTCTGGCGATTCTCGAGGCGTATTTCCCGATTCCGGACGATGGCGTCGAGGCGTATTTCCGCGCCATCGCGGACGCAGTCGATATTCCGGTCGGCATCTATACCAATCCGCAATTCCAGCGATCCGACCTGACACTCAATGTCATCGCGCGGCTGGCGAAACATCCGCGTATCGCCTTCATCAAGGATGCATCGACCAACACCGGCCGTTTGCTGTCGATCATCAACCGCTGCGGCGATGACATCGATGTGTTCTCCGCTTCGTCGCACATCCCGGCGGCAGTGATGCTGATCGGCGGCGCGGGCTGGCTCGCCGGACCCGCTTGCATCATCCCGCGGCAGAGCGTCGCGCTGTTCAACCTGTGCAAAGATCGGCGCTGGGATGATGCGCTGACGCTTCAACGCAAGCTATGGCGGGTGAACGAGGCGTTCGCGCGGTTCAACCTTGCCGCATGCGTCAAGGCTGGCCTGCAAATTCAGGGCTATGACGTCGGCGATCCATTGCCGCCGCAAGCTGCGTTGACCACTGATGAGCGCAAGATCGTTGAAAATACCCTACGCGAGATGGGACTTTAGCTCTTCGCGGCGCAACAAATTGCATGGCACGCAGCCATGGACAGGGGCTTGGCATTTCAGGCAACTTGTCTGACAACTTTGAGACCCGCCACAAACCGCTCCGCCGCATCCAACCAAGAACAATAATCCGATCGCGCGCCATGCCGAACACTGCTCCGAAGCTTCTATACGTGCCACTCGCGAACCTGCCCTGAGGTCAATTTTCGTCCATGGTCACAATTCAACTCAACAAGCTGGTCGCTTTCGTCAGCGACATCTTCGCCCGCTCCGGTTCGTCGCCGGCGGAAGCGTCGCGCATCGCGAACTATCTCGCCACCGCCAATCTCACCGGGCACGACAGCCACGGCGTGATCCGCGTGCCGCGCTACGTCAACTGGGTCAAGGACGGCTCGATCGTTCCGGATCAGACCATCAAGCTGACGGTGGATACGCCGTCGCTCGCTGTCGTTGACGGGCAGTACGGCTTTGGACAAACAGTCGGGCCGCAAGCGGTCGCGATCGGCATCAGGAAGTGCAAGGAAAATGGCCTTGCGGCAATCGCGGTGCGCAACACCGGTCACGTCGGCCGCGTCGGCGATTGGGCGGAGATGGCGGCGGCCGAGGGCATCGTCTCGATCCACTTCGTCAACGCCGCTGGTTCCATTCTGGTCGCGCCGTTTGGCGGCGTCGAGCGGCGGTTTTCCACAGCACCCTATTGCGTCGGCGTGCCACGCAAGGGCCAGCCACCGATCGTGCTCGATTTCGCGACGTCCCATGTCGCCGAAGGAAAAGTGCTGGTCGCCAGCCGCGGCGGCAAGAAGCTGCCGGAAGGCGCGCTGATCGGTCCCGATGGATTTGCCAGCGAGGACCCGCACCTTCTTTACGGCGAATACACACCGGAGGGCGTGCGCGACCATTCGCAAGGGACCGGCGCGATCCGCGCGTTCGGCGATCACAAGGGCTCGGGTCTGGCGCTGATCTGCGAACTGCTCGGCGGAGCCTTGACCGGCAACGGCGCGACGTCGGGAGGACGAAAATTTTCCAACGGTTCGCTGTCGTTCTACATCGATCCGGACAAGCTCGACACCACGGCGTTCTTTGACGGCGAGGTCAATCGTTACATCGCCTACGTCAAGGATACCAAACAGGCCGCCGGTCACGACGCGGTGCTTGTGCCGGGCGAGCCCGAAGCAAGGATGCGTGCCGAGCGCACGGCCAACGGAATTCCGTTGTCGGACGATACCTGGGCGAGTATCGCCGCGACGGCGCGCTCGCTCGGTGTCAACGATACGGCGATTGCGTATGCAGGCGCCTGAACGAACACTTTATGGAAAGCAACAAGGACTCAACAATGGCAAATAAGGTCAAGGAAATCTGGGCGTCGGGCAAGGTCGTGGTCAATGCGTGGCTGGCGATCCCGTCGGGCTTCTCGGCGGAAGTGATGGCGCAGTGTGGTTTCGACAGCGTGACCGTCGATATTCAGCACGGCGTGCAGGACTACATGTCGATGATCGAGTGCTTCCAGGCGATGGGTGCGCACCCGGTGACGCCGATGGTGCGCGTGCCGTGGAACGAACCCGGCGTGATCGGCAAGGTTCTTGACGGCGGCGCGATGGGCGTGATCTGCCCGATGATCAACACCAAGAAAGAAGCCGAAGACTTCGTTCAGTTCTGCAAATATCCGCCGCGCGGCACGCGCAGCAACGGCCCGATCCGCATGGTGACTTACGGCGTTCCGAGCAGCTATCAGCAAACCGCCAACGCCGAGACGCTGTGCATTCCGATGCTTGAGACCCGCACCGCGGTCGAAAACATGGAGGCAATTCTCGATGTCGAGG
Source organism: Hyphomicrobiales bacterium (assembly GCA_021732625.1). GTDB lineage: Bacteria > Pseudomonadota > Alphaproteobacteria > Rhizobiales > Xanthobacteraceae > SG-bin9. The sequence goes on from JAKFUP010000196.1 coordinate 16,410, forward strand.
GCATTGCCGGCGTTTATGTCGGACCGAGCGATCTTGGCTTTTCTTATGGCCTCGTGCCGAAGCTCGACCGCGAAGAGCCGGAGATCATCAAGATCTACGAGAAGCTCATCAAGGAATGCGAGAAGCGCAAAATCTATCCCGGCATCCATTGCAGCGGATGGGAAGGTGCTGCGCGCAACATCAACATGGGCTTCAAGCTGGTGACGCTGCTCAACGACAGCGGATTGCTCGCCATGTCGGCGAAGCACCATGTCGGCGAGACCCGCAAGAATTCCGGCGGCAAGGCTTAACTTGGTCTGACAACCCCCACCCCGAACGGCTGCGCCGTTCGACCCTCCCCACAAGGGGGAGGGAGTAGAAGAGCAGTGCCGGGTTAATCCCTCCCCTGAATGGGGAGGGTGGCTGGCCGAAAGGCCGGCCGGGTGGGGTGATCTTCCAGCGCGCTGCTGTACTATGAGTTTTGGCTAGCGGAGGTTTCCATGACCCCATCTCCCGTGATCCGGCTTCATCCCGGCGACAGCGTGGTGATTGCGCGGGCAGCGTTGTTGCCCGGTGCAAGTGCGGAAGGCGTTGCCGTCACCGAGCGCATTCCTGCCGGACACAAGGTTGCGGTGCGGCCAATTGCGGTGGGCGAGGCGATCCATCGTTACGGACAGATCATCGGCTTTGCTACGCAGCCAATCGCACCCGGTCAGCATGTGCATACGCAGAACTGCGGCATGGGCGACTTCGCCAAGGATTATGCTTACGGCGCCGATGTAAAGGCGACGCCGAACTTCGATCTGCCCGCGACGTTTCAGGGCATTCGCCGTCCCGACGGCCGCGTTGCCACGCGCAACTACATCGGCATTCTCACCAGCGTGAACTGCAGTGCCCATGTCGCGAACGTCGTCGCGGATGTGTTCAAGAAAAATCCGTTCACCGGCCACGATCCGCTGGCGGATTATCCCAACGTCGATGGCGTGGTGGCGCTGACCCACAAAACCGGCTGCGGCATGACCCAGCATGAGCCGCTGCGATTGCTGCGGCGGACGCTCGGTGGTTTCGCGCGGCATGTGAATTTTTCGCACGTCATCGTGCTCGGCCTTGGCTGCGAGATGAACCAGATCGGCGGATTCCTCGAGGAACAAAAACTCGCCGGACGCCTGCGTGCGATGGACATTCAGGACTCGGGCGGCTCGCGAAAAACAGTCGAGAAGACGGTCGCCTTCGTGAAAGAGGTGCTGGCCGATTCCAACAAGGTGAAGCGCGAGACGGTGTCCGCGAGCGAACTGATGGTCGCGCTTCAATGCGGCGGCTCGGACGGCTATTCCGGCGTGTCGGCAAATCCCGCGCTCGGCGCGGCGAGCGATCTCGTCGTGCGTCACGGTGGCACGGTGATCTTGTCGGAGACGCCGGAGACCTATGGCGCGGAACATCTGCTGACGCGCCGGGCGGTGAGCCGCGAGGTCGGCGAGAAGCTGGTCGCGCTGATGCGCTGGTGGGAAGAATACACCGAGCGCGAGGGCGCTGAGATGGATTCCAATCCTAGCCCCGGCAACAAGGCGGGTGGTCTTACTACCATTCTGGAGAAGTCGCTCGGCGCGATGGCGAAGGCGGGAAGCACCAATCTCGTTGACGTGGTGCAGTACGCCGAAGAGATCAAGGCAAAGGGCTTCGTGTTCATGGACACGCCGGGCTTCGATCCGGTGGCTGCCACAGGTCAGGTGGCGGGCGGGGCAAACCTCGTCTGCTTCACCACCGGGCGCGGCAGCGTGTTCGGTTGCAAGCCGTCACCGTCGATCAAGCTCGCGACCAACACGCTGATGTTCAAGCGCATGGAAGACGACATGGACATCAACTGCGGCACGATCCTTGACGGCGAGGAGACGGTACAACAATGCGGCCAGCGCATTTTCGATCTGATCCTGCGCACCGCATCGGGCGAGCCGACCAAAAGCGAGAGTTTCGATTTCGGCGGTGCGGAATTCGCGCCATGGGTGATCGGCGCAACGATGTAGTTGCATTCGGCCCGGCGGCTGTATTTAATGACGGTCGTAATGTAAAAGAAGCCGTGAACGTCCGGGAGACCTCAAATGCCGAAAGCCAAAGCAGCCTTGATTATTGGGGCCGGCGACGCCACCGGCGGTGCAATCGCGCGCCGGTTTGCGCGTGAAGGATATGTCGCATGCCTCGTGCGCCGCGACGCCGACAAGCTGACCGATCTGGTGAGCAAGATCGAAAGCGAGGGCGGCAAATGCCGCGCCTTCGGCGTCGATGCCCGCAAGGAAGAGCAGATGGCCGCGCTGATCGAGACCATCGAGCGCGAAGTCGGCGAGCTTGAAGTCGCGGTCTTCAACATCGGCGCCAACGTCAATTTCAAGATTCGCGAGACCACCAGCCGCGTCTACTTCAAGGTGTGGGAGATGGCAGCCTTTGCAGGCTTCCTCACCGGACGCGAGGCCGCGAAGGTGATGGTGCCGCGCGGGCATGGCACGATCCTCTTTACCGGCGCATCCGCCAGCATGCGCGGACGCACCGGCTTCTCGGCATTCTCGGGTGCGAAACACGCGCTGCGTTCGCTGGCGCAGTGCATGGCCAAGGAGTTGGGGCCGGAAGGCATCCATGTTGCGCATGTGGTGGTCGATGGCGCGATTGACACCGCCTGGATCAGGGACAATTTCCCCGAGCGCGCGGCGCTGAAAACGCAGGATGGCATTCTCGATCCGGAAGCCATCGCCGAGAATTACTGGCTGCTGCACAAGCAGCCACGCAACGCCTGGACCCACGAGATGGACCTGCGGCCGTGGCTTGAAGCCTGGTAGAGGCTTGAGATTTGTAGAGCCGGTTAATCAATAGAACACGACGGGAGAAAGAACATGGCCAAGGTGGAATTCCATTTCGATTACGGCAGCCCGAATTGCTATCTCTCGCACCGGGTCATCCCCGATATCGAGAAGCGCACCGGTGCGAAATTCGAATACATTCCGATCCTGCTTGGCGGCGTGTTCAAATCGACCAACAACCAGTCGCCGATTGCAGCGTTTAAGGACGTCAAGAACAAGCTCAGCTACCAGCAGATCGAGATGAAACGGTTTCTGGCGCGTTACAAGCTGGCGAAATTCAAGATGAATGCGTACTTTCCCGTCAACACGCTGCAAATCATGCGCGGTACCGCTGGCCTCGTTGGCAAGCCGCAGTTCATGGCGTATGTGGAAGCGCTGTATTGCGCGATGTGGGAAGATTCGAAAAAGATGGACGATCCCGAGGTCATCACGGCGACCCTCGATGCGGCGGGTTTGGACGGTAAGGCGTTCATGGCGCTGGCGCAGGATGCCGACGCCAAAGCGCTGCTGTTGTCCAACACCGAAGCGTCGGTCGCGCGTGGTACCTTCGGCGCGCCGACTTTCTTCGTCGACGGCGAGATCTACTTCGGCAAGGACAGGCTCGATGATGTCGAGCGCGCGATTGGAGCCGTCACCTCCCCCTGAAAGGGGGAGGTCGATCGCATGCGATCGGGTGGGGGTCACACGCGCTGTTTGACCCCCACCCCGACCCTCCCCCTTGCAGGGGGAGGGAGATTGAGCGATTGCTTCTAAAATTCGCTTGATCGATGGACGGAGTTTCAATGACAAAGGGTTTGCGCAAGGGACTGACGAGTTACGGCGATCCGGGTTTTTCGCTGTTTCTGCGCAAGGCATTTATCAAGGCGATGGGCTATTCCGACGAGGCGCTGGAGCGGCCGATCGTCGGCATCACCAACACCTATAGCGACTACAATCCGTGCCACGGCAATGTCCCGCAGCTGATCGAGGCGGTGAAACGCGGCGTGATGCTGGCCGGCGCGATGCCGATGGTGTTTCCGACCATCTCGATCGCCGAGAGCTTCTCGTATCCGACATCGATGTATCTGCGCAACCTGATGGCGATGGATACCGAGGAGATGATCCGCGCCCAGCCGATGGACGCGGTCGTGGTGATCGGTGGCTGCGACAAGACCTTACCGGCACAGATCATGGCGGCGGCGAGCGCTGATCTGCCAACCGTCGTCATTCCGGTCGGGCCGATGGTGGTCGGTCATCACAAGGGCGAGGTGCTGGGCGCCTGTACCGACTGCCGCCGGATGTGGGGCAAGCATCGCGCCGGCGAGCTCGACGAAATTGAGATCGAGGCGGTGAACAGCCGTCTTGCGCCGTCGGTCGGCACCTGCATGGTGATGGGCACCGCGAGCACCATGGCGTGCGTCACCGAAGCGCTTGGATTGTCATTGCCGATGAGTGCGACGATCCCGGCGCCGCATTCGGAACGCGTGCGTTCGGCTGAAGCCAGCGGCAAGCGCGCCGCCGAAATGGCTATTGCAGGCGGACCGCGTCCCAGCGAATTGCTGACGCCCGCCGCATTTCGCAATGCGCAGGTCGTGTTGCAGGCGATCGGCGGCTCCACAAATGGCATCGTGCATCTGACCGCGATGGCGGGCCGCACGCCGCACAAGCTCGATCTTGAAGAGTTCGACGCCATCGGCCGCAAGGTGCCGGTGCTGATCGATCTCAAGCCATCCGGCCAACACTATATGGAGCACTTCCATCATGCCGGCGGCGTACCAAAGCTGATGAAAGAGCTGGGCGATCTGCTCGATCTTGATGCCAAGACAGTCGCGGGTGTGACGCTGCGCGACATCGTCGCCGCTGCCGAAGAAGTGCCGGGACAGGACGCGATCCGCCCGCGCTCAAATCCGATCAAGAAGGAAGGCTCGATGGCCGTGCTTCGTGGCAATCTTGCCCCGCGTAGCGCGATCATCAAGCAGGCCGCGGCGAGCGAGGCGTTGCTTCAGCATACCGGCCGCGCGGTGGTGTTTGAATCGGTCGAGGATATGACGCTGCGAATGGACGATCCGAACCTCGACGTGAACGCCGATGACGTGTTGGTGTTGCGCAACGCCGGTCCGATCGGCGCGCCGGGTATGCCGGAGGCGGGTTATCTGCCGATTCCGAAGAAGCTCGCGCAAAAGGGCGTTAAGGATATGGTGCGCATTTCCGATGCGCGCATGAGTGGCACGGCGTTCGGCACCATCGTGCTGCACATCGCGCCGGAGTCCGCTGTCGGCGGGCCGCTGGCACTGGTGCGCAATGGCGACAAGATCAAGCTCGACGTCGCCGGGCGTCGCATCGATCTTCTGGTCGATGAGGCGGAGTTGGCGAAGCGGCAGCAGGCGCTCAAGCTCGATCCCAATCCCGAATGGGCCGCGCGCGGCTACGCTTATCTGTTCAACAAGACCATCACCCAGGCCGACGAGGGTTGCGACTTCGATTTCATGGTCGCAAAGGGGAAGGGCTAATACGTCGCGCGTCCGCCGGAGAGATCGAACACGCCGCCGGTGGTGTAGGCGCATTCCTCCGACGCCATCCACGCGACCATTGACGCCAGCTCCTCGACCTTGACGAAGCGTCCGCGCGGAATTTTCGACAGCATGAAGTCGATGTGTTGCTGCGTCATTTGATCGAAGATGGCGGTCTTGGCAGCGGCGGGCGTCACGCAGTTGACCGCGATGTTGGTGCTCGCCAGTTCCTTGCCGAGCGATTTGGTCAGCGCGATCACGCCCGCCTTCGACGACGAGTAGTGCGCGGCGTTCGGGTTGCCTTCCTTGCCGGCGATCGAGGCGATGTTGATGATGCGGCCGTAGTTCTGCTTCATCATCGACGGCACGACCACCTTGCAGCAGATGAACGGACCGTCGAGGTTGATGCGCAGCACCTTGCGCCATTCCTCGAAGTCGGTTTCCCAGACCGTCTTGTTGATGCCGGCGATGCCCGCGTTGTTGACGAGGATGTCGATCTTGCCGAGCGACTTCAGCGTGGCATCGCGTGCCTTCTCGACACCCGCGAGGTCCGAGACATCGACCTTGACCACCGACACTGCGTCGCCGATCTCCTTGGCGGTCTTGGTCGCCAGCACATCGTCAAAATCCCAGATCGCGACTTTCGCGCCGGAGGCAACGAACCGTTCGGTGATAGCGCGGCCAAAGCCCTGCGCGCCGCCGGTGACGACGGCACAACGGCCGGTGAGATCGATCTTGTTCATGAGCGTGTTTCCCTGCAACTGTCATTCCGGGACGTCGCGAAGCGACGAACCCGGAATCCATAAAGCCGCAACTTCTGAGTGAGTGGAACGTTGGATTCCGGGTTCGCTCGCGGTGCTCGCGCCCCGGAATGACAATACATCACAGCGTCCAGCCGCCGTCGGCGATGTGCGCGACGCCGGTGGTGAATGAGCTTTCGTCGCTGGCAAGATAGACCACCAGCGCCGCCATTTCCTCGGCGGTGCCGAGGCGGCCCATTGGCTGGCGGCTGACGAACATCTCGCGTCCGCCGGAGCCCAGCGCAGCAGCGCGATCGAGCATCGACGGCGTCTCGATGGTGCCGGGGCAGATGCAGTTGCAGCGGATGCCCTTGGCGACATAGTCGACCGCGACCGCGCGGGTCAGCGCTGCGACCGCGGCCTTGGTTGCCGAATAGACGTAGCGATTGGGCGCGGCCTTGAATACGCCCGCAGCAGACGCGACGTTGACGATCGATCCGCCGCCGCTGGCCAGCATTGTCGGCAGAAACGCCTTGATCGTGCGATGCATCGATTTCACGTTGAGGTCGAACGAAAAGTCCCAGTCCTCGTCCGAACAATCGAGCACGGTGCCGTTGTGCACGAAGCCCGCAGCATTGAGCAGCAC
>JAKFUP010000155.1 GCA_021732625.1 Hyphomicrobiales bacterium
AGCTGCACAATTTCGAGATCACGCTGTCGTGTGGGGATACGGTCGTGAACGGCCACTCGCGCAATGTGCTGGACGGGCCGCTGTCGGCGCTGCGTCATCTCATCCAGGCTCTCGCGCGCGACGGCGTTAATCCGCCTTTGGCGGCTGGCGAAATCGTGACCACCGGAACATTGACGCGCGCTCTACCGGTGAAGCCCGGTCAAATCTGGACCACGGTACTTGATGGCGTTCCGCTTAGCGGCGCCAGCATCCGGTTCTGCTGAGTACTTGGCACCACCGTTGCACGACAATCTGCAAGACCGTGCCTTTGCCGCCTTCATTCATATATAATGAGACGGGGGCTGATTTGGTGGGCACTTGATCGAGCATGCCCTGATCCTGGAACCGGGACCGGTGTTTCGGGATAGCGCATGAGGGAGACATCGTGCAGACGACGCTGCTCGGAGTGGCCATTGCTTTCATCCTTGCGCTGCTGGCCGCTCTGATCGGTCCATACTTCGTTGACTGGAACCAGTTCAGGCCGCAATTCGAGGTCGAAGCCAGCCGTGTGCTCGGAACGCCGGTGCGGGTCGAGGGCGCGCTCGACGCTCGGCTGCTGCCGACGCCGACGCTACGCCTGCGCAAGGTAGCCGCGGGCAAACCGAACGATCCGGGGCGGGTCGCCGCCGAAAAGCTCGATGTGGAATTCAGCCTCGGCTCGCTGATGCGCGGCGACTGGCGCGCGTCGGAACTATCGATCGACGGTCTGACCGTCAATCTCGGTCTCGACGAGCGTGGCCGTCTGGTCGGTCCGTCGCTGTCCGGCGCGGGGAATTTTGGCGGGCTGTCGATCGATCGGCTGAATCTGACCGGCAAGATGGGGCTTTACGATGCTGCCAGCCGCAGCACCATTGCGCTCGATGACATTACATTCAGCGGCGATGTCCGCGCGCTAACCGGTTCGGTGCGCGGCGAGGGACAGCTCAGCTACTACGGCGAGCGCTATCCGTTCAAGCTGTCGACCGGGCAAACCAATGACGGCAACGGCACCCGCTTTCGCTTTGGAGTCGAGCCGGGTGCGCGGCCGATCAGCGCCTACGTCGATGGTGTCGTGTCATTCGAGACCGATGCGCCGCATTTCGACGGCGCGCTGTCGTTCGTCCGCACGGCGGCATTGAAAAACACTCCGCAAGGCGCGGTACTGCAGACACCATGGCGCGTGACGGCGAATGTGAGAGCCGAACCGTCGTCAGCCAAGCTCGAACAACTCGAACTCAGCTACGGATCGGAAGACAATGCATTCAAGCTGACGGGCGTGGCGGATACACGCTTCGGTGCGTCGCCGCTGCTGCATGTGGTGCTCGCTGCGCGGCAGCTCGATGGAGACCGGTTACTGGCGAAAGAAGGCGCGACCAGCGAGCCCGCACAGATCATTGCGAACCTGCGCGAGCTGGTCGCCGGGTTGCCGCAGCCGCCATTGCCGGTGCAGGCCGAGATCGGCATCGATTCGATCACGCTCGGCGGCCGGCCGGTGCAGAATGTCGGCGTCGATCTGCGTGCTGACACATCCGGCTGGCAGATCGACAAGCTCGAATTGCGAGCACCGGGCGCGACACAGGTGACGCTCAGCGGCGCCACGCAGGAAGCAACCGGCTTCAAAGGCGCGATCAGCATCGACTCCGCCGATCCTGATTTGCTGGCGATGTGGTTGCAGGGCCGCAAGGAAGCAGTGCTGCGCGGCCAGCGTGCCATGCGCCTGCGCGGTCAGTTGAGCGTAACGTCCGACAGCGTCGCGCTTGACGGCATCAGGACCGATTTCGGCTCCGGCGAATTGCTGGGCAGGCTGGCCTGGGTAAAAGCTCCGAGCGGCGGGTCGCGGTTCGAGGCCGATCTGAAAACCGGGCTATTGGATATCGACACGACGCTTGCGCTGGCGCGCGCCGCGATGGCGCAAGACGGGCTTCCAACCGAAGGCAGCGTCAAGCTGCAGGCATCGGTCGCGAAGTGGGCCGGGCAGGAGTTGCGGCCGTTCGCGGCGAGTTTCGATCTGACACCGAAAATGCTGACCGTAGAAAAATTCGCGGTCGGCGCAGTGGGTGGCATGGCTGCGGACGGCAGTGGCGCGTTCGATTTCGCCGATGGCACCGGGAAATTCAATGTTGCTGCGTCCGGCGCATCCACGAGCCAGATTGTATCGCTGCTAATGCCTGTCGCGCCAGAGCTTGCAAACAGGATCAGCGCAGCGGGTGAAACCGGCGTGGCGCGGGTCGCGGTTGCGGCGTCGCTCGACAAAGGCTCCGGGGAGCGCGGCAAGGCGCGCGTCTCGCTGGACATCGACGGCGCAGGGATGAAGGGCGTTGCTTCGCTGACCGGGACACCGCGCCTCACTGATGCACGTGCGTTCAACATCGATGCGATGTCGCGCGACGAATGGGCGTTCGATGCCAAGTCGACCTTTGCCGCAGGGTCAAAGCTGATTGGCCTCATGCCGCTCGGCGATATCGTCAAGACGCTGACGGGTGCAGAAGCTGTGCAGGTCGATGTAATGGCGAATGGCGCGTTGCGCGCGCCGTTGCGGTTCAAGGCTACGCTATCTGGCAACGCGCTCGATCTGGATGCCGAAGGCCGCGCCGAGTTCTGGTCGAAGGATGCGCCGCGGCCCGATGGTACGTCCTCCGATTTCAACCTCACGGTCCGGCGCGCCAATCTCAGCACCCTGCTCGACCAGCCGCAGGCGCTCAATATCAGCCTGACATCGCGGCTCGTCGTGTCGCTTGACCAGCTCACGCTGCGCGACATCGACAGCAAGGTCGGCGGTTCGCGCGTGCGCGGGCGCTTGAGCTTCGTGCGCGGCAATGAAGCTACGGTCGATGGCGAACTCGGCACTGATGTGCTCGACATCGGCCCGGTGTTCGCGAGCGCGCTCGGAATCAATGGCGGCGATCCGGCTGCGCCGTTGAGACAAGGCCTGATGCGCGGATGGCGAGGGCAGGTGACGTTTCAGGCGCTGCGCGGCGTGCTGCCGGGCGGGCTTGAGTTACGGCCGGTCGGTGGCATTCTTAAAACAAATGGCGAGGCGCTGGCGTTCGAGGGCGTCAAGGGCACATTGGGCGGCGGCGAGTTGAAAGCGGATATCGATGCGCGGCCCGGAATAAATGGTCTCGGCATCGATGCGCGGGTGCAACTGTCCGGTGTCGAAGGCTCGATGCTGCGCTATCGCTCGCTGACGATGCCGTCCGCAAAAGCCTCGTTGCAGATGTCGCTGGCAAGCCGGGGACGCAGCGCGCAGGCGCTGACCGGATCGCTGTCGGGCGCGGGTTCGTTCGCGCTGAATAATATTCGTATTCCAAATCTCGATCCGCGCGCCTTCGATCTCGCTATGCGTGCGGGCGACGCCGGTCAGCCGACCGGAGATGCGCAACTCAAGGCATTGCTCGAGCCTGCGCTCGCCGCAGGATCATTTGCCGTGCCGTCGGCGCAGGTCGCGTTCGTCGTCAGCGATGGGCGGTTGCGCGTCGGCGCGACCACGCTGGAGAGCGAAGGCGCGCGTGCAGTGATTTCCGGAGGCTACGACATTACCGCCGATCAGGCCGATATGCGCGCATCGCTGATATCGACGGGATTGCCGGGCCGGCCGGAGATTCTCCTCACGGCGTACGGTCCGCCCGATGCGCTGGTGCGGACGCTCGATCTGACGTCGCTATCGTCGTGGCTTGCGGTTCGCGCGATCGACCGCGAAACGCGGCGGCTCGATGCGATCGAGCGCGGCGAAATTCCGCCGCCGCTCGTGGCGATCCCTTCGCCGGCAACGGTTTCGCCACCAGCACCCGCAACGAAAGACGCTGCGATTGCACCGCAGCCTGCGCCAGCCACACCGGACGCCACGCCGGGGCTGCCGCCGATTGGCGATGTCCCAATTCCGGGGGGCGATCCACGGCGTGTTGCGCCTGCCAAGCCGAAGCCGGTTGCTCCGCGCCCGCCTCAAACTGCGATTGCTCCGCCGGGCGAAGCGCAATCCGCGCCTGCGCTGCCACCCCCCATTGAGGTGAAGCCCGCGCCCGGTCCGGCGCCACGCGCCGCGCCGCCGAAGCCGCGTCCGCCGCTGGTGCTGACGCCGTCTTTCTCGAACTAAACAAACGCGAACGAAAACAAATCAGAAAAGCTGAAGGGGCGGAGCAAGGGATAGAAATGGACAAATTCCTCGACGGGCGGACTGCGCTGGTTACGGGCTCGGTGCAAGGCATCGGGCTGGCGATCGCGAAAGCACTGGCGTCGGCCGGCGCGCGGATCGGCGTTCATGGACTGGCAACGCCGCAAGAGGCGGCGGTGGCTGTCGACGCCATGCGTTCAAGCGGCGCGGCGGATGCTCGTTTTTTCGAAGCGGATATGCGTGACCCTGAGCAGATCGACGCGATGATGGAGGCTGTCGCGGCGTGGGGTGGGCCGGATATTGTGGTCAACAATGCCGGCATCCAGCATCCAGCGAGCATCGCCGAGGTCTCGCGGCAGACATGGGACGATATCGTTGCGGTCAACCTGTCCGGCGCGTTTCATACCATGCGCCGCGCACTGCCGAAAATGGGCGAGCGCGGCTACGGGCGCGTCATCAATATCGCGTCGGTCCACGGTCTCGTTGCTTCGATCAACAAGGCGCCTTACGTCGCGGCGAAATTCGGCCTGGTCGGCTTGTCGCGGGTGGCTGCACTCGAGTACGCAGCCAAAGGCTCGCGCGACAGCGGCGGGGTCACTGTGAACTGCATCTGCCCGGGCTGGACCGAAACGGCAATCATCGAACCGCAGGTCGCGACACGGCAGGCCGAGATCGGCGGCGATCGTACGACCGCGATCGCGAGTTTGCTCGGGGAAAAGCAACCGAGCCTGCGAACATCGCGACCCGAGGAGATCGGCGCGCTGGCGCTATGGCTCACCCATCCGATGGCACACAACATCACGGGGACTGCGATGCCGATCGACGGCGGCTGGACCGCGCAGTGATGAGCCGACGGCGTCGTAAACCTGGGCGTGGACTCTAAGCCGGGCTGACCGGCGCGATGTCCTGTGTGGCTACGAAACGGCGCTCGCCGATCATCACGGAGTAAGTTGCGCGGGTGCGGAAGTAATCCAGCACATAGAGCCGGATCGCCGACGACAGGTTGCCGGTATGGCGGTGGGCGTCAATGATTGCGAGTTGCTGCGACAGGCTCAAGCCTTGCCGCGTGGCGATATCCTTGAGGCTGCTCCAAAACGCGTCCTCGAGGCTGACGCTTGTTTTTTGCCCGCTGACAATGACCGAGCGTTTGACGACGGCGAATTCCCGTATCGGGGTCGCCGCGCTGCTGCCGGTATCCTGATGGTAATGTGCTGTCATTTCTGGCCCCATGAAGCCTCTCTTGATTGAATGTCCGACACCGCCGCCGGAACATTCGCATCGGAGAGTGACATTCTTATTGTCAGGAGCGGTTCACAGAGCCATCTCAAAATGACGCCGCGGTCGCTTACCGACAACTCTGGGTATACTCTAATCGAACAGAATTATCGGCGTAATTCGGTAAAATCCCTAAGCAGAGCCCGCATGCAAGACTTGCATGTAAAGACTTGCACGCAAAGATTTGCATATAAAATCTACACGGCGGACTCTGATACCGCCGGTTAGCAGGGATTCTCGGCGTGGACGATGCTGATTTCGCGCGCGCTGCTGCTGTCGATCGTTTCGATCGCGTTGGCGCGGCCGCGGAAGTGATCCAGCACGAAAAGCCGGATTGCTGACGACAGGTTGCCCTGCGTCCGCGCGCCGTCGATCTCACCGACCAGTTCGGACAGCGTCAGACTGCGCTGGCCGGAGATTTCCTTCATGCCATTCCAGAAAGCCTCTTCGAGGCTCACGCTGGTCTTATGGCCTGCGACAACGATGGAACGTTTGACCACCGGTGACTTCATGTTTCGTCCCCACTCTTCATTTTGTGCTGCTCGTGGAGGTCGCGAAGCCTTTGTTCGCGTCGCTCATCGGCCTCACGCTGCGTTCTGGTTCTGCCGAAGCTCGCGCGATTCGCAGCCGCTTCTTTGGCCTGCTTGTCCCGCTTGCTCCGCTTCCGGACGCGATTGAGGTTGATCACTTGATTCATGATTCCCCCGATACGTCGTCCCACCTGTACGAAACAAACTGGCCAACGTTTCCTGGCGGTCTCAGTTAACCGCGTTTTTTACGCTGCGCGATGTGCCGCAGCACAACCACTTGCCGCTGCGTTTATACCTGACCGCCTCATGCAAACGTTTCCGTGAACGCCGTCGCGAGGTGGCAGAATAAACGCTCTGGTTCATCCGCTGTCTGCAGACGAAAGTCGCTTAAGTCCTTATCCCGGGCGGGTCATTTTCTCTGGCCTGACAAGACGATCGAATTCCGCGGCGGTCACGAACCCGAGACGAACGGCTTCTTCCTTCAATGTCGTGCCGTTGGCGTGTGCGGTTTTGGCGACCTTGGCGGCATGATCGTACCCTATTTTCGGTGCGAGCGCTGTCACCAGCATCAGCGATCGCTGCATCAGATCACGAATTCTTGTCTCGTCTGCGGTAATGTCGGCGACACAATGATCGGTGAACGAGCGCGCCGCGTCGGTCATCAGCCGAACGGATTGCAGCATCGCGTTTGCCATCACCGGCTTATAGACGTTCAACTCGAAGTGACCCTGGCTCGCAGCGACACTCAACGTCGTCTGATTGCCGAAGATCTGGCAGCACACCATCGTCATGGCTTCGCACTGAGTCGGGTTGACCTTGCCCGGCATGATCGACGAGCCCGGCTCGTTTTCCGGCAGTATCAACTCGCCAAGTCCCGATCGCGGTCCCGAGCCCAGAAGCCTTATATCGTTGGCGATCTTGAACAGTCCTGTGGCGATCGATTCGATCGTGCCGTGAACGAAAACAAGAGCATCGTTGGCTGCCAGAGCTTCGAACTTGTTGGCTGCGGTGACGAACGGCAGTCCAGTGATCGCTGCGGCGTGCTTCGCGAACAGTTTCGCGAACTGCGGCTTTGCGTTGAGGCCGGTGCCGACGGCGGTGCCGCCCTGCGCCAGCGGATAAAGTTCTTTGATAGACAATTTCAATCGGGCGATACCGTTTTCCAATTGAGCGGCGTAGCCGGAAAATTCCTGACCGAGCGTGAGCGGCGTCGCGTCCTGAGTGTGCGTGCGCCCGATCTTCACGATCTTCGCGAACGCCTTCTCCTTCTTCTTCAGCGCGGCGTGAAGATAAGAGAGCGCGGGCAGCAGGTCATGCGCGATACGCTCGGTGGCTGCGATGTGCATCGCGGTCGGGAAGCTGTCGTTGGACGACTGGCTCATGTTGACGTGATCGTTGGGATGAACCGGCGTCTTGGTGCCGCGTTTGCCGCCGAGAATTTCGTTGGCGCGGTTCGAGATCACCTCGTTGAGATTCATGTTGCTCTGGGTGCCGGAGCCGGTCTGCCACACCACCAGCGGAAAGTGATCGTCATGAAGTCCATCGATCACTTCGGTCGCGGCACGCATGATCGCGCCGGCGCGGCGCTTGTCGATCAGCTTGAGGCCGAGATTGGTTTTCGCGGCGGCAAGCTTGACGATCGCGAGCGCGCGGATGAGCGGAAGCGGAATCCGTTCGGTGCCGATGCGGAAGTTTTCCAGCGAGCGCTGGGTCTGTGCGCCCCACAGCCGGTCGTCTGCGACCTGAATAGGACCGAACGTATCGGTCTCGGTCCGGGTTTTTGTTTTGGTAGTGCCGCGTGCAGTCTTGCTGGCCATGATGCTCACCATTGAATGGTTAGTTCGCGTGGCATGACTGGACGCAAACGTGGCCGGTCACAACGCTCAACCGCGCATGCAAGGTCTGGAATAGCTCAAACCGGCGCAGCGTTCGATACGAGGCCCGCGTCAGTTGGGTGCGCGCTATTATTTCTTGCGAAAGCGATCCAGCCGCACCACCTCGGCGCCGTCGCCTGGGGCGCGTTCGGATACGGGTTCAACTGCTGCCGGAGCCGGTGCACCCGGCGTTTGCGGATCGATCAGTCCGCCTGCGGCCGCGGCCTGATCGGACGGTTCGAACTGCAGGCCGAATTGCACCGACGGATCGAAGAAACTCTTGATCGAATTGAACGGCACGACAAGCTTTTCCGAGACGCCGCCGAACGACAATCCAACTTCAAAACGGTCTTCGGTGACCTGCATGTCCCAGAACTGATGCTGAAGGATCACGGTCATTTCTTCCGGATACTGTGCGAGCAGCCGCGGTGAAATCTTCACGCCGTCGGCTTTCGACAGGAACGTAATGTAGAAATGATGCTCGCCCGGCAGCCCGTTTTCCGCTGCGTCCTTGAGCACCTGGCGTAACACGCCGCGCAGCGCCTCGCGTGCAAGAACGTCGTAACGAATGTGGTCGGTCGGCATCGCTTGGTCCATCAAGGTTAGGCCGCGTCCGGTGCGCGACTCGCATATTGAGATCATCCTAGCGCGCCCGGCTTGCAAGGTCAGCCACAACCGCGCGGCATGCCCAAGTAAAGCATGCCAAGAATAGCCTCAAGAAGAGCCTTTGGAGAGGCAAAACCGTTTGGATTGGCGGAACCGCTGTCTTAAACCTTCATCATGCTGATGGAATCGCCCTCTGACGGATCGGCTGCGCCCGATCACCTTGAGCCGCCGGGCCTGATCGAGCTGTTTCTCGCCTTCGCCAAGATGTCGCTGGCGGGATTCGGCGGCGTGCTGGTGTTCGCGCGGCGCGCCATCGTCGAGGAGCACCGCTGGATGACGGCGGAGGAATTCAACGAAGCCTTCGCCTTGTGTCACTTCCTGCCCGGTCCCAACATCGTTAACCTGTCGGTTGTCTTCGGCTCGCGCTTTCGCGGCATTCCCGGGAGCATTGCAGCGTTTCTCGGTCTTCTCGGTCCTCCTGCTGCGATCGTCACCGCGCTGGCGGCGATCTATGCGCATTACGGTCAGATCGACGCGATGCAGCGCACACTTGCCGGCATCACCTGTGCAGCAGTCGGCCTGTTTCTCGCGGTGATTGCGAAGATGCTGCTGCCGCTGCTGAAGCAACGCGATCCGGTAGCGCTGTTGCTTCTGGTCGCCGTGTTCGCGGCTGTGGGCCTGCTGCGATTACCGCTACCGGTTGTGTTGCTGGTATCGATTCCGATCAGTATTGCGCTGACGGCATGGGTGCGCTTGCGGAGGACGGCATGATCGCGCCAGTCGGTACGCTCGTCACCATTGCGTGGACGTTCGCGCTGATGTCGCTGCTCGCGATCGGTGGCGCCAATTCCGCGATTCCGGAAATGCATCGCATCGCGGTCGATGTCCGGCAGTGGATGACCGATGCGCAGTTCGCAGACATGTTTGCGATCTCCCAGCTTTCTCCCGGTCCCAATGTCTTGATCGTCACCCTGATCGGTTATCACGTTGCCGGGATCGCGGGTGGGCTGGTGGCGACGGCCGCGATGTGCGGTCCGTCGGCGGTTGTTGCCTATATTGTAAGCCGCACCTTGCAGCGTTCGGCGCAATCGAAATGGCCGGCGATCCTGCAGGCAGCGCTCGTGCCTTTATCGATAGGTCTGATGTGTGCGAGCGGTCTGATCCTGGCGCAGACCGCGGACCGGACGCTGATCGCAGCCGCAATAACCCTCGCGGCCGCCATTGTTGCCTTCGCGACGAAACTCAACCCGCTCTGGTTGCTGGCCGCCGGCGGCGTGCTTGGCTTCGCCGGGCTGGTCTGAAATGAGCCAGAGCTGGCGCCTCCGCGAGCTGTGGCTGGCATCTGGGCCAGCACAGGACTAATATCTCGATCCCGGCCAACGGGGAGGCCAGTGATGGCAAACTTCACCGCGGCACTGAAGCATACGATCTTCTTTGTGGCGCTGATACTAGCGCCATCGGCGGGTGCGCAGACCAAGCCGAAGCGTTACTGCTCGCCCGAGGTCTATACGGCTGAGTCGATCGATGCGTCGATGAAGGTCTGCGATGAGATCGTCGCCGATCCGCGCCAGCCGGTGAGTGAGAAGATTCAGGCGTACCAGAATCGTGGCGAACTTTTCTTGCGCAAGAAGGAATATTCTTCGTCGCTGCAAAATTTCAATCAGGCGATTGCGCTGCTCGGAACCCAGAAGATCGTCCCCTTTAGAGGATTTGGCGGACCTGCGCTGAAGGCCGGCTCGATTCACGACATTCCGGCGTCCTCGGTCTACAGCAATCGCGCGCGGCTGTTCGAGCGGCGAAAGGAGTATTCACGCGCGATCGAGGACTACACCAAGGCTCTGCAAATTCGCCCGGACGACCAAGGTAACCTTTACAGCCGTGCCAAGAGCCATGAGATACTGGGGCAGTATGACCGCGCTCTTGAAGATCTTGAGAAATCAATCGCGGTCGCGGTGTCGTCGTCTCAGGATCCTTATTCGCGCGATTTTAGCGCGCGCGGGGAGATTTATCTCAAGAAGAAAGAGTACGACAAAGCAATTCGCGATTTTGACAAGGCGCTCGAACTGGACGCCAAAGCCAGTCCGAATTCCGTCGACAAGAGTCTTCTGGCCAGCCGCGGCGCGGCCTATCTCGGCAAGGGCGACACCGACCGCGCGCTTCAGGACCTCGACAAGGCGATTCCCGGCAACGAAATCAGGTCGCGCTATCGCAATTCCCGCGGGCTCGCCTACCGCAAGAAGGGCGAGATCGACCGTGCAATCGCCGAATTCGATGAGGCCATCAAGTATGCCTTTGCGTCGGACTATTCGGACGACGATCGCGCGGAGTATTTCGTCAACCGCGCCGAGGCGCTTGGCGAAAAGGGCGAGTGGCTCAAGGCGCTCGAGGATCATCAGAGCGCGCTGACGATCAGTTCGTCCTTTTCCAGAGCGATCAGCGGGCGGAATGCGGCGCGGCTGGCGCTGAGCCGCCCGGCGCCGGCGATTGCCGCGGCCGGAGCAGCCGAGACCCTGGCCGCGACGACGCCAGCAAAACCGATTACGGCCATCAACGAGCGCCGCGTGGCGCTTGTGATCGGCAACTCTGCCTATGACACCGTCGCCGCGTTGCCAAATCCGCGCCGCGATGCGGAGACGCTGGCGCAGGCGTTGCGGGCGGCAGGCTTCCAGACGGTTCAGGTCGCGGCCGATCTGAGCCGCGACAAACTCGCGCGCGCGTTACAGTCTTTCGCCGCCGAGGCCGACAAGGCCGACTGGGCCGTGGTTTATTTTGCAGGACACGGCATTGAGATCGGCGGCGTCAACTATCTGCTCCCGGTCGACGTCCGCCTGAAATCCGATCGCGATGTCGCGCTGGAAGCGGTTGCGCTCGATCAAGTTCTCGTCACCGTCGCCGGCGCACGCAAGTTGCGCCTCGTTGTGCTCGACGCCTGCCGCGACAATCCGTTTGTGGCCAAGATGACGCGCTCGGTGGCCGGCCGTTCGGTTGGCCGTGGACTGGCCAGCATCGAGCCCGAAGGCGGTACGCTGGTGGCGTTCGCTGCCAAGCACGGGCAAACCGCGCTCGATGGCTCGCAGGGCGCCAACAGTCCGTTCGTCGCGGCTTTCGTCCGGCATATGCAAAGCCCGAATGTCGAGATCAGCAAGATGTTCCGGCTGGTCCGCGACGACGTTCTGGCTGCAACCGGCAAGCAGCAGGAGCCGTTCACCTATGGTTCGCTGCCGGGCCAGGATTTCTTTTTCCGGGTGCAATAATAGCGTCTGCCCATATTTTGTTCGGCAAGGGACCGGACGATTACCGCCGCCGTGATTACCGGCGTTGCAGCAATGCTGGCGTTCGCCACAAAACTCAATCCTCTCTGGCTGCTGGCCGCGGGCGGGCTTTTTGGTTTTGCTGGCGTTATCTGACGAAAATCGCTAGGCAAGGGTAGAGACCGGGCGGCAACCGACCCGGCTGACAAGAAACATTTTGCCACAGTCGGCTGTGGAGGGGACATTCATGACAGACGCAACAGGCCCATCGCCTGGCAAATCGGGTGTGCTATCGTTCATCAAGGCCCCGCAGGATTTCTTCGGCGGCCTTGCCTTGATGGCGATTGCAGCATTCGCGTATTGGGCGAGCAGCGATCTCCAAGGCATGCGCGGATTTACGTTCGGCCCCGGGACGGCGCCGCGGTTGTTCTCCGGATTGTTGTTCTTTCTCGGCGGGGGCATCGCGATTACGGGCCTGATCACCGACGGCCCGTCGCTGCAAAAATACGGTGTGCGCGGTCCCTTCTTTGTGTCGCTCGCGATCATCGCATTCGCGATCATGATCCGCCCGCTCGGGCTGGTGGTAACGGCATTCCTGAGCTTCATGGTCGCGGCGATCGGATCGTCAGAGACCCGCTGGGTCGAGGCCGCGATTGTCGGCGCCTGCCTCACTGCTTTCTGCGCGCTTCTTTTTCCCTACGCGTTGGGGCTGCCGTTGCAGCTCTGGCCGCGCTTCCTGATTCAGTGAGGCCGCAATGAACGAAATTCTCTCCAACCTCGCTCTCGGCTTTACCGTCGCTGCGTCGCCGGTCAATCTGGGCCTCTGTCTCGTTGGCGCGCTGGTCGGCACACTGGTCGGCGTGTTGCCGGGCATCGGCACGATCGCGACGGTGGCGATGCTGCTGCCAATTACTTTCGGCCTGCCGCCGGTCGGCGCACTTATCATGCTCGCGGGCATCTACTACGGCGCGCAGTATGGCGGATCGACCACCTCGATCCTTGTGAACATTCCGGGCGAAGCGGGGTCGGTCGTGACTGCGCTCGACGGCCATGAAATGGCAAAGCAGGGCCGCGCAGGTCCGGCGCTGGCGATCGCCGCGATCGGATCGTTCTTTGCGGGCTGCGTGGCCACCGTGCTGATCGCATTGCTCGGCGCGCCGTTAACCAAGCTCGCGCTGGCGTTCGGTCCGGCCGAATACTTCTCGCTGATGGTGCTCGGCCTGATCTTCGCCGTCGTGCTTGCCAAAGGCTCGGTGCTGAAGGCGATCGCGATGATCGTGTTCGGGCTGCTGCTGTCGATGGTCGGTTCCGACATTGAAACCGGCGCCTCGCGCATGGCCTTCAACATTCCCGAACTTGCCGACGGTCTCGGCTTCGCCACAGTCGCGATGGGTCTGTTCGGCTTTGCGGAAATCATCCGCAATCTCGATGCGGGCAGCGAAGCCAACCGCGATCTGGTGCAGGAGAAAGTCACCGGCCTGATGCCGACGAAGAAAGACTTGAAAGAGTCCGCGCCGGCAATTCTGCGCGGCACGGCGCTGGGCTCGATCCTCGGCATTCTTCCAGGCGGCGGCGCGGTGATCGCGTCGTTCGCGGCCTATACGCTGGAAAAGAAGCTGTCAAAGGATCCGAAGTCGTTCGGCCGCGGCAACATCCGGGGCGTCGCTGCGCCGGAGAGCGCTAACAATGCCGCAGCACAGACGTCGTTCATTCCGCTGTTGACGCTCGGCATCCCGCCGAATGCGGTGATGGCGCTGATGGTCGGCGCGATGACCATCCACGGCATCATCCCGGGTCCGCAGGTGATGCAGAAGCAGCCCGAACTGGTCTGGGGCATGATCGCCTCTATGTGGCTCGGCAACCTGATGCTGCTGATTATCAACCTGCCGCTGGTCGGCATCTGGGTGCGGCTGTTGCGCGTGCCATACCGGCTGATGTTCCCGTCGATCGTGATCTTCTGCGCGATCGGCATCTACTCGGTGAACAACGCGCCGACCGATGTCGTTCTTGCGGGCGCGTTCGGCCTTCTCGGGTACTGGCTCATCAAGCACGATTTCGAGCCAGCGCCGCTGCTGCTCGGCATGGTGCTCGGTCCTCTGATGGAAGAGAACCTGCGCCGCGCCATGCTGATCGCGCGCGGCGACGCCAGTGTCTACTTCTGGCGTTGTGTTCAGCCGGCCGGCCAGCGTCTGCCGAGCGGCGACATCGCGGCGCTGACGTTCGGCGACTACGCCAAGGGCTGCATCTCGCCGATGCTGCTTTTGCTGTCGTTCGTGCTCATCGTCATCGCGATCCTGCCGTCGATCCGCAACAAGCGTGACGAAGTGTTCGTGGAGGAATCGTAAGGTTCTCAGGCTGTTTCGCGCCGGCGGGGCTTTCGGTCGCATGGCCTGCGCGGATCGGGAATGATGAAGTAATCCATACATAATGGCGGCGGCTGCAGTGCAGCCGCCAGAGGGAGATAAGATGACGATTTTGAAGACACTTGCTGCGGCTGCGCTGATTGGCAGCTCGGCGCTGGCCGGTACGACCGCCGCCCAGGCGCAGGACTATCCGACCCGGCAGATCACCATGATCGTGCCGTTCGCGGCCGGTGGGCCAACCGATGTCGTTGCGCGCCTTGTCGGCGAACAGATGTCGAAGACGCTCGGCCAGCCCATCATCATCGAAAACGTCGTCGGCGCCGGCGGCACCACTGGCGCGACCCGCGCGTCGCGCGCCACCAACGATGGTTACACCATCATCATGGGCCACATGGGGACGCACGCCGCATCCTTGGCGCTGTATCCGAAGCTGGCCTACGATCCGCGCACCGACTTCGAGCCGATTGCGCTCATCAATGGCGCGCCCATTGTCATCCTTGGCAAAAAGGACTTGCCGCCGAAGGATCTCAAGGAATTCGTCGATTACGTGAAAAAGAACGAGAGCAGCGTGAATCAGGCCCATGCCGGCGTCGGTGCGGTGTCTTACATCACCTGCGGTCTGCTCAACGGCGTGATCGGCATCAATCCGGTCGGCGTCCCGTTCCAGGGCACCGGACCAG
This sequence comes from Hyphomicrobiales bacterium, assembly GCA_021732625.1. Classification (GTDB taxonomy): domain Bacteria; phylum Pseudomonadota; class Alphaproteobacteria; order Rhizobiales; family Xanthobacteraceae; genus SG-bin9. The sequence continues at coordinate 14,709 of JAKFUP010000155.1, forward strand.
CGATGAACGCGCTGGTCGGCGGTCAGGTCGATTACATGTGCGATCAGATCACCAACGTCGTCGGTCAGGTGAAGGCTGGCACAATCAAGGCTTACGCGGTTGCGACGCCGGAACGTAATGCGTCGCTGCCGGATGTTCCGACGACGACAGAAGCGGGCCTGCCGGGCTATCAGACCACGGCATGGAACGCGCTGTTCGCTCCGAAGGGTACGCCGCCCGCGATCCTGACCAAGCTCAACGCCGCCGCCGCCAAGGCGCTGGACGACGAAAAGGTCATCGCCCGCATGAAGGATCTCGGCAACGACATCCCAAAGGCCGATCAGCGCACGCCGGCGGTACTCGGTAATCTGGTCAAGGAAGAAGTCGACAAGTGGAAGAAGTTCCTCAAGCCGGTCGGCTGAGCGAGCATTCAACCTGGGGGCCGTCCGCGCTCCGGAAAACAAGGCCCGGCTGCCCCGAATAACGGGGATTGTCCGGGCCTTTCGCTTGCCGTTTCTGCCTGCAATCGCCATTTCTGGCGTAAGATCGATGATGCGAGGCGATGAGTCGGCAAGTCCGCTCAAGCAGCCGCGCGTCCAGACCTTCGGCAGCGAGCATGAAGCAATACCACGAACTTCTTGAGCGAATTCTGAGCGACGGCGTCGACAAGCAGGACCGCACCGGCACCGGCACGCAGTCGGTGTTCGGGCATCAAATGCGGTTCGATCTCGCCGCCGGATTTCCAATGCTCACGACCAAGCGGTTGCCGCTGAAGGCGATCGTTCACGAGTTGCTCTGGTTCATCGCCGGCGACACCAACGTCAAATATCTGCAGGACAACAACGTCACCATCTGGGACGAATGGGCCGATGCCAACGGCGATCTCGGTCCGGTCTATGGCTATCAGTGGCGCTCGTGGCCCGCGGCCGATGGCAAGACCATCGACCAGCTCGGCAACGTGGTCGAGATGATCAAGCGCAATCCGGATTCGCGCCGTCTGATCGTCACGGCGTGGAATCCGGCCGACGTCGACAAGATGGCGCTGCCGCCGTGTCACTGCCTGTTCCAGTTCTATGTCGCCAAGGGCAAGCTGTCGTGCCAGCTCTACCAGCGCTCGGCCGATGTGTTTCTCGGTGTGCCGTTCAACATCGCGTCCTATGCTCTGTTGACGATAATGGTGGCGCAGGTGACGGGCCTGAAGCCCGGCGAGTTCGTGCACACGCTCGGCGACGCGCATCTGTATTCCAACCACATCGAGCAGGCGCATCTGCAATTGTCGCGCGCGCCGCGCGCGTTGCCGACGCTTACGCTCAACCCGGCGGTGAAGGATATCTTCGCGTTCCGGTTCGAAGACGTCACGCTGCAAAACTACGATCCGCACCCGCACATCAAGGCCGAGGTCGCGGTTTGAGCGCCAGCCGCATCGCCGATCCCGACATCGTCTTCATCGTTGCAGTCGCCGAAAACGGCGTCATTGGCCGCGACAACGCGATGCCGTGGCACCTGAAGTCCGATCTGAAGCGCTTCAAGCAAATGACCATCGGCAAGCCGGTGGTGATGGGGCGCAAGACGTTTCAGTCGATCGGCAAACCGCTGCCGGGCCGCACCAACATCGTGGTGACGCGCGATCGTGCATTCCATGCGCCCGGCGTGGTCGTGGTGCCGTCACTCGATGCCGCATATGAGGTCGCGCGGGGCGACGCGCTGCGGCGTTTGGTCACTGAGATCGCGGTGATTGGCGGCGCGGATATTTTCAGGCAGTGGCTTGATCGCGCATCGCGGGTGGAGTGGACGCAGGTGCATGCCTCGCCACAAGGCGATACCGTCCTCGAAGCGCTTAATCCTGCGGACTGGGATGAAACCGCACGAGCCCGCCACAGCCCGGCTGAAGGCGATACAGCAGCCTTCTCGTATGTGACGTATCGCCGCCGAACGGCGCAATAACCGCATTAGCAAGCCGTTCACATTGACAATCGGCAAGCTGGTCTTAGCTCCAAGCCACCCCCGACTTGCGTTGTAAGGGGGGAGCCTGTCCCCTATAAGCGTCCGGAATGTGCGGGTAGCCTGGGTGGCGCCCTGAAGGAGATCGTTGATGCCGTGGAAGAATCAGGGCGGGGGAAGTCCGTGGGGTCCGGGTCCGAAGGGACCATGGGGCTCCGGCCCGCAATCGTCGGGTCCGCGTCCGCCTGATCTGGAAGACCTCCTGCGCCGCGGCCAGGACAAGATTCAGAACATGTTGCCTGGCGGCCGTCTCGGCGGGATCGGCATTGCACTGGTGGTGCTCGGCGCGCTCGCAGTGTGGGGGCTGTCCGGCTTCTTCCGCGTGCAGTCCGAAGAACTCGGCGTCGTGCTGCGTTTCGGCAAGCATGTCCGCACCGTGCAGCCGGGCCTCAACTATCACATGCCGTATCCGATCGAGACCGTGTTGCTGCCCAAGGCGCTGCGCGTATCGACGCTGAGCATCGGCATGCGCATCATCGACGATCCGCGGCGCGGCGGCACCACCGTGCGCGATGTGCCGGAAGAAAGCCTGATGCTGACCGGTGACGAAAACATCGTCGATGTGGATTTCACCGTGCTGTGGCGGATCCAGCCAGCCGGCGTCGGTAATTTCCTTTTCAATATCCAGAATCCGGAAGGCACCGTGAAGGCGGTGGCCGAAAGCGCGATGCGCGAAGTGATCGGCCGCACCAACATTCAGCCGATCCTCACCGGCGCGCGGACCACCACCGAGGCCGGGGTGCAGGAACTGATGCAGAAGACGCTCGACTCCTATCAGGCCGGTGTACTGATCCAGCAGGTGCAGATGCAGAAGGTCGATCCGCCGGCTCAGGTGATCGATGCGTTCCGCGACGTTCAGGCTGCGCGCGCCGACCTCGAGCGTTTGCAGAACGAAGCTCAGACCTACGCCAACCGCGTCGTTCCCGATTCGCGTGGCCGTGCGGCCCAGATCCTTCAGGTTGCCGAAGGTTACAAGGAACAGGCCGTGGCTGAAGCCAAGGGCCAGAGTGCGCGCTTCCTGTCGGTCTACGAGGAATACAGGAAGGCGCCGGAAGTGACTCGTCAGCGCATCTATCTCGAAACCATGGAGCGCGTGCTCGGTGGCGCCGAGAAGCTGGTGCTCGATAGCGGGCAAGGTAGCGGCTCTGGCGGTCCTGTACCGTTCCTGCCGCTCGGCGATCTGCTGAACCGGCGTCCGGCTCCGGCCGCAACCCAGCCGCAGACCGGAGGCAACCGATGAAATCCCTCTCTGGCATCGTCGCCCTCATCCTCCTCGTGGTCGCGACCGTGATCGGCGTTGGCTCGGTCTTCACTGTCGAACAGACCCAGCAAGCGATCGTCGTCCGGCTCGGCGAGCCGGTGCGCGTCGTCACCGACCCGGGCCTCAACTTCAAGGTGCCGTTCATCGATACGGTGATCAGCATCGACAAGCGGATCCTCGATCTCGAAAATCCGTCGCAGGAAGTCATCGCGTCGGACCAGAAGCGGCTCGTGGTCGATGCCTTCGCACGGTACCGCATCAAGAATGCGCTGCGGTTCTATCAGAGCATCGGCTCCATCCAGGCGGCCAACATCCAGATGACGACGCTGCTCAACGCCTCGGTTCGCCGCGTACTGGGTGAAGTGACGTTCATCCAGGTGGTGCGTGACGAACGTGAAGCCCTGATGAACCGCATCCGCGATCAACTCGACAAGGAAGCCGACGGCTACGGGATTCAGGTGGTCGACGTGCGTATCCGTCGTGCCGACCTGCCGGAGTCGAACAGTCAGGCGGTCTATCAGCGCATGCAGACGGAACGTCAGCGTGAAGCCGCAGAATTTCGCGCGCAGGGCGGGCAGAAGGCGCAGGAAATTCGTTCGCGTGCTGACCGTGAGGCTACGGTGATCGTCGCAGAGGCGAATTCCAAGTCCGAGCAAATCCGCGGCGAGGGCGATGGCGAACGCAACCGAATCTTCGCCGACACCTACGGCAAGGACCCGGACTTCTTCGCGTTTTATCGTTCGATGGGCGCCTATGAATCCAGCCTTCGCACCAATGATACCCGCTACCTGTTGCGGCCGGATTCAGACTTCTTCCGGTTCTTCAGCAACCCGGCCAACAAGCCCGCCAGCAAGCCGGTCGGCGCGCCGACAACCGGCACGGCGCCCCAGCAATAAACTGGAGCGCCGCGAACGGAGTTGAGAGCGAATGAAAGGCGTCGGCCTGTCGGATTTCCTGGTCGGCATCGGAATGCTCTTTGTGATCGAAGGGCTTCTGTTCGCAGCACTTCCGGGCTGGATGCGCGAAGCGATCAAGAAAACGCTGACCACGCCGGATCACGTCCTGCGCGTGGTCGGGATCGCGTCGGCGGTGGGCGGACTTGCCCTGATCTGGCTGGTGCGCCGCTGACGGCCGATCAATTTGCCGGTGCGCCCTAACGGCTTCGTGACCGCGTGCGAAACCAGCGGAAAACGCTGGTTTTTAGCCTCAATCGGAACGTCAGGTATCATCCGGCGGCCGGTCGGGCCGCGATTCACACTGGTACGGCGCGGGTGCGCGCTGTAGATTCCATCGAAATTGCCCAACACCCGATTCATATGGTTCAGGAGCGATAGCCAACATGTCCGGCGCATTCCGAATGTCCTCGTATAAACGCAACGCACGGATCGCGGCGATCTGTCTCGGGGCGTTGAGTTGCGGTGCCCTGACCGCCGCTCCGGCCTATGCGCGCGGGCCGGATGGCATCGCTGACGTCGCCGAGAAGGTCATCAGTGCCGTAGTCAACATCTCGACCTCGCAGACCGTCGATGCGCGCAGCGGCGGGAACGAGGGCCAGAGTCGCCCCAACAACCGCCAGAGCGAGAACAACAGACCGGGCGGCGACAACAATGAGCGCGGCGCCACGCCTCAAGTTCCGCCGGGTTCGCCGTTCGAGGAATTCTTCGACGATTTCTTCAAGAACCGGCGTCCGGGCGACAAGGGTGGCGGCAATCAGCAGGCCCGCAAGGTCAACTCACTCGGCTCCGGCTTCATTATCGACTCGTCGGGCATCGTCGTCACCAACAACCACGTCATTGCCGATGCGGATGAGGTCAATGTCATTCTCAATGATGGCACCAAGCTTCGCGCTGAAATCCTGGGCCGTGACAAGAAAACCGATCTGGCGGTGCTCAAGGTCAAGTCGGAGAAAACATTGTCTGCGGTGAAATTCGGCGATTCCGATACCCTGCGTCTCGGCGAATGGGTGATCGCGATCGGCAACCCGTTCTCGCTCGGCGGTACGGTGACCGCAGGCATCGTCTCGGCGCGGAACCGCGATATCAACTCCGGCCCGTACGACAACTACATCCAGACCGACGCCGCGATCAATCGCGGCAACTCGGGCGGTCCGCTGTTCAACCTCAACGGCGACGTGATCGGCGTCAACACCGCGATCATTTCGCCGACCGGCGGCTCGATCGGCATCGGCTTCGCCGTGCCGTCGAAGACGGTGGTCGCGGTGGTCGATCAGCTTCGGCAATTCGGCGAAACCCGCCGCGGCTGGCTCGGCGTGCGCATCCAGCAAGTGACCGACGAGATCGCCGAAAGCCTGAACATCAAGCCGGTGCGCGGCGCGCTGATCGCCGGTGTCGATGACAAGGGCCCCGGCAAGCCGGCGGGCATCGAGCCGGGTGACGTCGTCGTCAAGTTCGACGGCAAGGATATCAAGGAGATGAAGGATCTGCCGCGCGCGGTCGCCGATACGGCGGTTGGCAAGGTGGTTGACGTCGTTGTCATCCGCAAGGGCAAGGAAGAGATCAAGAAGGTCACGCTCGGCCGTCTTGAGGATGGCGAGAAGGCGATTCAGGCTTCCGCCAAGACCACGGCGCCGGAGCCTGCTGAAAGGCCTGTGACCCAGAAAGCGCTTGGACTCGATCTCGCCGGTCTCAGCAAGGATCTGCGCACCAAGTACAAGATCAAGGACAGCGTAAAGGGTGTCATCATCACCGGCGTCGATGGCGGTTCCGACGCGCAAGAGAAGCGGCTCAACGCCGGCGACGTGATTGTCGAGGTTGCGCAGGAAGCCGTGAACAATGCTGCTGACGTCAAGAAGCGTATCGACCAGTTGAAGAAGGACGGCAAGAAGTCGGTTCTGCTGCTCGTCTCCAACGGCGAAGGCGAAGTAAGATTCGTCGCGCTGAGCGTGAACTAACGAATTTACGATTTCGGGAGCGCGCCGTGAACGGCGCGTTTTGCATCACAAGCCTGAGCGCCACCAGAAGCGCAGGGCCGGGGAGAACAACCAATGAAAGCTTCTATTTTTGGAGCGGTACTCGCGTTGTCGATCGGGACATCCGCGATGGCCGCTGACGCCGATGTTATGAAGCAGCTGGTGCCGACCGGGAAGCTGCGGGTCGGGATTGCCTATGCGCCGAAGCCGACGCCGATTTTCGGCGCCAAGGATGCCGGCGGCGAAGTGCGCGGCGTGCCGCGCGATATCGGTGAAGCGCTGGCGAAATCGCTCGGCGTGCCGGTTGAACTGGTGGTGACGGCGACCACCAACGAATTGACCGACAAGGCGGTTGCCGGCGACATCGACATCGGCTTCATGCCGGCGGACGAGGAACGCCGCAAGCGCCTTGATTTCAGCCCGTCATACTTCGTGATCGAGAGCACGTTTCTGGCCGCGGCCAACACCGGCATCAATACAGCCGCTGACGTGGACAAGCCCGAGGTCACTGTGGTCGGCATCAATGGATCGACCACGATCCGCGCCGCCGGACGCGCGCTGAAGGTCGCCAAGATCGTTCCGGCGAAGTCGGTTGATGAAGCGATGGCGATGATGAAGGCAGGCTCGGCGCAGGCGTTCGCGCTCACGCACGACTCGTTGCCGCCGTTGCAGCAGCAGTTGCCCGGATCGCGCATTCTCGATGGCGCGTTCCAGACCACCGGCGTTGCGATTGCCGTGCAGAAGGATCGTCCGGCTGCACTGGCCTACGTGAAGGGCTTCGTCGATAAGGCCAAGACCGACGGAACCGTGCGCAAGGCGTTCGACACGGCGGGGCTGACCAAGCTCTCAATCGCGCCTTAAAGCTTGGGCATGATCTTTTCGGAAAACCGCTTCACACTTTTCCGGATCATGCCCTAATTGACGAACTCCCTGCGTTGGTAGCCCTGCGCATATAACAGCGCGGTAAGATCGCCGTAGTGAATGCTGGCGTCGGCTGCGGCGGCGACTGCGGGTTTGGCGTGATAGGCGACACCAAGGCCGGCTGCCTCGATCATCGCCAGATCGTTGGCGCCGTCGCCGACCGCAAGTGTGTCGATCTCGTCGAGGTCGATTGACTCGCGCAGGTCCTTCAGCGTTGCGAGCTTGGCTTCGCGGCCGAGGATAGGCTCTGCGACTTGGCCGCTGAACTTGCCGCCCTCGGCGAGTAGGGTGTTGGCGCGGTTCTCCTGAAAACCGATTTTGGCGGCAATGGCGCTGGTGAACGGCGTGAAGCCGCCGGACACGAGGCAGGTGTAGGCGCCGTGCGAGCGCATGGTCCGCACCAGCTCAATGGCACCGGGCGTCAGCGTGATACGCGTCGCCAGCACTTCCGCGATGACGCTTTCCGGTAATCCCTTCAGCAGCGCGACGCGCTCGCGCAGCGCCGGCTCGAATGCGATCTCGCCGCGCATAGCGCGCTCGGTGATGGCAGAGACTTTATCCTTGAGCCCGGCAAAATCGGCCAACTCATCGATGCATTCCTGCCCGATCATGGTGGAATCCATGTCGGCGAGAAAAAGCTTCTTGCGCCGCGCCGCGCGCGGCTGCACCACAACGTCGATGGGGAGATCGCCGATGGCTTTACGGAGCCGCTGCGCGATGTCGCGGGCGTCGCCGGTGCTCTCGAACGGAATATCGGCGGCGACCTCGTCGAACAGCCACGTGGCCGCGCCCGGCGAGGGCAAGATGGCGCGCGCGCCGTCGATGATCGTGCTATCGAGCGCGGGATTGGCCGGGTTGCAGATGAGCGTGGCGACGAGAGACA
>JAKFUP010000026.1 GCA_021732625.1 Hyphomicrobiales bacterium
GGCGACACGGTCGCTGCGATGCTGCCGAACCTGCCCGCGATGAACGAATTGCATTTCGCTGTGCCGATGGCGGGTGGCGTTCTCAACACGCTGAACACGCGGCTCGATGCCGCCGCCCTCGCCTTCATGCTGGAGCATGGCGGCGCGAAGATTCTGTTCGTCGATCCGGAATTTGCCGGCGTCATGGCCGATGCGCTGGCTGCGATGAAAACGCCGAAACCGCTGGTGGTGGACGTGGACGACGTGACGTTCGCCGGCAGACAACGCATCGGCAATCTGGAGTACGAAGCGGTATTGGCTTTAGGCGATCCCGACTTCGCATGGGTGCATCCTCAGGACGAATGGGACGCCATCGCGCTGAGCTACACGTCAGGCACCACCGGCAACCCCAAGGGCGTCGTCACCCATCATCGCGGCGCGTATCTCAACGCGGTCAGCAACGTTCTCGCGGGTAACCTCGGCCAGCACCCGGTCTATCTCTGGACGCTGCCGATGTTCCATTGCAACGGCTGGTGCTTCCCGTGGACCATGGCCTTGGTTGCCGGCGTTAACGTCTGCCTGCGCAAGGTCGATCCGGCGAAGATTTTCGAGGTCAACGCCAAGTATGGCGTCACCCACATGTGCGGCGCGCCGATCGTCTACAACACGCTGATCAACGCGCCCGGCGCAAAGCGTGGCCCAATTCCGATCGTCGGCATGATCGCGGGCGCTTCACCGCCAATGGCTGTGCTGGCGGGCGCGGAAACCATCGGCATCAAACTCACACACGTTTATGGATTGACCGAAGTTTACGGCCCGGCGGCGGTTTGCGCCGAGCAGGAGGGGTGGGACGACCTTCCCGCCGACGAGCGTGCAAAACTGAAGCGCCGGCAGGGTGTGCCCTATCCGCTGCAGGAGAATGTCACCGTGCTCGACCCGGCGACGCTGAAGGAAGTGCCGCGCGACAACGAGACCATCGGTGAGGTGATGTTTCGCGGCAATATCGTGATGAAGGGCTATCTCAAGAACGAGAAGGCGACAAAGGAAGCCTTTGAAGGCGGCTGGTTTCACACCGGCGATCTCGGCGTGCTCGATACCGACGGCTACGTCACCATCAAGGATCGCTCCAAGGACATCATCATATCCGGCGGCGAGAATGTCTCCTCGGTGGAGGTCGAGGACGTTCTCTACAAGCATCCTGCCGTGTTGTTTGCGGCTGTCGTCGCCAAGCCTGATCCGAAATGGGGCGAGGTGCCCTGCGCGTTCGTCGAGTTAAAGGACAACGTCATGGCAACCGAGGCCGACATCATCGCGTTCTGCCGCGGCCAGCTCCCGGGCTTCAAGACGCCGAAGGCTGTGCTATTCGGCGTGATCCCGAAAACGTCGACCGGGAAGATCCAGAAATTCCTGCTGCGCGATCAGGCTGGTTCGGCGAAGGCGATCAGCGCGTAGCTATCGTCGTCCCGGGCGGAGCGAAGCGCAGACCCGGGACCCATACGCCGTGCAATCATAAGGAGCGCACCGCATATGGGTCCCTGCGTTCGCAGGGACGACCCGATCAAATTTCCAATCGCATCCCATCGTAGCCCGGCACGACATGCGGCGGCAGCTTCGGCTTCACCGCCTCGTAGTCGATGTCCGCGTGCATGTTGGTCAGCACAGCCCGCTTCGGCTTGAGCCTGTCGATCCACTGCAATGCATCGGCCAGACTGAAGTGGCTGACATGCGGGTGATAGCGCAGCGCGTCCACGATCCACAGATCGAGGTTCTGCAGCGCGCTGATGCTTTCGTCGGGTATGTCGTTGAGGTCCGGCGTGTAGGCGGCGTTGCCGATGCGATAGCCGAGCGCCGGGATATTGCCGTGCTGCACGAGAAACGCGGTCAGCGTCAGCGGACCTCCTTTGCCGTCGATCGTGCGTGTCTCGCCGGCCTCGATGCTCATGCGCGACAGGATGGCCGGGTAGTCGCTGTCCGGCGCCTGTTCGAAGCAATAGTTAAAGCGCGAGACAATATCTTTCGCCGTCGACTCATTGAGATAGACCGGGATGCGCGCCCGCTGATGCAGCACGACCGAGCGCAGATCGTCGATGCCGTGGGTCTGGTCGGCATGCTCGTGCGTGAGAAACACCGCATTGAGATGATCGACATTCGCCGAGATCAGCTGCTCGCGCAGATCTGGCGAGGTGTCGATCAGGACGCGGGTGATGCCGCCCTCGCCCCGTTTCTCGACGAGCGCCGAACAGCGCAAGCGCCGATTTTTTGGATTGTTCGGATCGCACGCGCCCCAGCCCAGCGCCGGGCGCGGCACGCCCGCCGACGATCCGGAGCCAAGGATCGTGAGCGTGACGGTCACGCGACGGGAACTTTACTAAACAGCCGGAAGAAATTCTCCGTGGTCTGCCGCGAAATCTCTTCCAATGACACGCCGCGCGTCTCCGCCAGCACCTTCGCGGTCTCGACCACGTAAGACGGCTCGTTGCGCTTGCCGCGATATTTGCCCGGCGCGAGAAATGGCGCGTCGGTCTCGACCATGATGCGGTCAGCCGGCAATTCCGCCGCGATATCGCGCAGCGCCTGCGACGCTTTGAACGTGAGAATACCCGTGAACGAGATCGACAAACCTAGTCCGATGGCTTTCATCGCAAGATCGCGCCCGCCCGTATAGCAATGCAGCACCGCCTTGAACGGTCCCTTCGCTATTTCCTCATCGAGAATACGGCCGCAATCCTCGTCGGCATCGCGGGTGTGGATCACCAGCGGCAAAACCGTCTCGCGCGCCGCCTGAATGTGTGCGCGAAAGCCCCTCGCCTGCGCTTCCGGCGAGCCATGCTTGTAGAAATAATCGAGCCCCGCCTCGCCGAGCGCTACGACCTTCGGATGTTGGGTCAGCGCGACCAGTTCGCTCGCAGGGATGCCGTCTTCCTCGTCGGCCTGATGCGGATGGGTGCCGACCGAACAATAGACGTTGGGAAACCGCGCCGTGATCGCCAGCAGCGCATCGAGCCGCCGCACCCGCGTCGAGATCGTCACGATGCGTCCGATTCCGGCCGCCTCGGCACGCGCCACGATGCCGTCGAGGTCTTCGGCGAAGTCCGGAAAATCGAGATGGCAGTGACTATCGACCAGCATTTCCATTCTTTCGTCATTCCGGAGCGCGCGAAGCGCGAACCTGGAATCCAACCTGCAACGCTCTCAGGCGCGGAGAGCTGGATTCCGGATCAGCGCTGTGCGCTGTCCGGAATGACAGCTTCGTTTAATCCGGCTTCGTCTCCGCTTCGATGTAACGCGGAAACACCGGCGTCGGCGCTGGCAGCTTGCTGCCCGGTGCGATGCGTTTCGCACCACCAACGAACGCAAATATGCGTTCGCTCTCCGGCACGCCGAGAATGTCGAGCATCTTGCCGCACGACGCCGGCATGATCGGCCACGCCAGAATGGCGATCTGGCGCACGACCTCCGCCGTGACGTAAAGCACCGTCGCCTGCCGTTGCGGATCGGTCTTGGCCAGCGCCCACGGCGCCTCGCCGGCGAAATAGCGGTTGGCCTCCGCCACCACAGCCCAGATCGCATTGACGGCGTGGTGGATATGCTGAGTAGCCATCGCGGTGCGCGCCAGCGCCAGCATTCCGTCGGCCTGTGCGAGGATCGCCTTGTCGTTGTCGGAGAAAGCGCCCGGCTCCGGCAACACGCCGTCGTACTGCTTGGCGATCATCGACAGCGAACGCTGGCCGAGATTGCCGAAATCGTTGGCGAGATCGGCGTTGGTGCGCGCGACGATCGCCTCGTGATTGTAGTTTCCGTCCTGCCCGAACGGCACCTCGCGCAAAAAGAAGAACCGCAGCGCATCGACACCGTACTGATCGGCCAGATTGAACGGATCGACCACATTGCCGACCGACTTCGACATTTTCTCGCCGCGGCTGAACAGGAATCCGTGGGCGAACACGCGCTTCGGCAACGGCACACCCGCCGCCATCAGAAACGCCGGCCAATACACCGCATGAAAGCGGATGATATCCTTGCCGATGATGTGCACGTCTGCCGGCCAGTAACGCCAATTCTTGTCGCCGCTGTCGGGATAGCCGACGCCGGTAATGTAGTTGGTCAGCGCGTCGACCCACACATACATGACATGCTCAGGATCGTTTGGAACCTTGACGCCCCAATCGAACGTGGTGCGCGACACGGAGAGGTCTTTCAGCCCGCCTTTGACGAAACTTGTGATCTCGTTCTTGCGCGAATCCGGTCCGATGAAGTCAGGTTGCGACTCATAGAGCTTCATCAGCTTGTCTTGATAGGCCGACAGTTTGAAGAAGTAGCTTTTCTCCTCGACCCATTCGACCGGCGTGCCTTGCGGCCCGCGGCGCACCTGGTCGTCACCAAGCGCCGTCTCGTCCTCGGCGTAATAGGCCTCGTCGCGCACGGAGTACCAGCCGGCGTAGCTGTCGAGATAGATATCGCCGTTTGCCTTCATGCCATCCCAGATCGCCTGACTGGCACGATGATGCGCGGGCTCGGAGGTGCGAATGAAGCGATCGAACGAAATGTTCAGCCGCTCGTCCATCTCCTTGAAGCGGCCGGCGTTGCGGGTCGCGAGATCGAGCGGCGTCATGTTCTCGCGCTGCGCGGTCTGAATCATCTTCTGGCCGTGCTCGTCTGTGCCGGTCAGGAAAAACACATCCTTGCCGTCGAGCCGCTGGAAACGCGCCAGCGCATCGGTCGCGATCGCCTCGTAGGCGTGGCCGATATGCGGCGCGCCGTTCGGGTATGAGATCGCGGTGGTGATGTAAAAAGTCGAGCGCGACGGAGCCGCTGCCGCCGGTTTCGGAATTGGTGCTGCTTTGGCTTTTGCGACTATTGGTTTCGACACGGCGGACTGCGGGTTCTTTGCTGCTGGGCTCTTCGTCTTTTCGATAACAGGGGGAGCGACGACTGCCTTCGTCGCGGATTTTTTTGCGATCTTCTTTGCAGGGACCTTCTTGGGTGCGCCCTGCTTCTTCGCGCTCTTGGATTTCTTTCCGACTGGCTTCTCCGCCTTTTTCACCTTGGCGTTAGATTTTTTGCGTGGCTTCTTCGCAGCCTTCACCGGTTTCTTTTTGGAGGCGGCGCGCGTCTTTGATGCCTTGGGCTTGCTGCGCTTGGCCTTTGCCGGGCGCGCGGCGGCTTTGCCCTTTTTTGCGCGTTTTGCTTTTGATGCCTTGGCCGCCATGACGATGTCCTTCGAACTTCAATGCCTGTAGCTGAGCATGAGCAAAACCAGCCCGGATACTCTTGTGCTTGCGTCAGTGGTTGGAACGATTTGAGCGCGAGCTTACCGGGTCGCCTCCGCGAGCATGCCGAAAACCGAAAATACCAGCGGCTTTCGCTCGAGGTTGTAGTCTGAGGTATCCCGCGCAACGCGCACGATCTTTTCCCATACCTCGGCAAGCCGTGCAAGGCGCGGCAGGCTCGCGTCGGGGCCATGCAATCGCTCGTTCAGCCAGCGCTCGACGGTGTCCACGAACGCCGTCAGCGCGACGCGGTCGTTGAGGCCGAGCGCATCTCCGAGCGCATGCAGCGCCCGCTGATCGAGCTGCGGCAACTGTTCGAGCAAAGCCGTGGTCTGCCGCTTGAGACCGAGCGTCTCGCCGCCGATCAGATCAAGGGCCTGACCAACGCTGCCGTCGGATGCCTTTGCCGCTTCGATCAGGCTTGCGTCATTCTCGGATATGTCACTCGCCAGCGCCGCAGCGCGGATGACATCATCCGTCGGCAGCGGCCGCAGCATCAGCTTGCGGCAGCGTGAGCGGATGGTGGGAAGCACACGGGCCGGTGCGTGGCTGAGCAGCAGGAACAGCGAGCGTGCCGGCGGTTCCTCGATGATCTTGAGCAGCGCATTGGCGGCGTTCGCGTTCAGCTCGTCAACAGTATCGACGACACAGACCCGCCATCCATCGACAGCGGCCGTGGTGCCGAAAAACGAAATTGTCTGGCGCGATTCATCGACGGTAATGACGGTGCGCAGTACGCCCTTGTCGTTAGCGGTCCGCTCCAGCGTCAGCAACCCGCCATGCGCGCCGGATGCAACCTGCCGCGCCACCGGATGCTGATTGTCAACCGCCAGAGATGTCGCCTTTGCGACGCCGGGCGTCGAGATGACGGGATTGGCCAGCACGAACCGCGCCATCCGGCAAGCCAAAGTCGCCTTGCCGATCCCGCGCGCGCCGCCGATCAGCCACGCATGAGCAATACGGCCGCTGCGATAGGCATCGAGCAAGGTTTGTTCCGCCTCGCCGTGACCAAACAGTGCTGTGGTCTCGCGCGGCTTGGCGATCGTGCGGTCGTCGCCGGTGCGCTTGCTCATGCCCTGATTGCTTCTGCCGGAGCCGATGGCGACAGCAGGCGATCGTGCAGCACCTTCAACACCCGGCCCGCAACAACCGAAGGCTCGCTTTCCGCATCGATCAGGGCACAGCGCTCAGGTTCGCGCTCGGCGATCTGGCGATATGCATCGCGCAGCTTCTGGTGAAATTCGACGGCTTCGCCTTCGAACCGGTCAGGTGCACCCTTGCCGCGCCGCTCGGCTGCCCGCCGCATACCGGTTTCGACCGGCAGATCCAGAACGATCGTGAGATCTGGCTTGAGATCGCCGATGGTGACGCGCTCGAGCGCGTCGAGAAATTGCGTTTCGACCTGCCCTGCATAACCCTGATAGGCGCGCGTTGAATCCGCAAAGCGGTCGCACAGCACCCACATCCCCTGTTCGAGCGCAGGTCGGATCACCAGCTTCACGTGGTCCGCGCGGGCCGCAGCAAACAACAAGGACTCCGTCGCCGATCCCAACAGCTTGCCCATGCCGGACAGCACCAGATGCCGCATGATCTCGGCGCCGGGCGATCCGCCCGGCTCGCGCGTCACCACGGTACGCAGTCCAAAGGCCTCCAGCCGTTCGGCCAGCAACTTGATCTGTGTGGATTTACCCGCACCTTCGCCGCCTTCAAAGGTGACGAAGCGTCCACCACCGGGCCTTGAAAGGGGCGCGGCCATGCTCAAAGCTTCGCCGCGCCCGCGCGGAACAGACCGCCGAACAGTTCGCTGACGCCGTCGAAGGCGCGCCGCGTGGTCGAACCGACGCCGATGCTTTGCGATGTCTGGAGAGGTGCTTCGACTGCGACGTTAGTTCCGCGCCACACCTTCAGCACACCGACAGGCTTTCCCGGTTCTATCGGCGCCTGAAGCGGCCCATTATAAACGATCTGCGCGCGCAGCTTGTCGGTGCCGTTCCGCTGTACCATCACCTTGATCGGATCAAGGCTCGTCAGTGTCACCGAGCGGCTATCGCCGCCGAACACGCGCGCGTATCCGACAAGCTGATTGGCGGCGAATAGCGTGCGCGTTTCGAAATTGCGGAAGCCCCATTCCAGCAGTTTCTTTGCTTCGGTTACGCGGTCATCCGGATCGTCGACGCCGTTGACCACCACGATGAGCCGTTGACCGTTCTGCAGGGCCGACCCAACCATGCCGTAGCCGCCTTCCTTGGTTGCGCCGAGGCTCATACCGTCGGCGGATGCCATCACGGTCGGCAGTGGATTGCGGTTCTGCTGCTTGATCTTGCTCCAGGTGAATTCGCGCTCGTTGAAGATGCGATACTGTTCCGGATAGGTGAGTACGATGTGTCGGGCGAGTTTGGCGATCTCGCGCACCGACATCTTGTTGTTCGGATCGGGAAGCCCTGTCGAATTCGCGAAGGTCGATTGCGTGAGGCCCAGTTCGCGTGCGCGCTTGGTCATGCGGTCTGCGAACGCCTGCTCGCTGCCGGACATGCCTTCGGCAAAGATCATGCAGGCATCGTTGCCGTTCGAGACGATCGCGCCACGCAGCAGGTCGTCGACAATGATCCGCGTGTTCAGCCCGGCAAACATGGTCGGGCCGCCGGACGGTGCACCACCTCTGCGCCAGGCGTTCTGGCTGACCTTGAAGTCGTCGGAAAATTTGAGATTGCCCTTGAGCAAGGCGTCGAACACGACTTCCAGCGTCATCAGCTTCTGCATGCTGGATGGTGCTGTCAGTTGATCGGCGTTCTTCTCGAACAGGATGCTGCCGCTGGAGGCTTCGATCAGGATCGCGGTCGGCGCATCGGTGTCGTAGCCGCCCTCCTCCTTTTTGGGAGCGCCCTGCACGCTATTATTGGCGGCGTGAACCGCGCCAATCGAGACGGCGACGGTCAGCAGCAGGGCTGCGCAAATAGCGCGCCGTGCGAAAGCCGACCGCTGGAGCGTCTCGCTCAGATTGCGAAGGCAAAACATGGTGTTCCTCGAAACCTGCTTTCTATCAGCCAGCGACTATCCGAACAACGCCAGTGGTTGAAGCTTTCCCGCTGCATTGACATTGCGACAGCAATTCGACGACCTATCGTAAGGTGCAATTGCGCTTAGAAAACTCAAAAACAGGGCGGAAAAGCGATGCCGGCATCCCGAACCATCAAAGCCAACGGGATCGACATTTTCCTCACCGAGCAGGGTGAAGGGCCGCTCGTCATCCTCTGCCACGGCTGGCCGGAACTGTCCTATTCGTGGCGGCACCAGATGGGTCCGCTGGCGGATGCAGGTTTTCATGTGGTCGCGCCTGACATGCGCGGTTTCGGCAAGACCTCCGCCCCGCAGGATATCGCGGCCTACTCGATCTTCGACACCGTGGGCGATGTAACCGCACTGGTCACGGCGCTGGGCGAGAGCAAGGCGATTATCATCGGTCACGATTGGGGCGCGCCGGTCGCCTGGCACGCAGCGTTGTTTCGTCCCGATATGTTCTTGGCGGTTGCGGGCCTCAGCGTACCGCCGCCATTTCGCGCCAAAGGCCGCCCGCTCGAAAAACTGAAGATGGACGGCATCGACAATTTCTACTGGCAGTATTTCCAGACACCCGGCGTCGCCGAAGCGGAATTCGAGCGCGACATCGATCATGCCATGCGCGCGATGTTTGCAGAAGGTTTCGGCGACGGGGCGAATTCGCTGTTCGTCGATCCCGCGAAGGGTTTTCTCGGCAACCGCCCGCAAAATCCAAAACTGCCGGCATGGATCACCGAGGCCGACCTCGCCCACTTCGTCGCGAACTACAAGGCGTCAGGCTTTCGCGGCGGCTTCAACTGGTACCGCAATCTCGATCGCAACTGGGATCTCACCGCACCCTGGCATGGGGCACTGGTGCGCCAGCCGTCGCTGTTCATTGCCGGCTCGAAGGATTCAGTCATCACCGGGTTGATCGGAGCCAAACGAGTCGCCGAACTCGACAAGGTGCTTCCCGACCTGCGCGGCAAGGTCATCATCGAGGGCGCCGGTCACTGGGTGCAGCAGGAGCGCCCGGATGAGGTCAACGCGGCGCTGATCGAATTTTTGCGCGAGGTGAGTTCGAGCTAGAAGCATGATCCCGAAAAGTGGGTACCGGTTTTCGGACACAGATCATGCTCAATAAAGGCATGATCCCGAAAAGTGGGTACCGGTTTTCGGACACAGATCATGCTCAATAAAGGCCGCGGCCAGACAAAAGATTGCCGATTCCATCCTGCGACGAGGCTGGCGCGTAGGCAGACACCGGCCGGGTGCGTGCCACAGGATTGCCATTGCTTTCGTACGCAACAGCACGCGGGTTCTCCAACACCTGCCCGGCAGAGCGGGAACTGCGCGAAGCCGAGACCTCGGAAACCGATCTGTTATCGTTGCCAAGGGTATAGGGCCGGCCTTCCGGCAACGGGATATCGCCGCGAATGACGCCAGCCGATCGTGACGGCAGTTCCGGCACGAAGCCGCCTGCGGCCGCAACCCTTACCAGAGAAGGCGCCGGAGCCGGTTCCCCGGTTCTGAGCGTGGCCAGGAGCTGACGGTCGTCCGAACCTTCAAGTGGCGCGCGGCCGACATATTCGACGCGCACCCGGCCAATGCCATTGCTATGGAATCCCAATAGCATAGCGGCATTATTTGAGACGTCGATGAGCCGGTTGCCGTGGTACGGCCCACGGTCGTTGACGCGCACGATGACCGATTTCTGGTTCGCCAGATTGGTGACGCGCGCATAGCTCGGCAAAGGCATCGTCGGATGTGCGGCCGTCAGCGAAGCCATGTCGAAGACTTCGCCGTTAGCAGTCAGGCGCCCGTGAAAGGCATCGCCGTACCAGGACGCGAGCCCCTCGGCGCGATAATTGACATCGTCTTCAGGCACATACGTGCGCCCGGCGACCGTGTAGGGTTTGCCGACCCGGAACGTGCCGCCGCCCTTGGGAACCGGCTCGCCGAATTCGACGACTCGCGCACTGGCTGAAACGCCATACTTGGGATCGACCTTGCGGGCGAATTTGTCCGACGAGGCACAATTGGCCAGCAACGCGCAAGCGCATCCAACCGCCGCCACGCGCAGCGTCTGGTCCATCACCCCTGCTCTCAAAATCCCCATTAGTCCCAAATACCACTGCAGATGCGGCCTGCCGAAGTTGCAGCCAGCCCGCTCTCGCGCCCATCCCTATCAGTCTAGCCCACGTGGGACTGTTAGGAAATGACCCTGCACCCCGGTGGTAAACCATTCGTTTCGGATCGGCGCTCGTGTCAGTTACGAATCACGAGTCATGTGTCGTCTTGCAATCCGCGCTGGCTTCCCTCATCACGACGATACGGAAAGGTGGCCGAGTGGTTTAAGGCACCGGTCTTGAAAACCGGCGTGCCTGCAAGGGTACCGTGGGTTCGAATCCCACCCTTTCCGCCAACGGCTCGCTCGCGCCTACCGCACTTCATCGCGCGACCCGATATGACTATTTTGTCAGCAGCGGCATCGTACAGCAGTGACGATCCGACGAATTCAAGCCCGCGTCATTACCCGAAGCATGCCAACGATCACGACAGCACTGAACGCGATCAGCAACAGCTGTGGCCGTTCGCAAAACATACTCGTCTGTGCGCAGAGCTGATCGGCCCAAACCGAACCATGGTTTCGGACCGCACCTGCGTAGTAGAAAAGACCGGCTGCGCCCGCGAGAGCCACAATGACCAACAACATGACTACCTCCTGTCATTGCTGCATTTTCGCGCCGCAATCCGTAAAACAATGTTTGTTGGGAATTCATAAAATCGTGCCTATCTGCACATTTCATCTTTGTGCTCGACGCCACTGCGTGGGAAGCCATAAGCTAAGCGCATGAGTGTACGAAAGTGAACATAAGCCCGAGCCTCAACATGTCCTCCGAATTGGCCAGCGACGCTGACGTTGCTATTCCGTATATGCAGCGCACGCGCGATTACTACGCGGCGATCGGCTACGACACGCCCTACCGCTGGGCGCACTACGTTGATGCACCGTTCGCGCCGCTGACAAAGCCGCTGTCGCGATCGCGCGTGGCGATCGTCACCACGGCATCGCCATTCGATGCAGCCCACGGCGATCAGGGACCAGGTGCAGCTTACAATTCGGCCGCGAAGTTCTATCAGGTCTATTCCGGCAGCACGGAGAACCCGCCCGACCTGCGCATTTCCCATATTGCCTATGACCGAACCCACACCACGGCGACCGACTGCAACACCTGGTTTCCCCTGTCCGCACTGAAACGCCTCACAAAGTCGGGACGTGTT
This sequence comes from Hyphomicrobiales bacterium, assembly GCA_021732625.1. Taxonomy (GTDB): domain Bacteria; phylum Pseudomonadota; class Alphaproteobacteria; order Rhizobiales; family Xanthobacteraceae; genus SG-bin9. The sequence continues at coordinate 11,571 of JAKFUP010000026.1, forward strand.
GGTTCAACCGCAGAGCATTTCTTCGGCGCACCGACCAACCGCAGCCATCGCGTGACCATCGAAACCGATGCACCAGAGATTCTGGCGCGCTGTCGCGCCGATCAGGTCGACGTTGCGATTCTGGTTCCGAACTGTCCGGTGTGTCACCAGACCGTCAGCCTCGTGGCGCGGCATCTGGAAGCCAATGGCATCCCGACGGTGGTGATGGGATGCGCCAAGGATATCGTCGAACATGCCGCCGTCCCGCGGTTTCTGTTCAGCGATTTTCCACTCGGCAATTCAGCCGGCAAGCCGCACGACGTTGCATCGCAGGACGTGACGCTGGAACTGGCTCTGCGTGTACTGGAGTCCGCGCCTGCTGCCCGCACCACAGTGCAGTCACCGTTGCGCTGGAGCACGGATGCGTCGTGGAAGCGCGACTACAACAACATCGCGCAGATGAACCCGGATGAGCTGGCGCGCCGCCGCCGCGACTTCGATGCACAAAAGGCTATTGCGAATACCGTCCGTAACAGCGCCGCTTGATCAGCAGGCAACGATCAGCCAACAGGCTTGCCGTAATCTTCGTCGGTCACCTTTTCCATCCAGGTTACGGCAGATCCCTTTTCGGCCTCCTGAATCGCGATGTGGGTCATGCCATTGTTGGGGGACGCGCCGTGCCAGTGCTTTTCACCGGGTGGAATCCAGATCGTATCGCCCGGACGGATTTCGACGATCGGCTGACCTTTGGTCTGGAAGCGGCCGACTCCGCTGATGACGTAGAGCGTCTGCCCCAGCGGATGGGTATGCCATGCGGTTCGCGCGCCCGGCTCGAACGATACCCTGTTCGCCACGACCCGAGCCGGTGCTTCCGTAGTTACGATTGGATCCTGCCAGACAGTACCGGTGAAATAATCAGCCGATGCTCTGCGTGTCGGGCGCGAACCCGCGCGGTGCATATCCATGTCGTCTCCTCCGTTCTTTTCGGCCGCGTTATTTTTTATTGCTCGCAGCGTAGCGCGCCTTGGTCTCGGCATTCATCGGATAAAGCCCCGGCAGCACCGCGCCGTTGTTCACTTCGTTGACGATCCAGGCTTCCATCTTTTCCTGTCCGGGGCCTTCAGTCAGCACGTGATCGAGCAAGGCCTGCGGAACGACGACCGCGCCATCCTGATCGGCCACGATGATGTCGTTGGGGAAAATCGCAACGCCGCCGCAACCGATCGGCTCGCCCCATCCCACGAACGTCAGTCCTGCGACCGATGGTGGCGCCGCCGCGCCATCGCACCACACCGGCAGGCCGGTCGCGAGCACGCCTTCGACATCGCGCACCACACCGTCAGTGACCAATGCGGTGACCTTGCGCTGAACCATGCGCGCGCAAAGAATATCGCCGAACACGCCCGCATCTTTCACGCCCATGGCGTCAATCACGGCGATGCAGCCTTCAGGCATCGCCTCAATCGCTGTCCGGGTCGAGATCGGCGATGACCAGGATTCCGGAGTCGCAAGATCCTCACGCGCAGGCACGAAGCGCAGCGTAAATGCCGGTCCGACGAGGCGCGGTAATCCCGGGCGCAACGGACGGGTCCCGCGCATCCAGATGTTGCGCAGGCCTTTCTTCAACAGCACCGTCGTAATGGTCCCCGTCGAGATGTGTTTCAGGGCTTCCGTGGCTTCTTTTGTCAAAGTCGCTTCCTTTGTCATGGGCATCGTCGGGTGGTCTCCGCCTCTTTGGCTTGCCAATTGTGCGATCCGGCCTTATCGCGTCAATAGATTCCGCTTATCGCAACACGGTTTCTCTACATCACACTTTCAATTGGCGTTGCTATTTGGGTGCCGGTATCGGACAACACAGGCTTACTGACGCTTCGTAACAAGCGTGATGATGCATGGCCGGTCAAGCACTCTCTTTACCTCGCATCCTGCTCTCGGGCGATGCCGCGCTGACGGTCGAATTCTCTTCAAAAATCGATCCCGAAGCCAACCGGCGGGTGCTGGCACTGGATCGCGCGATTGCTGAACACGGACTCAATGGCGTGCGGGAAACCGTCCCGACCTACCGCTCGTTGCTGGTGCATTACGATCCGGTCGTGACCGATTACGATAACATCCGCCAAAGGCTTCTCGAGCTCGCAGAGCGTCCGGCGCCTGAAATTCCACCCGGTCGGCGCTGGCGGATTCCAGTGGTCTACGGCGGCGAGTACGGCATCGATCTCGAAGACGTCGCCCGCGCACACGATATGACACCCGACGACGTAGTTCGCCGCCATACCGAGGGTGACTACTGTGTTGTGATGCTCGGCTTCATGCCGGGTTGGGCTTATCTCACTGGTCTTGACCCGCTGCTCGCAACGCCACGCCGGCAGAACCCGCGCACGTTTACGCCAGCAGGAACCATTTCCATCGGCGGCGTGCAGGCCGGCGTGCAGTGCCTTGCAGCTCCAAGCGGCTGGCATCTGCTCGGGCGAACGCCCGCACGCACGTATGACATTCAGCGTCAGCCGATCTTCATGCTTGAGCCGGCGGATATGGTGAACTTCTACGCGATCCCGGAGAACGAATTCGCAGACATGAACCGCGCGGCCGAAGCCGGCGAACTTGTTGCCGAGCAGGTAAAGTGATGGCGAAGCTTGTCATCGGCACCGTCAGCCCCGCGACGTCTGTTCAGGATGCCGGCCGCTTCGGCGCGCAGCGTTATGGCTTGACGCAGAGCGGCGCGATGGACGCGTTTGCCCTCGCCTGCGCCAATACGCTGGTCGGCAATTCCCTATTTACCGCAGCTATCGAGGTCGGACCACTGGGCGGAACGTTTACCGCGCGTGGTGGCGCGCTCCGTTTGGCGCTGAGTGGCTCTATGCGGCAAGCGAGCATCGGTGCGCGCCAACTAACGCTCAACGAGAGCGCGCTGCTTGCCGACGGCGAGTCGCTGACGCTCACACCGGCACGGACAGGCTCCTTTACATATCTGGCGCTTGAGGGCGGTGTTCAGGGCGAACCGGTCTTCGGCAGCCTGTCGGTCAATATGCGTTCCGGCCTTGGCAGTCCCTACCCACGCCCGTTGCAATCTGGGGATGAAATCAACATTGCTGAAGCACAGCCACTCGCGCATGAGCGCAAGCTCGAGCTGCCTGCCGAAACCGAGCGGCCGATCCGCGTCGTGATGGGCCCGCAGGATGATGAGTTCGGCGAGGCAACCGAGCTGTTTCTCAAGTCGGACTGGACGCTGTCCGCTGCCAGCGATCGCATGGGCTTTCGCCTCGAAGGTCCCGTCATCAAGCACAATGGCGGCCACAACATTGTCTCCGACGGCACGGTGAGCGGCAGCATTCAGATACCTGGCAACGGACAACCGCTTGTGCTGATGCCGGATCGTGGCACGACCGGCGGCTATCCCAAGATCGCAACGGTGATCGGTCCGGATCTCCGTCGCATCGCTCAGACACAGGTCGGGAAAAAACTGCGCTTCAAGGCGATGACAATCACTGAAGCCCATGTGGAAGCGCGCCGGTATGCAAAGTTTCTCGCGTCGCTTCCCGGCCTGCTGCGCGAGGCAAGAGGCTCGGCCTTCAATCTCGACGCCCTGCAATCGGCCAACATCGCAGGCGCGGCCGTCAGCGCAATGGATTCGGTGACGTGGCAGCCTTCGCCTGCCGACGAAACGTCAACACCCTAAGAAGAGGCCTTGCCATGACGATCGATCTCAACTGTGATCTTGGCGAAGGATACGGCGCATGGCCGATGGGCAATGACGAGGCGATGCTCGGGATTGCAACCAGTGTCAACGTGGCCTGCGGCTTTCATGCGGGCGATTCCGACATCATGCTCAAGACCGCCCGGCTTGCGAAACAGAAAGGCGTCAGCATCGGCGCGCATCCCGGTTTTCGCGACCTGCATGGCTTTGGCCGCAGGCCTGTCCCCGGTATCACTGCATCGGAAATCGAAACGCTGGTCGCCTATCAAATAGGTGCGATGCAGGCGGTTGCTGCGCTTGCCGGTCACAAGGTCACACACGTCAAAGCGCATGGCGCGTTGTCGAACGTCGGTTGCGTCGATGACATGACGGCGCGCGCGATCGCCAACGCCATCAAGACGGTCGATCCGAAGCTGATGTTCGTGGTGTTGCCGAACAGCGCGCTGGTGCGCGCAGGTGAAGCCGCTGGCCTCAAGCTGATCTACGAAGTCTTCGCCGATCGCACCTATGAAGACGATGCGCAACTGACGCCGCGTAGCAAACCCGGATCGGTGTTGCACGATGCGAACGAGATCGCTGCGCGGGTGGTGCGCATGGTGCAGGAGCGCGCGGTATTCTCGACCTCAGGCAAAACCATCAAGTGCGATGTCGATACGGTCTGTATTCACGGCGACACGCCGGGTGCAGTTGCGATTGCCGGCGCGGTCAAGCAAGCCGTCAACGCCAGCGGCGTCGAGATCGCCCCGTTCAGGGCATGAGTGGAACGGGTTTAGCTCGCAGCGGATTCGAGCTGCCGCTGTTCGCTTTGCGGCGTTTGCGCGATCAGCCGTTTCAGTTCTGGAATGCACGAGCCGCAGTTGGTCCCGGCCTTGAGTTTGAGGCCGATCTCCGCGGCTGTCTGCGCGCCTTGCGAAATCGTATCGCAGATGGTGTTGCGGCCGACGCCGAAGCAGGCGCACACCGTCGGCCCGGCGTTGGCCATGCCGCTCGCCGACTTTCCCGACAATAGAATGCCGCGCTGGTCGTCGTCGAGGTGCTCGCGCGCGAACAGCTCCCTCACCGCCTGCCAGTCAAACGCCACTGCGGACGGACTAACGAACAGGCAGGCTTTCAAATGCCCATCGCTGAAAGCAGCGGCGCGATACACGCCAACGCTTGCATCCTCATACTCAGCCAGCTCAGTGCCTTGCTTCGCAAACCAGTTTTTCCAAACGGCCGCGTCGGAATTGGCGGCGATCAGGTATCCGAATCCGCCGCCCACCGTGACACGCGCCCACCATATATCGGGCGGCAGTGCGACAAGATTGCGCGACAGCACGAAACCATGCTGCGCATAGGCAACTGCTGACATCGCAGCCGGCGTCGCCTTGTTTTCGGGTTGACCGGAAAACGGATCGACCAAAGGTGCCACGAGCGAGCCGACGCGCGCTGACGACGCGTTCTCCTGGCTCCAGTGGATCGGCGCAAACACCATTCCACGCTGCTGACGGTCTGTGACCAGCACCTTGAGAGTACACGCGCCAAATTCAGTCGAGATGCGTGCGAAGCCGCCGTCGCTGACGCCAGCCGCAACCGCATCAAGAGGATGAACCTCAACAAACGGTTCCGGAATATGCTGCCCGAGACGCTGGCTTTTGCCGGTGCGCGTCATGGTATGCCATTGGTCGCGGATACGGCCGGTGTTGAGGCGCAGCGGACGGCTTTGCGAAACCGTCGTGCGCAGGCTCGGCATATCGACGGCGATGAACTTTGCCTTGCGTTCGCAGGTAAAGAATTCACCGTTTGCGAAAAAGCGTTGCTGTTCCTGATCCTGGCCTTTCCGTATCGGCCACATCACCGGCGGCATGATGTCGAACGCATCGTCCGGTATCTTGTCCAGCGCGCCGATGTCGAAATCGCGTTTGCCGTCATTCTCGAATGCAGACAACGCCGCATGCTCGCGGAAAATATCGGCGGCAGAGCGATAGCTGAACGCCTTGCCATGCCCGAGGCGCTTGGCCACCTCGCTGACCATCCACCAGTCGGGCCGCGCTTCGCCGGGCGCCGGGATAAACGCACGCTGCCGCGAGATCCGCCGCTCGGAATTGGTTACGGTGCCAGACTTCTCGCCCCATGCCAGCGCCGGCAGCAAGGCATGTGCCCCGGCACTAATGGTGTCGTTGGAGAGCACGTTTTCGGAAATCACCAGCAGGTCGAGACCGCGCAACGCTGCGCGGACGTAGTCGGCGTTTGGCAGCGAGACCGCCGGATTGGTGCCCATTACCCACAGCGCCTTGATCTCGCCGCGGTCGATTGCCTCGAACATCTGTACGGCCTTGAGGCCCTCATGCGTTGCCACGTGCGGCGCATTCCAGAACCTGCGAACGCGATCGATGTCGGGCGGATTGAAACCCATATGCGCGGCGAGCTGATTGGCGAGCCCGCCGACCTCGCGGCCGCCCATCGCATTGGGCTGGCCGGTCAGTGAAAACGGCGATGCACCCGGTTTGCCGATGCGGCCAGTCGCCAGATGGCAGTTGATGATGGCATTGACCTTGTCGGTGCCCTGCGCTGACTGGTTGACGCCTTGCGAATAAAGCGTGACGACGCGCGGCGTGTTCTGGAACATCGCAAAGAACGCGGAGACATCCGCTTCACTCAGCCCGGTTGCCAGCGCCGTTGCAGCGGTCCCGCCTGCGATCTTGCGCGCTTGCGCGAGCGCCTCGTCGAATCCATCGGTGTGCGCTTCGATATAACTACGATCGAGCGCACCCGTGTCGGCCAGATGCGCCAGCAAGCCGCTGAACAAAGCGGTATCCGTTCCGGGCTTCAGCCCGAGAAACAAATCTGCATCGTCGGAGGTGGAGGTCTGCCGCGGATCGATCACGACGATGCGCGCGCCGCGTTCCTGCTTGTTGCGCAGCATGCGTTGGAACAGGACTGGATGGCACCATGCTGCGTTCGATCCGACCAGCACCAGCAGATCGGCTTCATCGAGATCGTCATAGCATCCGGGCACCGTATCGGCGCCAAAAGCACGCCGGTGACCGGCGACCGATGAGGCCATGCACAGCCGGGAGTTGGTATCGACGTTTGCCGTGCCGATGAAGCCTTTCATCAGCTTGTTGGCGACGTAGTAGTCCTCGGTCAGCAACTGACCTGACAGATAGAACGCAACCGAATGAGGTCCGTGCTTGGCGATGATGTGCTTAAGGCGATTGGCGACATGATCGAGCGCATCGGTCCATGCCACCTGCTCGAGATTGCCGGTGTTGCAGCGGATCATCGGATGCAGCAGGCGGTCGTCAAGCGACAGCGTTTCGCCGAGTGCCGAACCCTTTGAGCAAAGTTTTCCGAAATTCGCCGGGTGATCCGGATCGCCGGAGATCGCTGCACCGCCAATTGCATCGGGGGTCGCGAGCACGCCGCAACCAACCCCGCAGTAAGGACAGGTGGTTTTTGTTGTCTTGAGATTAGTATCGACCGCCGTCATGCGCGCGGTCCACGCGCGCGGTGATCAAAATTGCGGATCAGAACGGGCGATAAGGCAGCGTGACGACGAGGATCAAGGCCATGAACGACAAGGCGCTGTAGAAGGTCACCGCATCCAGACGTGAATCCGGATCGGTTGTCTGCGGCGTAGAGAGCCGGAAAAGGCGGCGGAGGACACGCATGTCGATCAGGCTCCAGAATAGCTCTTGAGCCCATGATGAAATACTTTTCTCTAAAAATGCAATATCTGGCTATAAATGACGAAAAAACTGCCGTAAATGGCGTCATAGCAGATGAAATACCCTCCAAAAGCACCGTTCCAAGCGACTGCATTTTCTGCGTCCTCGTAAAACTGATCTGGTCCATCAGTAGACGTCCTGCTGGAAACGGCCCTTCTTCTTGAGCTCGGCGACGAACGCGATGGCCTCGTCCGCCGAGCGCATGCCGTATTGGGCGACGATATCGACCAGTGCGCGTTCGACGTCCTTGGCCATCCGTTTGGCGTCGCCGCAGATGTAGAGATGCGCGCCATCGGCAATCCACGACCACAGCTCGCGGCCGACCTCACGCATGCGATCTTGAACATAGAATTTTTCGTTACCGTCGCGAGACCAGGCAAGCGACAGCCGCGTCAGCACGCCCGATTCCTTCATCGCGTTCAGTTCGTCTGCGTAAAAGAAATCGCAATCGCTGCGCTGATGACCGAAGAACAGCCAGTTGCGGCCGGGCGCCTGCGTCGCTTCGCGGTCTTTCAGGAAGGCACGGAACGGCGCGATGCCGGTGCCGGGGCCAACCATGATGACCGGCGTATCCGGATCGTCCGGTAGCGCAAAGCCGTGCGCTTTCTGGACGTAAACCTTCAGCGGATCGCCCGGATTGATACGCTCGGCAAGGAATGTCGAGGCAAGCCCCATCCGCTTGCGCTTGCCGATCACATAGCGAACCGTATCGACCGTCAGGCTGAGCTTGCCAGGCGTTGCGTTGTTCGATGAGGAGATCGAGTAGAGCCGAGGCTGCAGAGGCTCAAGCGCTTCGATGAAAGCCTCCGGGTGCGGCCGCACGCCGCTGAATTTCTGCAACGTCGCCAGCACGTCGAGATTGGCGGCATCGCCATCCGGATCCTCGCCTTGTGCGAGTTTTCTGGCTTTCTCGCGTTGCGCGCCGCCAGTGATGAACGAGATCAGTTCGAACAGGCTGTCCGGAGCGGGGGCGAGCGAAATGTCCTCAAGCAAAACGTCGCGCAACGGCTTGCCGTTGATCGGCGTGGTGTGAAGCGCACCAAGCATGGCGATAATCTGATCGACCAAACCCAGGTCGTTACGCGCGAACACGCCGAACGAGTCGCCGACAACGTAATCGAGACCGGCGGGCTCGAGATCGAACTCGATGTGCCATGTCTCCTTCTCGGAGCCCTTACCGTTGAGCAGGCGGCGGGACAGAAAGCTCGCCATCGCGGGATTGTCGCGTGAGCGCCCTGCAGGCGTGCTCGCAATCTCGGCATTCGCGTCGGGAGCGATCTTCGGCGCATCTGTCTTGGCAACTGGCGTGCTGTCGAGCTCCACGTACAGCGCCTTCAGCATCCGCGCGGTTTCCTTACCGCCAGGTACGCACAGATTGAGACGCTCTTCCGAGCGCGCTGCGATCGCATCAGAGTAGTCGTTGCAGTTATAGCCGCATTGACCGCAATCCTGCTGCGCCATCGCCGCCATCATCTTGCGGCGGACGGGCCGGCCTTCGGCCATCTTCATCCGTTCAGGCATTGGCAGCGTCTGATCGTGCCATGGAGCCTCGCCATCATCGCCGTCGCCAGTGACGCCTTTCATCACGGCGGCGCCCTGCTCCGCCGACAATGGACTGACGACATTGTCGAGCGACACCAAACCGGCAAAGAAACCGTTCAGCCACGAACGCTGCTCGGCTGAGAACGGCGCGGTATCGGGAATGAGCGAGAAGTCGGGCTGCGGCGATAACTGGTTCATGCCACAACCTCCGCATCCGCGAGCTTCTTCATATCCTCAGGCTCATGCCGTTTTGCAAAGGCGACGAACGATTCATCCGGCGCGTTACGGTTTGCCATATAGGCCTTGAGCAAACGCTCCACGACCTTCGGTGCATCTTCAGACTTCACGTTCTGGTAGAGTTCCTTGGCGATCGATGCGTCGGCGCCGTAACCGCCTCCAACCAGCACATGGAATCCATCGACCGTATCGCCGTCGTCATTGATCGGCACGCGCGCGCCGATCATGCCGATGTCTCCGATATAGTGCTGCGCGCAGGAATGATGACAACCGGTCAGATGGACATTGACCGGGGTATCGAGCGCAACCTTGCTCTCGCACCAGTTCACGATCTCCTCGGCGCTTTCCTTGGTATGCGCAGCCGCGAACCGGCAACCGGTGGCGCCTGTGCAGGCGACCACGCCGGCGCGGATCGGTGACGCTGTTGTGGCCAACCCCAGCGCATCGACTGCGGCTGTGACCAGAGCGACGTTGGCGTCAGCGACGCCCGAAATCAGAAGATTTTGCCAAACGGTGAGCCGGATATCGCCGTCTCCGAGATCCTGCGCGATCTTCGCGAGGCCACGAATTTGTTCGGGCGACAGGCGACCAAGCTTCAGCGTGACGCCGATCCAGTTGAACCCAGTCTGCTTCTGCGCATGCACGCCGATGTGGCCAAGCCGATTGATCACCGACCGCTGCACGATCGCCTCCGAAGACACGCGCATCAGCTTGCGGCCGAGTTTCTCTTCGACGGCAGCCAGATACTTGTCGAACCCCCACGCATCGAGCACGTACTTCATCCGCGCCTTGTTGCGATTGGTGCGGTCGCCGTGCTCGATGAAGACGCGAATGATGGCGTCGGCGACCTCAGTCGCCTCCGACGGCTTGAGGACCACGCCGGTGTCGCGCGCCAGATCGCGGTGGCCGGTGATGCCGCCAAGCGCAAGGCGATAGTAGACGCCCGGCGCGACGCCGTGACCATCCAGCACCTCGACGGCCTGAAAGGCGATGTCGTTGGTTTCCTCAAGCGTCGCGATCTGACCGCCGCCGTCGAATGCGACATTGAACTTGCGCGGCAGCCCGTAGAGAGAGCGATCATTGAGAATGTGGTAATGCCAGGCTTTAGCGTGAGGCCGCGTATCCAACAGCTCGTGTGGATCGATGCCTGCCGTCGACGAGCCGGTCACGTTGCGAATGTTGTCGGCCCCCGAGCCGCGCGAACACAGGCCGAGATCCTGAATGCCTTCGATAATGTTGATCGCGTTCTTCGGCTCGATCTCGCGAATTTGAAGGTTGGCGCGAGTCGTCACATGAGCGTAAGGCCCGGCGAAGTTCTCGGCGAGATCGGCAACACCGGCAAACTGCCAGTGCTTGAGGATGCCGTTTGGAATCCGCATGCGGCACATGTAGGAGCTTTGTGTCGGAGCCACGTAAAAGATGCCGTAATAGCGCCAGCGGAAATTATCCGCAGGCTTCGGCGCCTCGTTCTTCTCCGCTTGAGCAACCAGCCGCGGATATGCGTCGAACGGATGCTCGTCGCGTTTGAACTTTTCCTGATCGTTGAGCTTGCCGCCTGCGGCAACTGTGCGGTCCTGAGCCTTGATATGAATGGCATCAGGACCGACAGGTTCGGATTTGGCGGGCGCGCTGGTCCGCGCAATGCGAGACGCGCTAAGGCCGGAGACGAAGCCTTCCAGGTAGCGTTTCTGATCGGCGTTGAAATCGCCTGACATCGCTCATGCTGCTTTCATTTCTGCCATCGACCGTCCGAACATCAGATCGCCGCGCATCGTTGCGACGGGCGTTCTGTTGCGGATCAGTTCGA
>JAKFUP010000183.1 GCA_021732625.1 Hyphomicrobiales bacterium
GCGGACGCCCCATCGAAAATCCGCAGTGATGGCACACAAGGCGATGACGGAAACGATGATCGACCAGCCACGCATCGCAGATCGTGCAGGCGAAGCGATGTCCGCACGACCGGCACAATGTCAGCGGCGCGTAACCGCGGCGATTGAGAAACAACAACGCCTGCTCGCCGCGTCCGATCGCACTCCGGATCGCATCCGCCAGCGGCGGCGAAATGAATTTGCCGCGCGCGGGCGGCGCACGCTTCAGATCGATGGTTTCGATGTTGGGAAGATACTGCCCGCCGAACCGCTCCGGCAGCACGACGCGGCGATAACGGCCTTTTCGTGCATTGACTTCGGTCTCGACCGATGGCGTGGCGGACGCAAGAATGACTGGAATTTTCGCGATGTTCGCGCGCACCACCGCCATGTCGCGGGCGTGATAGTGCGCGCCGTCGTCTTGTTTGTAGGCCTGATCGTGTTCTTCATCGACAACGATCAAGCCCAAATCAGCATACGGCAGAAACAGCGCCGATCGCGCACCGACGACAATCTGAGCCTCACCGCTCGCCATCGCCGCCCAGTTGCGCGCGCGGGTTCGCGGCGTCAGATCCGAATGCCATTCCAGCGGCCGCACGCCGAAGCGATTGGCAAAGCGATCGAGGAACTGTCCGGTCAGCGCGATCTCCGGCATCAGGATCATCGCCTGCTTGCCGCGCCGGATGGTTTCGGCGACGGCCTCGAAATACACTTCCGTTTTGCCGGAGCCGGTGACGCCGTCGAGGAGTGCGACCCCGAACTCGTCTTTTGCAGCGAGCGCGCGCAGCGTGTCGGCGGCGGTTTGCTGCTCCGGCGAAAACTCAGGCCTGGCGAACGACGGATCGGGCGCGGGAGGCGGAGGCGGTTTCGGCAACGGCTCGACCGCCAACGTGCCTTCATCGACCAGCCCATCGATCACGCCGGGACTGACGCCGGCCTCTCGTGCCGCATCAGACTTGCCGTGCAGCAAACCGTCGGACAGCAGGTCGATCAGCCGATGCCGTGCGGGTGTCATTCGCTTCGGCGGGTCGCCGATCAGCCGCACGCCGGGCCGTACCCGCTCCGGGCCAAGATCGCCCATCTTGAGCGTCATCCGCATGACCATACCGCGCGCGGAGAGCGTGTAGTTCGAGACCCAGTCGACGAAACTGCGCAGTTCACCCTTGAGCGGCGGCACGTCGTATTTTTCGCCGATGTCTTTGAGGCGGTTGTGCAGCCGCGGATCGGGCGACGGGTTCTCCGCCCACACCACCGCCGTGACCGCGCGCGAGGCAAGCGGCACAGTGACCACGTCGCCGGGGGCCAACTCCATGCCTTCCGGAACCGCATAGGTATAGGTGTGGTCGAGCGCCACCGGCACGAGAACGTCGACGACACGTCTAACCATGGCTGCGCTTCGCGAATCCGCAAATTAAGAGAGGGTCAACGAAAGGGGTGCGATATAGTGAGGCCTGTCAAGCGCCGCAATTGCGGGACATTGGAGGCGCAAGATCGGGAATATCAAGATCGCGCCATGGCCGAATCAACCGCACCAGCCCAATCGCCCCCGATCGCCTGCGCCGCCGGCGATTTTCAGGCCATGGCCGCGCAGTGGCTCGGGCATTTGCGCAGCGAACGGCGGCTGTCACCGAAAACGCTCGAGGCCTATGGCCGCGATTTGCAGCAATGCATCGCCTTCCTGGGCGAGCATTGGGGCGAGATCGTTTCGCTGAAACGATTCGCCGGCCTTGAAGCCACGGATATTCGCGCCTTCATGGCCTCGCGGCGCAGCGGCGGAATTGCCGGGCGCTCGTTGATGCGCGCGCTTGCAGGACTGCGCTCGTTCGGGCGGTTTCTGGAGCGCGAAGGCAAAGGCAAAGTTGGGGCATTGGCCGCCATACGCGCGCCAAAAGTTTCCAAGAGTCTTCCGAAGCCAATTCAGATGGCTGCCGCAAAGCAGATGGCCGATGCGGATTTGCGCGCCGGCGAAAATCGCGAGCAATGGATTTTGTCGCGCGACGCCGCCGTGATGGCGTTGCTGTACGGTTCGGGTTTGCGTATCTCCGAAGCGCTCGGCCTCAAGCGCCGCGATGTACCCGCGCCGGGTGCCGGCGACGTACTCGTCGTGACCGGCAAAGGCAACAAGACCCGCATGGTGCCGGTGCTTCAGAACGTGCTGACGCTGATCGCGGACTACGTTGCAATTTGTCCTTTTGATCTGCCGCCTGCGTCGCCGATATTCGTCGGCGCACGCGGGGGGCCGCTCAGTCCGCGAATCATCCAGCTCACGATGGAGCGGCTGCGCGGGTCGCTGGGGTTACCGGATAGCGCCACACCGCATGCCTTGCGACACTCGTTTGCCACGCATCTGCTGTCACGCGGCGGCGACCTGCGCGCAATCCAGGAACTGCTCGGCCACGCTTCGCTGTCGACCACACAGATCTATACGGGCGTCGATGCCGAACGGCTGCTTGAGGTCTACCGGACGGCGCATCCGCGCTCCTGATCCGCACGCAACACACACGCAATACAATTGTCATCTGCAAACCTCTTGCGTTGGCATAGCGGTTCAGTCAATCGTGCGGCCAGCCGGGTAGGAGGAAAACATGGGCGCACATGAAAGTATGGAGCACGCGGAGCATGCCGAACATGCAGGTAGCTCCAACAAGAAAATCGCACTGCTGATTGCGTTGATTGCGCTGTGTCTCGCGTTTTCGGAAACACTCGGCAAGGGCGCGCAGACGGAATCAATCGCCAAGAACGTCGAGGCCTCGAATCTCTGGGCTTTCTTCCAGGCCAAGACGATCCGGCGCACCACGGTGCAGGCCGCCGCCGAGCACCTCAAGATTGCCTCGGCCAGTTTACCCGACGACGCGGCGAAAGCCGTTGCCGCCAAGCAGATCGACGACTGGCAAAAGGCTGGCGCACGCTACCGATCAGAGCCCGAGACCGGCGAAGGTTCCGAGCAACTCGCGATCCGCGCCAAGAAGGCCGAGCATGACCGCGACCTGTTCATGGCGAAGTACCACCATTACGAAGTGGCGTCCGCGGCTTTCCAGATCGGGATCGTGTTGGCGTCAGCGACCATCATCACCGGCATGATTGTGCTGGCATGGGTATCAGGCGTGCTCGCTATCGCAGGCTTGGGATTTATGGCGATCGGGCTGTTCGCGCCGCACGCGATTCATCTGTTCTGACGGAAGGCTTCAGATCTACTCGGCGGGAGAAGAGCCCGTCCGTGCCGTATAAGCACGTCGGCGCATCCGCGACACCACGCGGAAAAACCGCGACGACGACCCGCTACGCAGATGGCGTAGCCAGCGTTTGACCTTGGCGCGCAGCGGATCAACCAGCGCATGAGCCCAGGCGCGAACACGCAACATCCACTCGTAAAGCGTTCTGAACCACTTCATCTTCAGAAGCTTTGGCCGCGTTACATCGAAAATGAAAGCGGTCACGCCCACACCGAGCAACTTGCCAAACACGATGACCAGAGCAGCGCTGAGCCAATATTTGTGGGTGAGCAGCCATAACCCCATCAGCTTGAGGGGAAACAGCGGAATCACCGGCACCGCAAAAACGATCAGCGTCATCGCAGGCGAAAGACTGTCAACACGATGCGACAACCAGATCTTGAATCTCGCGAGCGGTATACGATCGACGAACCACTGGACAATCGGCTCCAGCCGGTCCCACAGCCACGCCTCGATCAGAAAGATCAGCGCGAGCAGAAACCACAGAGGTTGAAGCAGACGGCGCATCGATCCGGTCTCAAAAGCTGCTCCGGCCATGCCTGGAGCTGATTCACAATATGAATATCACGTCTGACGCGAACAAGCGCCCAACAAGTAAACTGAACTGATACTGGTACGCGAAGCCTAACGGCGCATTACCCGCTCAAAAGATCACTTTGGCGGCATACCGCAAGCCGCCCATCTTCATTGCCTATTTCTGGCCGCCGGCCGCAGCGTTATTCGCAAGCCGTGCCAGCAGCTTGGCTTCGACCGCCGGCCACTCCTCGCGAAGGATCGAAAAGAACATCGTGTCCCGAACACGGCCGGTCCACATCACCCGCTCCTGGCGAAAGATACCTTCCTGCGTCGCCCCAAGTTTCACCAGGGCTCCACGCGAATGAGTATTGCGTGCATCGACCCGAAACTGCACGCGATTGGCGCCGCACGAAAAGGCATGGCTGAGCAGGGCATGCTTGGCGGCCGGGTTGACCGCCGATCCTCGCACCTCAGGCCGGTAGTAGGTGTTCCCTAGCTCCAGCGCGCGATGGACCGGCTCGATGCCGATATAACAGGAAATCCCAACGCACCGATTGTCCACGATCACCGCAAACGGAATCCATGATCCGGACTCTCGGTCCTTCTGGACACGCGCCCAAAACGGATCGAAGTGTTCGTTCGCAAGCGAATACAAATAGAAACTGGGCCAGACAGCTTGATCGGCGTTACAAGCATCCCGCAAATCGTCTCGATGAATCTCGCGCAGCGGCTCGAGCCGGACATAATCGTTTTCGAGAACCGCTTCCGTCAGTTTCATCGCCATCACACGGCAAATATCCGGCCCGGATTGAGAATGTTATGCGGATCCAGCGCCCGCTTGAGCGTACGCATGGTTTCGATCTCTTCTGCAGTTCGGCTCAGCTTCAAGTAGGGCCGCTTCAGCATCCCGATGCCGTGTTCGGCCGAGATCGAGCCATCATATTCGCCGGTGATGCCATAAACCAGTTCCTGAATCTGGGTATAGCGGTCCGGCACATCCGCATGATGGACCACGACGTGCAGGTTGCCGTCGCCGAGATGGCCGTAAACGACGGAAAACGCCTCGTTGTCGAATTTGCGAAGGTCAGCCGCGATGCGGTGAGCAAAATCTTCCATCCGATCGATGGCAAGACTGATATCGAAACCGACACGCGGTGCTAACGTCCGGCTAAGCTCGACGCTTGAATCGCGGATACGCCAGATCGCCGCCGCCGATGCGTTTGATGTCGAAATGGTCGCATCAAGAATGATGCCCTGTTCCATCACTGCTTCGAGCAGGCTTTCCAGGTCGGTGCGCAAGCGTTCGGCATCGCTGCCCGAGGCCTCGAACAGCACATAGAAAGGATGATTGGTCGGCAGCGGAGATGCAACGCCCGGCACACGCTCGGTGACGAGGCGATAGTAATCGTTCCACATCACCTCGAAAGCAGTCAGCCCGCCGTCCAAACGCAATCGCGCGAGCTTGAGCAGCGAGGTGACATCGCCGAACGACGACAATGCGCACAACGCCACCTGCCGCTCCGCAGGTGCCGGGAAAATCCGTAGTGCCGCACGCGTCACGACACCCAAAATGCCTTCGGTGCCAATGTAGAGCTGTTTGAGATCGACGCCGGTGTTGTTCTTGATGAATTTACGAAGACCCTTGAGCACCGTACCGTCGGGCGTAACAACTTCGAGGCCCAGGACGAGATCGCGGGTCATGCCATAGCGAATCACGCGATTGCCGCCGGCGTTGGTGGAAATGTTGCCGCCGATGGTGCAACTGCCTCGCGCGCCGAGATCCAACGGAAACATGAAGCCTTCGTCTTCAACGCGCTCATGTAATTTCTGCAGAACGACGCCTGCCTGAACAACCGCGACACCGGACGACACATCGACTTCCTCGATGGCGTTCATCCGTTCCATCGACAGCACGATCTCGCCGTCATGCGGCATGGTTGCGCGCACCAGTCCGGTCATGCCGCCCTGCGTCGTCACCGGCACTTTTGCGCGATGACAAAGCTGCAAAAGTTTTGAGACATCTTCAGTAGTTCTCGGCCGCACCACCGCACGCGGCGGCGCCACCTGAACACCGGCCATATCGGTGAAATAGCGCGCGTCGATATCGTCGCCGACCAGCAGCGCGTCAACTGGCAAGGTCTTGCGCAGCTGTTCTATGAAGCTGGCCGGCATAACGCCTTCGGGTTGCACCACAGTCATCACATATGGATTGCGCGCTTGGCGACATTGAATGCCGCTTCCTTGACGGCTTCCGAACGTGTCGGATGGGCATGGCAAGTGCGGGCCAGATCTTCCGCAGAACCGCCGAATTCCATCAGCACGGCAGCCTCATGGATCATCTCGCCGGCTTCGCGGCCGACGATATGAACACCCAGCACGCGATCGGTCTTGGCATCCGCCAAAACCTTCACGAACCCTTCCGTGGTCTGATTGACCTTGGAACGGCCGTTCGCCGTGAACGGAAATTTGCCAGCATTGTAAGCGATACCGGCTTCTTTCAGCTCTTCCTCAGTCTTGCCGACGGACGCGACTTCCGGCGTGGTGTAAACCACACCCGGAATCACGTCGTAATTCACATGGCCCGCCTGCCCGGCGATGATTTCCGCAACCGCAATGCCCTCGTCCTCGGCCTTGTGCGCGAGCATCGGCCCGCGGATCGCATCGCCGATGGCGTAGACGCCCTTCACGTTGCTGGCGAAATGCTTGTCGACCTCGACGCGGCCACGCTTGTCGAGCGCGACGCCGGCCTCTTTCAAACCAAGACCATCGATGTAAGGCGTGCGGCCGATCGCGACGAGAACGACGTCGGCTTCGATCGTCTCGGCCTTGCCGCCTGCAGCCGGCTCGATCTGCGCCTTGAGCGTCTTGCCGCCGGTGTCGACGCCCGTCACCTTGGCGCCGAGTTTGAACGTCACGCCCTGCTTCTCAAGAATGCGTTGGAATTGCTTGGCAACCTCGCCATCCATGCCGGGGAGAATCCGGTCGAGGAATTCGACAACCGTGATCTTGGCGCCGAGACGGCGCCAGACCGAGCCAAGCTCAAGTCCGATGACGCCAGCACCGACGACGAGCAAGTGGCCGGGCACTTTCTCCAGCGACAGTGCACCGGTCGACGACACGATGCGCTTTTCGTCGATCTCGATGCCTTTCAGCTTCGCCACATCCGAACCGGTCGCGATGACGATGTTCTTGGCGTCGTGCGTCTCGGTCTTGCCGTCCGCAGCTTTGACCTCGACCTTGCCGGCTCCGAGAATCTTTCCGGTGCCGCGTAACCCGTCGATCTTGTTCTTCTTGAACAGGAAGTCGACGCCCTTCACGTTGCCGTCGATGCCTTGCTGCTTGAAATTCATCATCGTGGGCAGATCGAGCTTCGGCTTGCCGACGCCAATGCCCATCTTGGCGAATGAGTGCTCGGTCTCCTCAAAAAGCTCCGAGGCGTAAAGCAGCGCCTTGGACGGCATACAACCGATGTTGAGACAGGTGCCGCCATAAGTTGCGTTCTTTTCAACCACCGCAACCTTCATGCCGAGTTGCGCCGCCCGGATCGCACAAACATAGCCGCCGGGGCCGGAGCCGATAACGATGAGATCGTATGAAGCCATAATGGAAATCCCGTTTCTCACAGAGCGGAGCTATCGTCCGCCCGACACATCCAGAATCGTACCCGTGACATATGACGCCTCATCCGACATCAGCCAGACGACGGCGTTGGCGATTTCTTCAGCCTGACCGACGCGCTTCATCGGAACATTATGCGCAAGGCGATGCGCACGATCCGGTTCACCGCCGCTGGCATGAATGTCCGTATCGATCAGGCCAGGACGAATCGCAGCAACGCGAATGCCCTCGCCGGCGACTTCGCGCGCGAGCCCGAGTGTAAACGTATCGATCGCGCCTTTGGAAGCTGCATAGTCCACATATTGCGCAGGCGAGCCGAGCGTGGCCGCCACCGACGACAGATTGATGATGACGCCGCCCTTGCCGCCATGTTTGGTCGACAGCCGCTTTACCGCCTCGCGTGCGCAAAGAATACTACCGACAATATTGACGTTCATCATCCGGTGCAGGCGTTCAGCGCTCATCTCATCGACGCGCGCGGTCATATCGACCACGCCGGCATTGTTGACGAGCACGCCCAGCGGCCCGAATGCATCGGCTTGCTTGAACAGATCGAGGATATCAGCTTCGGAGCCGACATCGCATTTGACGGCAATCGCCTTGCCGTTGCTGGATTCGATTTTCGCCACGACCTCATCGGCGGCTGCCTTGTTGCTGGCGTAGCCGACCACGACCTTGTAGCCGCGCGCCGCCGCCGCAAGCGCGGTGGCACGGCCGATGCCGCGGCTTCCGCCAGTGATGATGGCGACCTGATCCATTCGAGCCGACCCGTCAGAAGGGCATCACAGGTCCAGCACCAGCCGCGCTGGATCCTCAAGGCCTTCCTTGACGCGGACGAGGAACGTCACCGCTTCCTTGCCGTCAATCACGCGGTGATCGTAGGACAGCGCCAGATACATCATCGGCCGCACCTCGACCTTGCCGCCGATGGCGACCGGGCGCTCTTGAATCTTGTGCATGCCGAGAATGCCGGCCTGCGGCGCGTTGAGGATCGGCGTCGACATCAGCGAACCGTACACACCGCCATTGGTGATGGTGAAAGTACCGCCCTGCATTTCGTCGATTTTGAGCTGACCGTCGCGGGCACGCTTGCCGAAGTCGGCAATCGACTTTTCGATTTCAGCAATCGACTTGTGGTCGCAATCGCGCACCACCGGCACAACGAGGCCCTTGTCGGTGCCGACGGCGACGCCGATGTGATAGTAATTCTTGTAGATCAGGTCGGTACCGTCGATCTCGGCATTGACCGCCGGGATTTCCTTGAGCGCCTGAACGCAGGCCTTGGTGAAGAAGCCCATGAAGCCGAGCTTCGAGCCGTGCTTCTTCTCGAACAGATCCTTGTACTGGGTGCGCAGCGCCATCATGTGGCTCATGTCGACCTCGTTAAAGGTCGTAAGCATGGCGGCTGTGTTCTGCACATCCTTGAGGCGTCGCGCGATGGTCTGGCGCAGCCGCGTCATCTTCACACGCTCTTCACGCGCGGCATCGTCGGCCGGCGACGGGGCACGAACCTGAACAGCTCCAGCCGGCTGATTGACCGGCGTCGGCGACGAGGCGGCCTTTTCAATCGCGGCCAGCATGTCACCCTTGGTAACGCGGCCATCTTTGCCCGAACCAGAAACACCGGCTGCATCGACCCCGCTCTCGGCGGAGAGCTTGCGGACGGACGGTGCGAGCGGCGCGTCGGCGGGAGCGGCCTTGGCCGCCGGTGCTGGCGCGTCTGCCGGAGGAGCCTTGGCTGCAGGAGTTGGTGAGGCCGCGGCAGCCTTGGCAGGCGCTGCAGCTGGCTTTGCACCCGCCGCGCCTTCGCTGATCTGACCAAGCAACGCACCGACTGCGACCGTCTCGCCGTCCTTGGCGATGATGTCCGAGAGCGTGCCGCCCGCAGGAGCCGGCACCTCGATCGTCACCTTGTCGGTTTCGAGTTCGACCAGCGGTTCATCGACCGTGACCACTTCACCAGGCTTCTTGAACCATCGGCCAATGGTCGCTTCGGTAACGGATTCACCCAACGTCGGGACGCGAATTTCAGTCATGATCTCGTTTCCTCAATACATTTTGAGACCACCGTTTGCCGAAGCAAACGAACCAGTCATCCAAACGCACGGGAAGGTGCAGCGAGGCAGTGACTGGATGCCTTGTTGATGCAAGGCATGGCGGAGTTCTAGCTTTCTTAACCGAGCGCTTCGTCCAGAAACGCCTTGAGCTGGGCGAGATGCTTCGACATCAGACCGGTCGCGGTCGCAGCCGCTGCCGCTCGTCCGGCGTAGCGCGGCCGCTTGTGCGCGGCATTGATTTGGTTCAGCACCCATTCGAGATACGGCTCGATGAAATGCCACGAGCCCATGTTGCGCGGTTCTTCCTGACACCAGACAACCTCCGCGCCGGGGAAACGGCTCAATTCCTGAACCATTGCCTTGAGCGGCACCGGGTAGAGTTGCTCGACACGCAGCAGATATATGTCGTCGATGCCGCGCTTCTCGCGCTCCTCGTAAAGGTCGTAATAGACCTTACCCGAACACAGCACGACCCGGCGGATCTTTGCATCCGGCACCAGCTTGATGACCTGGTCCTTCAGCATCTGGGCATCATCGTAAAGAATGCGGTGGAAGGTCGTGTCGGTCGCCATCTCATCGAGCCGCGAGACAGCTCGCTTGTGGCGCAGCAGGCTCTTCGGCGTCATTAGGATCAACGGCTTGCGGATTTCGCGCTTCAACTGGCGACGCAGGATGTGGAAGTAGTTGGCCGGCGTCGTGCAGTTCGCGACCTGCATGTTGTCTTCGGCGCACATCTGCAGGAAGCGCTCAAGACGCGCGGAGGAATGCTCGGGACCCTGGCCCTCGTAGCCGTGCGGCAGCAGGCAGACCAGTCCCGACATGCGCAGCCACTTGCGCTCGCCTGACGAAATAAACTGGTCAAACACTACCTGTGCGCCATTGGCGAAATCGCCGAACTGAGCTTCCCACAGCGTCAGCGCATTGGGCTCTGCGAGCGAATAACCGTAATCGAAGCCAAGCACCGCCACTTCCGACAGCAGCGAATTGATGACCTCATAGTGGCCCTGCTTCTCGCCGAGATGATTGAATGGCGTGTAGCGGCTTTCATCCTCCTGATCGAACAGCACCGAGTGGCGCTGCGAAAATGTTCCGCGCTCGCAATCCTGACCGGACAGACGCACGCGATGACCGTCTTCAAGCAGCGTGCAGAACGCAAGCGCTTCGCCAGTCGCCCAGTCGATACCTTCACCGTTGTCAATCGCCTTTGCACGGCTGTCGAGGAAACGCTGCACAGTACGATGGACGCGGAATCCGTCCGGCGCCTTGGTTATCTTGCGGCCAATGTCTTTCAATTTGTCGATCGCGACGCCAGTGTTGCCACGGCGCGGATCTTCGGTGAGGTCGGCGGACTTGAAGCCGGCCCATTTGCCATCGAGCCAGTCAGCCTTGTTCGGCTTGTAACCGGCTCCGGCTTCGAGCTCGATATCGAGACGAGCGCGCCAGTCGGCCTTGGCCTTGTCGACTTCAGCCTCGGTCATGACGCCGTCGGCGACCAAACGCTTGGAATAGATTTCCAGCGTTGTCGGCTGAGTCGCGATTTTCTTGTACATCACCGGCTGGGTGAACGCCGGCTCGTCACCCTCGTTGTGGCCGTGGCGGCGATAACAGAACATATCGATCACGACCGGCTTGTGGAATTTCTGCCGGTACTCGATCGCGACCTTCGCGGCGAATACCACCGCTTCCGGATCGTCACCATTCACATGGAAGATCGGCGCATCGATCATCTTCGCGACATCGGACGGATACGGCGAAGAGCGCGAGTAGCGTGGATAGGTCGTGAAGCCAATCTGGTTGTTGACGATGAAGTGGATGGAACCGCCGGTGCGGTAGCCTTTCAAATCCGAAAGACCAAAACACTCGGGCACGACGCCCTGGCCCGCGAACGCGGCATCGCCGTGCAGCAGGAGCGGCAGTACAGAGATGCGCTGATCCGGCGGATCACCGTTCTGGTCCTGCTTCGCGCGAACCTTGCCGAGCACTACCGGATCGACGATTTCGAGATGGGACGGATTTGCGGTCAGCGACAGATGAATCTTGTTGTTGTCAAACTCGCGATCCGAGGACGCGCCGAGGTGATACTTCACGTCGCCGGAGCCTTCGACCTCGTCCGGGTTGGCCGAGCCGCCCTTGAACTCGTGGAACAGCGCGCGGTGTGGCTTGCCCATCACTTGCGTGAGCACGTTGAGGCGGCCGCGATGCGGCATGCCGAACACGATGTCCTTTACGCCGAGATTGCCGCCACGTTTGATGATCTGCTCGAGCGCAGGGATCAGCGATTCGCCGCCGTCCAGACCGAAGCGCTTGGTGCCGGTAAATTTGAGATCGCAAAACTTTTCGAAGCCGTCCGCTTCAACAAGTTTCATCAGGATGGCGCGGCGGCCTTCGCGGGTGAAACTGATTTCTTTATCGGGACCTTCGATGCGTTCCTGAATCCAGGCCTTCTGCGCACCGTTCGAGATGTGCATGAACTCGACGCCAAGGGTCTGGCAATAAGTCCGCTCGCAGATCGCGACGATTTCGCGCAGCGAGGCGTATTCGAGGCCGAGGACGTGATCGAGAAAAATCTTGCGGTCGAGATCGGAGTCATTGAACCCATAGCTGCGCGGATCAAGCTCTTCGTGATCGCGCGGCGGCTCAAGACCGAGCGGATCGAGTTTGGCGTGGAAATGACCGCGCATGCGATAGGCGCGGATCAGCATGAGCGCGCGAACCGAATCGCGTGTGGCCTGCAAAACATCGCCAGAGGCTGTCGGAGCAGCGCCCTTGCCTTGCGTCTTGGCCTGAAGTTTGTCGCCGATTACTTTTTCGACCTGGGTCCAATTGCTATCGAGCGCCGAGGTCAGGTCATCGCGCGGCGACTGCGGCCAATGCTTCTTTCCCCAACTCGGACCCTCGGCGTTTTTCTTAACGGCGTCGGATGGGTCCTTGAGGCTCTTGAAGAACTCCTGCCATTCGGGATCGACCGAACGCGGATCGGCCTCATACCGGGCGTACATATCGTCGATGTAAGAGGCGTTCGCGCCGTGGAGGAAGGAGGTCAGTGCAAAAGCGGCATTCGCGTCTTGGCGAGACATGATTGCGTCCTGATTGTTTTGGATCGCGCAGGGAAATGCGGACGAAACGGACGATCACCGAACGGGATCGGCCGATAAGTTATCTTTACCCTATTTAGGGCAAATATACGTGACGAAAAGAACAAAAAAATGATTGCGTATTCATTTTATGTTCAAATCGCTTAACCGACTGAAAGGCTTTCTTTTCCGAGGCCAGATGATGGCAGAATTCTTCTACGGCGCGGTTTTTTTCCGGCCGGTCCGCAGGCCTCGTCCAACAGAGCCGACGCGGCCTTGCCGGCAGCATCGGCGACGGTGGGGTCGCGCGTAACCATGGCGGCAACAATGGCCCCATCCATCAGAATGCCGATCTGATGCGCAAGAAATGCCGGCTTGGGAGCGCCGGCGGCGCGCGCCAGCTCCTCGACATGCGCGAGCACAAAAGACTTATGCTCTATCGTGATCGCACGCAGCCGGGTCTCATCCTTGGGATGCTCACCAACCGCATTGATGAACACACAGCCGTAATAGTCGTCCTGGCTGAACCATTTTTTCAATGCAGGAAAAATCGAATCGATCTTGGCGCGCGGCGTTTTCGCGCGCTCGATCGATGCAATAAACCAGCCGCGCCAGATCTTGCCTTCTGACTGCAGCACAGCCTCAACGAGATCGTTCTTCGATCCGAAAATTTTGTAGAGCGTGGTTTTTGCAGTCCCAGCTTCATTAACGATTGCGTCGATGCCGGTCGCGTTGATGCCGTATTTGCAAAACAGCCGCGTCGCCGCGTGCATCAACCTGTCGCGCGGAGTCGGATGAGAGTTACCCGAGACGTGACGTTGTGCGTCCTGCGGAATCGCGTCGGCCATGTCTCTTCATATGATATGCCGCGCGCGACGCGCAAGCGATGATCGGTTCCTGACTAACATTCGAGCGGCGAAGCAGCGAAATGACGAAGTTCGCGCCAGCTTTGGTCGTGCGTGATTCTTCGGCATCCTCTTAATGCTCTGATTATGCTTGATTTTCACCAATTACCCGCGATGGCACACTTCCTGCAAAACAACAGAACGGTCGGTATCCGCCCGACCCGCAGGGAGAAAAATGATGAGCGTCGCCGCACAGAAGAAAACAGCACTGACCGGGTGCCTCGCACCGATCGACAAGAACGGCCTCGAACAATTGATCGCGAACGGCAAGGCCAATCCAAACGTCATCAAGACCTTGAAATGCAAGACGGTAGCTGAAGGCAAATTCCGCCACGCCAATTACATCCGCAATCTTCCGCCTTACATCGTCGATGAGCCGCCGGCCCTGCTTGGCGACGACACTGCGCCCAATCCCTCCGAGGCATCGCTGGCCGCGCTCGGCTCCTGCATCGCCGTCGGCCTGCACGCCAATGCGGTGCATCGCGGCTGGATCGTCAACAAGCTCGAACTTCAGCTCGAAGGCGACCTGAACATCACCGCAGTCTGGGGCACCGGCGACGTCAGCGAGAAGCCGGTTGGCTTCACCGACGTGCGCATCAAGGTCGACATGGAATGCGAAGGCGTTCCGCAGGCAGAGATCGACGCCCTGATCGAGCACGTCAAAAAATGGTCGCCGGTCGCCAACACTTTCACGCGACCGGTCAATCTCGAAGTTTCGGCCTGACAACGGGCCTGCTGACGATTGCCGCAGCAATGCGGCAATCCCTTTCCTGCCCTTCCTGATCGCGACACCGACCTGGAGACCGGAATGACAACGTCAGTTCTGCGAAAGCCCGAAACCGCCGAGAGCGACGACGTATCGTTCGTAGATCGGATCGCCAAGCTTTCGCGCTCGGAACTGACGCCGATTGCCAGCGCAATCGACGACGGCACGATCTATCCGGAGCAAGCACTCCGTAACCTCGGCGCGGCTGGCGCATGGTCCGCGCATACCGACCTGCGCGACACCATCGCCGGCATTGCCGCCATCGGCGAGACATGCGGCGCCACCGCCTTCATGGCGTGGTGCCAGAACACGCTGGTCTGGTACATCGTCAATTCCCCCAACGCTGCTTTGAAGGCTCGCTTCGCCAAGAACGCATCGAGTGGTGCACTCCTGGGCGGCACCGGTCTTTCAAACCCGATGAAAAGCTTTTTCGGTATCGAGCAGTTGAAGCTCAAAGGCCGCAAGGTCGACGGCGGCTACCTCGTTCGTGGTGCTCTCCCTTGGGTCTCCAACCTTGGCCCGCACCATATGTTCGGCACTATCTTCGAACTTGAAGCTGGGGAAACCTCAGCCGGCGACAAGGTGATGTTCCTTGCCAATTGTGCCGATCCAAACGTCACGCTGACGCCCTGCAAACCATTTCTGGCGATGGATGGCACCGGCACCTACGCCGTTCAATTTCGCGACGCGTTCATTCCTGACGATCAAATACTGGCGGCACCCGCGATGCCGTTCGTCAAGAATATCCGCGCCGGGTTCATTATGATGCAGAACGGAATGGCTCTGGGGCTGATCCGCGATTGCGTCGCGATCATGCAAGGCGTGCGGCCATCGCTCGAACACGTCAACTGCTACATCCCGCAGCAACCGGAGGATTTCAGCGCGCTACTCGACGGGCTTGAAGCTGAGACGATGGAGCTTGCGGCAACACCTTACGAGTCCAGCAATAGCTATTGGCGGCGCGTCATCGAACTGCGTCTGCGCGCGGGAGAAGTCAGCGTTGCCGCGGCAAACGCCGCGATGCTGCACTGTGGCGCTCGCGGCTATCTCAGATCACATCGCGCCCAGCGCCGGCTACGCGAAGCCTACTTCGTGGCGATTGTCACACCTGCCACCAAACAGCTCAGAAAGATGCTCGCCGATAATGCCCGCGAACATTCAGGAGAGCAAAGCAGGGCTTAATCCCGACAATATGTTCAAGACACCGCCGAAAGCCGTTTGAACTCGCCAATCGTTACGACTGAAACCACCGAACCGCATCAACCACAGTGGAGGCATAGCAATGGCTGAAATTCTTATTTCTCCCGACGAACTGGTCGCACTGGCCAAATCAGAACCTTGCGTCGTCATCGACACCCGCAACCCGGACGCATACGCCGCCGGACACATTCCTGGCGCCGTCAATCTCCACGAGATCTTCACCTTCCTCGCAACATCGACACCCGAGGGCATGGAAGAGCTTAAGAAGAAATTCGCCGATGCATTTGGCGGCGCTGGTCTTTCCGGCAAGGAAACGGCGGTGATCTACGAACAATCGATGAACTCGGGCTTCGGTCAGTCGTGCCGCGGTTACTTCCTGCTCGAATTCCTCGGCTATCCGAAGATCAAAGTCCTTCACGGCGGCTTCGACGCATGGAATGCAAAGGGCCTCTCGGTGACCAAGGACGTCCCGACGCCGACACCAGCCTCGTTCAAAATCGTGCCGGAAGCAGGATCGATCCTGATCGACGCCAAGACGATGCTCGCCGCGGTGGGCAATCCGTCCATCGCACTCCTTGACGTCCGCGACGTGGATGAGTGGATCGGCGAAAGCTCGTCGCCTTACGGTAAAGATTTCTGCCCGCGCATGGGACGGATTCCGGGCGCGGTTTGGATCGAATGGTACCGCATGATGAAGCCGACGGCGGAAGGCCCGAGCTTCAAGTCAAAGAACGAAATCCTCGCGGAATGCGCCACCGTTGGCATCACACCAGCAACCTCCGTGTATCTCTACTGCTTCAAGGGCGCGCGCGCGTCCAACACGTTCCTGGCGCTCAAGAACGCCGGCATCACCGACGTTCGTATGTACTTCGGATCTTGGAACGAGTGGTCGCGCGACAACAAGTATCCGATCGAGGAAGGCTTGCCGACAGTCGGCGCGAAGCAGGCGAAGGCGGCGTAGGCCGTCATTGCGAGGAGCGATAGCGACGAAGCAACCCAGGACCATTCGTTAGAACTGGATTGCTTCGCGTTCGCTCGCAATGACAGAAACGAATCAGCGCTTAAGCAATTCGACGAGCGTCGTGCCGAGCCGTGCTGGAGACGGCGACACAGTGATGCCCGCACTCTCCATCGCCGCGATCTTGGACTCAGCATCGCCCTTGCCGCCCGACACGATGGCGCCGGCATGGCCCATGCGGCGGCCGGGAGGCGCGGTGCGGCCGGCGATAAAGCCAACCATCGGCTTCTTGCGGCCGCGCTTGGCTTCGTCTTTCAGGAATTGTGCGGCGTCTTCCTCAGCCGAGCCACCGATTTCACCGATCATGATGATTGACTTGGTATTCTCATCGGCCAGGAACAGCTCGAGTACGTCGATGAATTCGGTGCCCTTGACCGGATCGCCACCGATGCCGACCGCCGAGGTTTGGCCGAGCCCGGCTTGCGTGGTCTGAAACACCGCTTCGTAGGTCAGCGTGCCAGAGCGCGAAAGAATGCCAACATTGCCTGGTTTGAAAATGTTCGCCGGCATGATGCCGATTTTGCATTCGCCGGCGGTAACGACGCCGGGACAGTTCGGCCCGATCAGGCGAGACTTCGATCCGGACAGCGAACGCTTCACCTTGACCATGTCGAGCACCGGAATGCCCTCGGTGATGCAGATGATCAGCGGCACTTCCGCGTCGATGGCTTCGCAGATCGCATCCGCAGCGCCCGGCGGCGGCACGTAAATCACGCTGGCGTCGGCGCCCGTTTTGGCCCGCGCCTCGGCGACCGTATCGAAAACCGGAAGGCCAAGGTGCGTCGAACCGCCTTTGCCCGGCGAAGTCCCCCCGACCATCTTGGTGCCGTAGGCGATTGCGCCTTCCGAATGGAAGGTGCCGTTTTTGCCGGTGAAACCCTGGCAGATGACTTTGGTATTTTTGTCGATCAGGACGGACATGGCTGGGTTTGCTCTCTCGGGAAAGTAAGGAAGGGTCAACTCAGCCGTCGATAGACGCCGGTGAGCACGTCGGCCCATCCCTCTGCGTCCGGCGAGAACTGGATTTTTAGCACGTAAGTATCGGCATCGACGATCTCATAGACGTGGCGCGCGCTGCCGCGGAGCGAGCCGCGCACCAGAGTCAGCACATTGTTCGTCCAGCCACCGGAAGCCGGAGCCGGCGCAAAATAACCAAGTGAATCGTGCCAGAACATTTTGTAGCGCCGATCCTCGCGATCATAGGTGAACAACCCATGGGTAGCGAAAGTCTCCCGGCCGTCGCGCATTTGGCGAACATCCTGGATCAGGTAGAAGCCGTTGAGGTCCATGCGTGCGACGGCGCGAGACACCGCCGCCCCGCCTTCGACCCAACGCGACGGATACACGATTTCCTCACCGGCCCACTCGCCTGCAAACGCCGCAAGCCTGCGGTGCTCTTCGAGAGGCGTTGGTGCAGCGTCACGGCCGCCTCCGCCATCGGTCAACCCTTCTTCACCGCGTTCACGATCTTCTGCGCGGCATCGTCGAGATCGTCGGCGGGCAAAACATTCAGCCCGGACTCGCGAATGATCTTCTTGCCTTCCTCGACATTGGTGCCCTCGAGCCGAACCACCAACGGAACCTGCAGGCCGACCGCCTTCACCGCTGCAACGACGCCCTTGGCAATCACGTCGCACTTCATAATGCCGCCGAAGATGTTGACCAGAATGCCTTTCACGTTCGGATCCGAGGTGATGATCTTGAACGCTGCCGTGACCTTTTCTTCCGTCGCGCCACCGCCGACGTCGAGGAAGTTGGCAGGGCTTTCGCCGTAAAGCTTGATGATGTCGAGGGTCGCCATCGCAAGGCCCGCACCGTTGACCATGCAGCCGATAGTGCCATCGAGAGCGATGTAGGCGAGGTCATACTTCGACGCCTCGATTTCCTTGGCGTCTTCTTCCGAAGTGTCGCGCAGGGCAACGATCTCGGGATGACGATAGAGCGAGTTCGAGTCGAACGAGATCTTGGCATCGAGACACTTCAGCTCCCCCTGCTTGGTAATTACCAACGGGTTGATCTCAAGCATCTCCATGTCTTTGCCGACGAACGCCCGGTAGAGCTGACCGATCAGCTTTTCGGCTTGCTTGGCGAGCTCGCCGGAGAGGTTCAGCACCTGCGCAACCTTGCGGCCATGATGCGGCATCACACCGGTCGCCGGATCGACGGAGAATGTCACGATCTTGTCCGGCGTATCGTGGGCGACTTTCTCGATGTCCATGCCACCTTCGGTCGAGACCACAAACGCAACTTCGGACGTCTCGCGATCGACCAACGCGGAAAGATAGAACTCTTTCTCGATGTCGGAGCCCTCTTCGATGTAAAGGCGATTGACCTGCTTGCCGGCGGGGCCGGTCTGGATCGTGACCAGCGTCGCGCCCAGCATTTCCTTCGCGTACTGCTTCACTTCGTCCACCGACTTGGCGAGACGCACGCCACCCTTGTCGCCGGCAGAGGCTTCCTTGAACTTGCCCTTGCCGCGGCCGCCCGCGTGAATCTGGCTCTTCACCACCCACAACGGCCCGCCGAGTTCCTTGGCAGCGGCTTCGGCATCCGCCGCCTTCAGCAGCGCGACGCCGCGCGACACCGGAACGCCGAACTCTTTCAGCACGGCCTTCGCCTGATACTCGTGGATATTCATGCCAGCCCCTCGTTGATTCCTGTGTCAGACGGTGACCGCGCGAGCGAACTCGCGCGGGTAAGGATCGCTTGCCGAGCAGGTTACTTGCCAAGCAAATCCGGCGCGATCTTCTTGCAGGCATCGACGAGACCCTGAACCGCGCCAACCGACTTGTCGAACGCCTCGCGATCCTTGCCCGTGAGTTCGATCTCGACGATACGCTCGACACCCTTCGAGCCGATGACAACCGGCACGCCGACATACATGTCCTTCACGCCATACTCGCCATTGAGATAGGCGGCGCAGGGCAGCACGCGCTTCTTGTCGCGCAGATAACTCTCGGCCATCGCGATAGCAGACGCCGCCGGCGCATAGAACGCAGAGCCGGTCTTGAGCAGGTTGACGATCTCGGCGCCGCCGTTGCGGGTGCGATCGACGATCTCATCGATGCGAGCCTGCGAGGTCCAGCCCATCTTGACCATATCGGGCAGCGGAATGCCGGCGACGGTCGAATACTTCGTCAGCGGCACCATGGTGTCGCCGTGACCGCCCAACACGAAGGCGGTGACGTCTTCGACCGAGACGTTGAACTCATCGGCCAGGAAGTAACGGAAGCGTGAGGAATCCAGCACGCCCGCCATGCCGACTACCTTCTTGTGCGGCATGCCGGAAGCCTTTTGCAGCGCCCAGACCATGGCATCGAGCGGATTGGTGATGCAGATCACGAACGCATCCGGCGCATACTTGCGAATGCCCGCGCCGACCTGCTCCATGACCTTCAGATTGATGCTGAGAAGATCGTCACGGCTCATGCCGGGCTTGCGCGGCACGCCTGCGGTTACGATACAGACTTGGGCTCCATCGAGCGCCTCATAGGAATTCGCACCGGTATAGTTGGCATCGAAACCGTCCACCGGGGAAGATTGCGCAATGTCCAGCGCCTTACCCTGCGGCACACCCTCGGCGATGTCGAACATCACCACATCGCCCAGCTCTTTCAGGCCGACGAGATGAGCGAGCGTTCCACCGATCTGGCCTGAGCCAATCAAAGCAATCTTGTCGCGTGCCATGGGAAATCTGTCCTTTGAGCCCGGCAGGGAGAGGAAGGGAAAACGTGGCTTGGTGGTTAGCTCTTTCGAGAAATTCGTTCAAGTCGCCGTTCTGCCAATCCGCGCAGCAGGGTCCTTCAGGATGCCTGCGAATGCATCAGGTTTCGACAAGACCCGTGGTCGAGCCGCTGGCGGTCGAGTCGCTGCGGCCATGGGGCAGCGCCAGATAGGATTCCGAACTCATCTCGATCAGGCGCGAGGCGGTTCGTTTGAATTCATTGACTTCAACGCCCTCGGCCGCCCGGTAAAGCGAGATCGGTTCGGCTTCGGCCGACGCCATCAGCTTCACGCCGTTGTCATACAGCGTATCGATCAGCGTAATGAAGCGCTTCGCTTGATTTTTATGCTCGTAGTCCATCGCCGGAATGTGGTCGATCATGAGCGTGTGGTAATCGCGCGCAAGCCGCAGGTAATCCGAGCCTGCCAGCGGCTTCTCGCAAATATCCGCGAACGAAAATCTGGCAACGCCGTTGGCGTAACGCGGCACATGCAGCTTATGACCCTTGATCATGATATCGCGCGATTTGCCTTCGGCACCCGCGGTCAGCTTTGCCCAAGCCGCGTCGAGCGCGGCATCTGAAGCGGCATCCGCCGGAGCGAGCCACATCTTGACGCCGGCGAGCTTCTCAAGCCGGAAATCAGTGCGCGCATCGAGCCGCAGCACATCCATCCGCCCGGTCATCTGCGCAATGAATGGCAGAAACAGCGCACGGTTGAGGCCACCTTTGTACAAATCCTCCGGCGCGACATTCGACGTCGCAACAACGATAGTCCCCAGACCGAACAACGCCGTGAACAGACGGCCGAGGATCATCGCGTCAGCGATGTCCGTGACGTGGAATTCATCAAAGCAGAGAAGCCAGGATTCCTCGAAAATCGAAGCCGCCGTCAGCTTGACCGGATCGGTATCGGCTATTTCACCGCTTCCGATTTGCTGGCGGAAGCCGTGAATACGCTCATGGACATCGGCCATGAACTCATGGAAATGGGCGCGGCGCTTCAGTTCGACCGGACACTCATGGAAGAACAAGTCCATCAGCATCGTCTTGCCGCGGCCGACCTCGCCATGAATGTAGAGGCCGCGCGGCAGCCTATCGTCGGTATCGCTCGAAAACAGCCGCTCGAAGAATCCGGTTTTCCGCGCAGGCAAGTAATCGGCAAGGCCGTTTTCAAGTTTGGCAAAGGCATCCACCGCACGCGCCTGCGCGGGGTCAGCCTCGATCGCCCCGGATGACACGAGCGATTGATAGCGGGTCCGGAACGAGCTTGCCTTGGATGCATCCATGATGCGCTAACGGCATGACTTGTTCCGAAAAATCAAGCCAGCAATTTTGCGAGCCGCTATGCGCGGGCGGCGCTTGCCCAATCCGCCGATGGTCCGTTCGTCAGGGCGTAGGTATCCTCGACCACGTAAGGCCCACCGCCAACCGAATCTCGCGACGAGAACAACACGAAGCGCGATACCGTAAAGGTGCGTGTCGGAAAATAGCCACGCACGGACAAGTAATCGGCAACATCACGCGACGACGCGTCGCGCAACCGGGCCAGCGTCACATGCGGAATGAATTTGCGGCCTTCCGGATCGAGACCGAACCTCTGGAGCAACCGCTCGAGCTCGGCTTGTAATTCCATCAGCGGCCGCGACGGCACCACGGTGGCAACCACTGCACGGGGCTTTTTGCTACCGAAGCTTGACAGCCCGCGCAGCGACACTTCGAACGGTTTGCGATTGATCCGCACCAGCGTGGCCGCAATTTCATTGGCGGCACGGCCGTCGATATCGCCAATAAAACGGAGGG
>JAKFUP010000066.1 GCA_021732625.1 Hyphomicrobiales bacterium
GGGCTTTCCGGTCGCGAAAGCCTACGCGCTCTGCATGGACGACAGCATCATCGGTGCTGCGTTCTACATCATGTCGATGGAAGAGGGCCGGGTGCTGTGGGACCCGACGCTGCCAAACCAGTCGGCGGAAGAGCGGCGTCCGATCTTCAACGACAAAGTGAAGACGCTGGCGAAGCTGCACATGTTCGAGCCCGATAAAATTGGACTCGGCGATTTCGGCAAGCCCGGAAATTATTTCGCCCGGCAGGTCGATCGCTGGACCAAGCAATACAAGGCGTCGGAAACCAAGCTCATTCCGGAAATGGAGCGGCTGATCGAGTGGCTGCCGAAAACCGTGCCGGCGCAGGAACGTGTCTCGATCGTTCACGGCGACTATCGCCTCGACAACATGATCTTTCATCCGACTGAACCGCGCGTCATTGCGGTGCTCGACTGGGAGCTGTCGACGCTCGGCGATCCGATGGCCGACTTCACTTATCTCTTGATGCAGTGGACCATGACACCCGGTCTCGGCGATGCCGATCTCGCGGCGCTGAAGATTCCGTCGATGGACGAAGCCGCCGAGCTGTATTGCCAGACGACCGGGCGCTCCAGTGTGCCCGATCTGAACTGGTACTATGCCTACAACCTGTTCCGTCTGGCCGGCATCACGCAGGGCATTGCGGGTCGTATTCGTGACGGCACCGCCGCCAATGCGCGTGCGATCGAATCGGCCAAGCGCACGGTGCCGCTGGCGCAATCGTCATGGGCCTACGCGCAGAAGGCCGGCGCGAATTAACGATATGCCGTGGCTTCTGGACTGCGCCACGGCCCTGCGCGACTCATCGGGAAACTGACTTGGCTCTTGCCCCCAATCTTCGCGGAAGCCTGTTCATGGCTGTGGCCATGGCCGCATTCACGATAAACGACGCGATCACCAAGACCGTGACGTCGGAGATGAACTTCGGCGAAGTCATCCTGTTGCGGGGCATGGTCGCGATCGTCCTGATCGCGGCGCTTGCATATCATCAGCGCGCCATCCGTCCGCTGCGCACGCTGATGATGAAACCCGTGGCGCTGCGCGTGGCCGGCGAGGTCGGCGGCACGCTGTCGTTTCTGGCTGCGATTGCGAACCTTCCGCTCGCCAACACGGCTGCGATCTTTCAGGCGCTGCCGCTCGCGATCACGCTCGGCGCCGCGGTGATTTTCGGAGAGCCGGTCGGCTGGCGGCGATGGCTGGCGATCGTGGCCGGCTTTATCGGGGTTCTCATCATCGTCCGCCCCGGACTCGAAGGCTTCAATCAATTCTCGCTGCTGGCTTTGGTCGCTGTGGTGTTCTGCGCTGTGCGCGATCTCGCGACCAAACGGATACCCGTGGAAATTCCATCGCTGTTCATCACGCTGCTGACGACAATCACTGTGACGATGGCGGGAGCGCTGGTGCTGTTTCCACTTGGCGGCTGGACACCGCCATCGGGCCGTTCACTCGCATTGCTGGCGCTGGCCGCTGTGTTGCTGCTGATCGGCTATCAGTGCGTCATCATGGCGCTAAGGGTGGGCGATATCTCAGCGGTCGCGCCGTTTCGCTACTCGGCGCTGCTGTGGGCGCTGCTGCTCGGTTATCTCGTGTTCGGCGATGTGCCCGACGCTCTGATGGTGACCGGAGCATCGATCATCGTGCTGTCGGGCCTTTATGCGTTCTATCGTGAGCGCATTCGCAACCGGCTCCAGCCGGTGGCGGCGAGCACGTCAGGCCTGCCACCGGATGGTTTGTGATGCTTCGCCCGAAGCTCAGATCGGTTTGCCTGCGTACGGCATCGAGGCGGTGAGGCCGCCATCGACCGGGATTGCTTGACCGTTGACGTAGGATGCGTCGTCGCTCGCCAGAAACAGTCCCATTGCCGCGAGTTCATGGGGTTGCCCCGCGCGCTTGAGCGGATTGAGCTGGCCGATCTTGCCGTCGGTGCCGCGTTGCTTGGCATTGTC
The DNA here is from genome assembly GCA_021732625.1 of Hyphomicrobiales bacterium. Lineage (GTDB taxonomy): Bacteria > Pseudomonadota > Alphaproteobacteria > Rhizobiales > Xanthobacteraceae > SG-bin9. The sequence continues at coordinate 1,966 of JAKFUP010000066.1, forward strand.
GAAGATCGGCTTGGTCATGCCGGTCTCGATCAGTCCAGGACACACCGCGTTGATGCGAACGCCAGTGCCCGACAGTGAATACGCCGTGGTCTGCACGAGGCTGATGACGCCGGCCTTGCTCGCCGCATACGGGTGGCCGCTGGCGCCGGACTTCAGACCCGCAACCGATGCCGTGCAGACAATCGCGCCATGTCCTTGCGCGGTCATCAGCGGAATTGAGTGTTTCACTGCGAGAAACGGACCGATCAGATTGACGCGCAGGATTTCCTGCCAGTGTTCCGGGGTCTGCTCGGGCAGCGGCACGAGTCCGCCGCTGACGCCGGCGTTGGCCCAGATCGCATCGAGCTTGCCGTAGGCAGAGACAGCCTTGCCGATGAATGCGATGACATCTGCCTCGGAACCCGCGTCAGCCATCATTGCTTCGGCAGTGCCGCCGGCCTGCTTCACCATCTCGGCGGTTTCCTTGACGCCGTCAGTGCGGTCCACCGCGATCAGCTTCGCGCCTTCCTTGGTGAACAGCAGCGATGCTGCACGGCCAATGCCCGAGCCTGCACCGGTGATGATGACGGATTTGCCTTCGAGGCGACCCATGGACGTTCTCCCGATCTATTTTTTGCCGCGTGCCGCCACGCGGAATTGGTTTGCAATGCGATGGTCTTGGCGGCGTTGCCCTTGAGGCGGATCGCGCACTGCCTTACAGCGTGAGCGAACAGTATTGAAGGGATTTTGCGATGTCCAACCCCAAGGCTTCGTTGAAGGCTTCGGGTGCTCAGTTGCCCGGCGTCGATATCACGCGCTGGTGGTGGGTGCGTCATGCGCCGGTGCGCGTCGATAACGGCAACATCTACGGCCAGGCCGACCTGCCATGCGACTGCAGCGACGCGGTGGTGTTCGACGCAGTCGCGCGCATCCTGCCGCATGACGCGGTGTGGTTCATGAGCAATCTTCAGCGCACGCACCAGACAGCGGCAGCGCTGTTCGCAGCCGGTGCGCCGAAGCGCGACGTCGTTCAGGACGCGGCATTCGCTGAACAGGATCTCGGCGAGTGGCAAGGCCGCAACCGTGCGGAGTTCTTTGCCAGCCTGCCGCCGGAGATCGGCAGCTACTGGTTTTCTCCGGCCGATGAACGCGCGCCGGGCGGCGAGAGTTTCGTCGATGTGTTCGAGCGGGTGCGGTCTGCTATCGGGCGTATCAACGCGATGCATCGCGGCAAGGATATCGTTGTCGTGTCGCACGGCGGCGTCATCAAGGCTGCAATTGCGCACGCGCTCGGACTTGAAGCGAAGTCGGGATTGCTGTTCACGATCGAGAACTGTTCGGTGACGCGGCTCGATTGTCTCGCCAACGAAAATCAGATCGGCTGGCGTGTGCCGATGATCAATCAGCAGCCGTGGATCGCCGATCCGTCGCATGCGGCGATGCATCAACCGGCGGGACCGGAGGTCGTCAAGGACAGCAAGCTCGGATGATTTTTTGTTTGAGCATGATCTTTTCGGCAAACCGGAGTCCACTTTTCCGGATCATGCTCTACCGGAAATAGCCCGACCGCTCGAACGCGACCACGGTAAAGACCACGATCAGCGTTACTGCGATCACGGCAAGGCGTGTGCTCCACGTCATGCCGCGGCTGATCCACCAGAGCAGGGCGCAACTCATCAGGGCGGGGACCAGAATATCGAGCGAGACGGGCATGATCTCTCTTACCATCCATTGTCTGCGTACACGATGGACATATAGAGTCGAATTGAAAGCGCTGAAGCGGGCGCCGGACGTGACGAAAGCGCGCAGCGCGAATGCGAAAGTGAAGTGTAACCAAACCGGTGCAACGGCGCCGATCAATAAAAGAGGAAACGCATGACTCTGTTCGACATGAAGGGAAAAGTCGCCGTCATCACCGGATCGACGCGCGGCATCGGCCGCGCCATCGCCGAGCGTATGGCCGAGCATGGCGCCAAGGTGGTGATCTCGTCGCGCAAGCAGGATGTCTGCGACGAGGTCGCCAAAGAGATCAACGGCACGTTCGGCAAGGGGACCGCTGTTGCGATCGCCGCCAATATCTCGAGCAAGGAAAATCTTCAGAACCTGATCGACGAAAGCAACAAGGCTTTTGGCAGGATAGACGTTCTGGTCTGTAATGCAGCGTCGAACCCGTATTACGGCCCGCTCGCCGGCATCTCCGACGACCAGTTCACGAAAATTCTCGGCAACAACATTGTCGCCAACAATTGGCTGATCTCAATGGTGGTGCCGCAAATGATCGAGCGCAAAGATGGTTCGATCATCATCATCTCCTCGATCGGCGGTCTCAAGGGATCGACCATCCTGGGTGCTTACGCCATCTCGAAGGCGGCCGACATGCAGCTCGCGCGCAACCTCGCCTGCGAATACGGCAAGCACAACATCCGCGTGAATTGCATTGCGCCGGGCCTGATCAAGACCGATTTCGCCAAAGCGCTGTGGGACAATCCGGAGAACCTCAAGGCATCGACCGCGCGGTCGCCGCTATTGCGGATCGGCGTTCCTGACGAAATCGCGGGTGCCGCGGTGTTCATGGGCTCGCGCGCCGGAGACTTCATGACAGGGCAAACAGTTGTCATCGACGGTGGCGCGACGATTTCCTGACGGGGTATAATTCGTGACAGGGTCTGTGCCTGACAGGGTTGTGAACCGCACATTGAATTCGTGACGGGCATAAACGGGGCGGACCGCATAGGTTCGTCTCGATTTGTTCTGGGAGGATACGATGCGCGATTTTACCAAAGTTGTTTTGCTGGCGGCGGGACTTCTGCTTCTGTCCGGCGCGGCGAACGCACAGCAAAGCGTGGCCGGCGAGTATGTCATGCAAGGCAAAGGCGTGGGCCCGAGGGATAGCGCCTATTCCGGTACGTGCACGTTCAAGGCGAACGACGCGCTGTATGACGTGGCATGCTACAACGTCGATACGCGCCATACTTATTCGGGCAAGGGTATCCGCACCGGCGATCATTTCGCGATCATCATCGGCGACCATCTCAAGGGCGATCATCAAGACAGCTACGTCGGCGAATATCTCGTGACCTACAGCATCGCCGCCGACGGCAAAATGACCGGACGCTGGGTTCATGCGGTGTCCGGCGCGAACGGCAACGAGACGCTGACGCCGAAGAAGTAATTGAACAACGCAGGTGAGAGTTTGTCGTCCCTGCGAAAGCAGGGACCCATACGCCGTGCTATATCGAGAGTTCTCAGTATATGGATCCCGGCTCGCGCTTCGCTTGGCCGGGACGACAATCTTTCAGTCAACCGCCGCGTAGACGAGGCTGCGCACCAGCGTGCGGAAGTATTCGCGCTGGCCCGGCCCCTGACTGAAGAACATTGCGAACAGTTCTTCCTTCGGATCGATCCAGAAGAATGTGCCGGCCATGCCGCTCCAGAAAAACTGACCGGTCGTGCCGGCGAATGGCGCCATGCCGTCGTGTGTGCGCACCGCGAAGCCGAGACCGAAGCCATGACCTGCTGGAATCAGGTGCGTTTCGCATTTGACGTTCGGCGCGAGATGGTTGGACGCCATCAGCGCCAGCGTCTTGCGTCCGATGATGCGGTTGCCGTCGAGCGTGCCGCCGTTGAGCAGCGCCTGACAGAACCGCGCGTAATCCATTGCGGTCGAGACAAGTCCGCCGCCGCCGGATTCCATCGCCGGTTTCTCCAGCGGATCGAACAGCGCGACCTTCTCGCCGGTCCATGGATCGGTCTCGAACGGCTGTGCGAGGCGTCCCTTGTCGGCGGCGCCGGTGTGGAATGCCGTCTCGGTCATCTGCAGCGGCGCGAGAATCTTCTCAGTGAGAAAAGCGCTGAGTGATTTGCCGGAGACCACTTCGATCACCCGGCCGAGGATGTCGGTCGAGCGGCTGTAGTTCCATTCGGCGCCGGGCTGGCAGATCAAAGGCAACTCGGCGACCATCTTTGCATGCTGCTCGTTGGTGATATCACGGCGGCGTACACCGGCCTTCTGGTACATCCGATGCACCATGCCGTTGCCGGTGATCTCGTAGGAGATGCCGGAGGTGTGCCGCAGCAGATCCTGAATCGTGATCGGGCGTAGCGGAAGCGCGAGTTCGAGCTGCCCGTTGCGTTCGATGCCGACTTTGGTGTTGGCGAACTCGGGTACGTATTTCGCCAGCGGGTCGTTGAGCAGCATGTAGCCGTCTTCGACGAGGCTCATGATGGCGATCGACACCATCGGCTTCGTCATCGAGAAAATACGGAAGATGCTCTCGCGCGTCATCGGTGCATCGGACGCCGGGCTCTGTCGTCCCTGCGCCTCGAACCAGCCGATCTGGCCGCGGCGGGCGATCATCGAGACGACGCCGGGTGTCGTTCCCTTGTCGATGTCGCGCTTGAAGGCATCCGCCATGCGCTGCAGTCGCACCGGCGACAGGCCGAGACTCTCGGGCTTTGCGAAAGGCAGCGGCGGGGTCTGGAGCGGGCTTGTTTGTTTCGGCTGGGCTTGTGCGCTCGGGGGTGTCATCGGGGTTGCCTCCAGATTTTTGTCAGGCGGATTCTTGTTGAGCGGATTGTTGTTGAGCGGATTCTTGTTGATTCGTCCGGCGACCCGGCGCGGAACGGCATTGAGCGCAGATTGGCGCAGAACGTCCTGTTTGAACAGGGGCGTTTTCCGCAGTAACCAGCCCGCGAATTTGGAAGGCCTGCACGGTCGGCGCCGGAGTCGTTGATGCAACACTCCGAAAGCGCCTACTGCATTGAATACACGCAAGTGCGAAACATCGCACTTCGGGCATCCACGGCATTTCCGAAGAAGATGGATTGCCGGATCAAGTCCGGCAATGACGAGCGGTTATGCGGCGCGGACGTCGTGCAGGAAGGCATCGACCTGCGCTTTGAGCACGTCGCCGTTGCGCGAGAGCTCGGCGGCGGAATCGACCACCTGCGCTGCGACCCGTCCGGTCTCGCGCGCTGCATCATTGACGCTGGCGATGTTCTCGGACACCTCGCCGGTGCCACGCGCGGCCTGAGCGACGTTGCTGGCGATCTCGCGTGTCGCGGCCCCTTGCTGTTCGACCGCGGCCGCGATTGCGCCGGCTATCTCGTTGACCTTGCCGATCGTCTTGGTGATGCCGACGATGGCATCGACCGACGACTGCGTCGCGGTTTGAATCGCACTCACTTGGGTCGAAATTTCTTCGGTGGCCTTTGACGTCTGGCTGGCGAGTGCCTTGACCTCGGAGGCGACCACGGCAAATCCGCGGCCCGCTTCGCCGGCGCGCGCGGCTTCGATGGTGGCATTGAGCGCGAGCAGATTGGTCTGCTCGGCGATAGCGCTGATCAGCTTGACGACATCGCCGATCTTCTGCGCGGCTTGGGCGAGCCCTTGTACCTGAGCGTTGGTTTCGCTGGCCTGCGTGGCCGCAGCGCCCGCGACATTTGCGGATTCGTTGACCTGCTGTGCGATTTCGTTGATCGATGCGTTCAACTCCTCGATCGCCGCTGCAACCGCCTGCGCATTCCGCGTCGCTTCTTCGGAAGCGCCGGCCACCGTCGCGGTCTTGTGTGTGGCGTCGGCCGCGATCGAGGCCATGGATTCCGCCGTGACGCGCAATTCCGCCGCTGCACTGCCGACGGATTCGACCACGCCGCCGACACCGCTTTCGAAACGGGACGCAAGCGCGTGCAGCGTGGCCCGGCGCTCCTCTTCGGACGCGCCGCGCTGCTGTTCCTGCGATACCCGCAGATTGGCGGTCTCGATCAGTCCGTCCTTGAACACATCGAGCGCACGCGCCATGGAGCCGATTTCGTCGCTGCGCGCGGCGCCGGGAATCGCAATCTCATGCTGCCCGGCAATCATCTGGCGCATCGCGCCTTCGAGAGCGAGGATCGGTTTCGCCATGCCGCGTCCGAGCCATGCAGCGATCAGGCCGGCGACAATGACGGCGGCGAGGGCGCCGCCCGCCAGCCAGGCAGCCGAGCTGCGCGCCAGATCGCGGTAAGCACTGGCGTCGCGGACAATCTCGACGACGGCGATAGGGTCTCCCGAGAAGCTCTTGATCGGTCCAAGCGTCGTGGCGACTGGACGGCCGCTCAGTTCGCCGGATTGAATGACGGTTTCCCCGCCAAGCACGCGCTGCATCGATTCCCTGGAAGGCTGCGGGCTGTCGATCGTCGAGGCGAGAGTTTTGACAGCGTCGCCGCCAAGCTGATGGATCGCGACGTCCACGCCGAAACGCGACTTCATGGTTTGGACGAATGTCTTGCCGAACGGCGCTCCGACATCGACCACCGCGATAAGCTTGTCGCCCTGCATGAGAGGCGCGGTGCCGAAAATATTCAGAACGTCGAGGCCGGCTTCGACGCCGCTGACCGGCTTGCGTGTCTCAACAGCCTTCAGAATCATTTTGCGCCGCTTGGAGATGTCGTCGCCGAACACCTTGGGATTGTGCACTCGCGCAAAGACGATGGCCGGTGGCGTCTGAATGGTAATCAGTTCGATGCCGAGCGGCTTGATATCCGCCAGTGCGTCGCCCAGCAGTTTGAAGGTCGCTTCGCGATTTCCCGACGCAACCACGGATTTGACTTCAGGCATTGTCGCAAGTGCTCTCGCAACGCCGAGGACGTTGCGCGCTTCGCCTTCCATCGCCGCTGTCATATTGGCGTAGTCGGCACGCAACTCCCGATCCAGGGCAAGTTCGGCGGTTGCTTGCTGACGCCAGAGGCCGAACGCCGAGATGGCCGCGCAGGATGCAGCGGCGACCAGCGAGATGGCGACCATGATGCGGATGGAGATGGACCTGAATTTGATCATTGGGATGCGGCCGGGGTCTGAGAAAATCTGCCGCATATTCTAGCTGTCGAGCGTCAATAGTTTATTAACCCTGATGTCCGCGCGCTCAATCGCGCAGCTCGTATTTGGGCGAGATCAGGCTGATGTGACAGGCCAGACCGGACGGCGCATAGCGCGGTTCGAAGCTGCCGTGCATTTGCTTCGTCAGATTCGAGATCAGTTTTGAGCCGAAGCCCTCCTGCGATGGCGGCTGCACCGGCGGCCCTTTCTCCTCGCTCCAGATCATGCTGATTGCATCGCCGCGCTCGTCCGGCGTGGCGGTCCAGCGGATCGTCACCAGCCCGTCGGCATTCGATAGCGCTCCGTATTTCATCGCGTTGGTGCAAAGTTCGTGCAGGATCATCGCCATCGGAACTGCCGTGGTCGGCGGCAGATCGACGGGCGGTCCGGAGTATAAGATCCGATGACCGTGCTTTTCGTTGACCGGAGCGACTGCGACCTTCACTACCTCCGACAGATCGGCGTGTTTCCAGTCCTTTTGCGTCAGCAGGTCGTGGCCGCGCACCAGCGCTTGCAGGCGATCCTGAAAGCCGCGCAATGCCTCCGGCCCCTGACTTTGCCGGAAACTCATCGATGCGATCGACTGAACCGTCGCCAGCGTGTTCTTGACGCGATGTGCGAGTTCGTGAACGAGAATCTCGCGCTGTGCCTCGGCCGCGTCGCGCTCTTCCTGCCGCGCGGCGTTCTCCTCCATCAGGTGATCGAAGGTTTGGTCGAGAATACCGAATTCGTTGCGCCGTTGCGTGGCCGGCCGGCTGTCCTGTCCGCGCCGCCATGCCTCGGCCGCAGCGACCATGCGCGTCAACGGGCGGCGGATGATGCCGTCACCGACGAGCCAGGCCAGCGTGATCGCGACGAGGCTTCCCAAGGCGAATAGAAGAATGCTGGCGCGAACCGCACGCTCGATCGGCGCGAACGCTTCCTGCCGGGAGACGCCTGTCGAGACGAACAGGCCAAACGGCGTCAACGATGACGGTACGAAGCCGGTGATGCGCTCGACACCGTCGATGTTGACGATGTTGCGGACGTCGGCCCCTGGGGACTTCAACAACTCGGCGCCGCGTTCGCCGACCGGTTTGCCGACGAATTGTTCCGGCATCGGCTCGCGCGATACGATGATGCCGTTGCGGTCGACCACCGAAACCGAGCCACCACGGGCGACGCCGCGCTCCTTGAGTTGTGCGCCGAACCATTCGAGATTGAGCCCGGCGAGCACGACGCCATCGATGGCGTCGCCGTTGAGGATCGGCAGCGCGACGGGGATGATGTTGCGGTTGGAAAGACGGCTTTGCGTATACGAGCCGATAGAGAATTTGCGGCTGCTGATTGCGTCACGAATGTAATCGCGGTCGCTGAGGTTAGGCGTCGAGATCGCCGCGCCGCCGAAACAGCGGATCGAGCCGTCGACATTGACGATGACAATCGATGTCAGCGACTCGAGCTTGCCATGGACGCGCCAGAGATAATCCGAGCACACGGCCGCTTCGGACAATCTGACCTCGGCCGCCTGCGAGACGGCAGCCATCACGCCCTGAATGCCATCGAAGATCTGATCGATCTCGGACACGACGAACTGGGTGTTGCGCAAAGCCTCGATGCGGACCTCGGCGTAGCGTGAGTTGCGCAGATCGACGGCATTGTAGATCAATGCAATGAGGCCGGGCAGGGAAGCCACGAGTGTCAGCGCCGCGAGGCGATGCGTCAGTGACAATCGTCGGATGAAGTTGCCATAAGGCACGCCGCGATTTTCTCCGCTTGATCTGATGTTATTAATAGCTGGTCGCTTGTGCGATTGTAAAATGCGCAGATCGTTCGTAATCACGGGTGATGCGCTACCGTTGGGTAGACGTGTCACAATTGTCCGCGATCTCGAGTCGCGATGAGGCTCGGCAATGGGCTTAAGCGCCAGCCCCGTACCACCAATCGGATCGTAACCAGCAGTGGCGCGGGCACCGCGGACCGCTTTGAGCCGGACGCTGCGGGTAGCCGGAATCTGCGGCGCGAGGACCTCAGAGGGCGTGACGCCGCCAAAACCGTTCGCTATAGAACCGTCACGTAGGGGTGTAGCTCAGTTGGTAGAGTACCGGTCTCCAAAACCGGTTGTCGCAGGTTCGAGCCCTGCCGCCCCTGCCAGTTAAGCCCTTGAATCGTCGGAGTTCGCCCGCCGCAATTGCGGCTATTGGTTCCAGGCATGTGTCTTGGCTCACCTTGACCTTTGGGTCTGTCCGCAGTACCAAGCGGCACTCGCTGCCGGCCCGTTTGACGGATATCCGGCGCGGCTTTGAATTCCCCGGACAATCGAGCCCGCTTGGCGGCTCATCCTTCGAAAGAGGATTGGGCGCGCGAGAGGGCTGTCCGGATTCCGAAAAACAGAGTTGCACGACGCCGATACGCTAATACTCATACGGCATCTAGTCATACGGCATCACGGACGCGGATTACAGACGATGGCTTTCAGCCCGTTCAAGTTTTTACAGGAAGTGCGGGACGAGACCAACAAGGTCACGTGGCCGACCCGCCGCGAGACAATGATCACCACGATCATGGTGTTCATCATGGTCGCAGTATCGTCGGTGTTCTTCTTCCTCGCCGATCAGATCATTCGCGTGCTGGTGACACTTATTCTCGGCATCAAAACCTAGAGCATGACCCGGAAAAGTGGAAACCGGTTTTCCGGCAAGGTCATGCTCAAACAAAACAGAGCGCACGGAATTTAAAACATGGATATGCGCTGGTACATCGTTCACGCCTACTCGAACTTCGAGAAGAAGGTCTCCGAATCCATTCGCGAGCAGGCCAAGCAGCGCGGCCTCGAAGAGCTGTTCGAGCAGGTGCTGGTCCCCACCGAAAAGGTCACGGAAGTGCGCCGCGGCCGCAAGGTCGACGCCGAGCGCAAGTTTTTCCCGGGCTACGTACTGGTGAAGATGAAGCTGACCGACGAGGCGTTTCATCTGATCAAGAATACGCCGAAGGTCACAGGTTTCCTCGGCGCCGACAACAAGCCGATGCCGATCTCGGAAGCCGAAGCGATGCGTATCCTGCATCAGGTGCAGGAAGGCGTTGAACGTCCGAAGCCGTCGGTGTCTTTCGAGATCGGCGAGAACGTCCGCGTGGCCGATGGTCCGTTCGCATCGTTCTCCGGCGTGGTCGAGGAAATCGACGAAGGCCGTTCGCGCGTGAAGGTCGCAGTGTCGATCTTTGGACGTGCAACGCCGGTCGAACTCGAGTTCGCGCAGGTCGAGAAGGTTTGAGTTTTTCGTCACGACCGGCCTTGTGCCGGTCATCCCGATAAGGTGGGGGTGCCTTCCTTATCGAGATCACAGGGACAAGCCCGGTGATGACAAGAAGGGAAGAGCGAAAGCTCTTCCGGAATGCCGTGGAAGGGGATGTGCGAGCGCCACTCGCATCTGAACCGGACCACGGTCCCTGAAAGGTCCGCAATCGTGCGGGCCGGAAAGAGGAGTAAACGATGGCAAAGAAGATTACCGGATACCTGAAATTGCAGGTGCCGGCGGGAGCGGCGAATCCGTCGCCTCCGATCGGTCCCGCGCTCGGTCAGCGCGGTCTCAACATCATGGAATTCTGCAAGGCGTTTAACGCCCAGACGCAGAAAGAAGAAAAGAACACCCCGATCCCGGTGGTTATCACCATTTATGCGGATCGTTCCTTCACCTTCGAAATGCGCACGCCGCCGATGTCGTTCTTCATCAAGAAGGCGGCGAAGATCGAGTCCGGGTCGAAAGCGCCCGGCCGCGACAAGGCAGGCAAGGTGACGTCGGCTCAGGTCCGTGAAATCGCTCAGGCGAAGATGAAGGATCTGAACTGCGACACCATTGAGTCGGCCATGAAGATGGTCGAGGGCTCCGCCCGTTCGATGGGCATCGAGGTTGTGGGGTAACGATCATGGCAGCAGGTAAGAAGATCACAAAGGCCCGCGAGGGCGTCGATCGCGAGAAGCTCTATCCGCTCGCGGAAGCCGTGAAGATGGTCAAGGAACGCGCCAAGGCGAAGTTCGACGAGACCATCGAAGTCGCCATGAACCTCGGCGTCGATCCGCGTCACGCGGATCAGATGGTGCGTGGCGTCGTCACATTGCCGAACGGCACCGGCCGTACACTGCGCGTCGGCGTATTCGCGCGTGGCGCCAAGGCTGAAGAGGCGAAGGCTGCCGGTGCCGATGTCGTTGGCGCGGAAGACCTCGTCGAGAAGGTGCAGGGCGGTGCGATCGATTTCGATCGTTGTATCGCCACACCGGACATGATGCCGCTGGTCGGTCGTCTCGGTAAGGTGCTCGGCCCGCGTGGCATGATGCCGAATCCGAAGATCGGCACCGTGACCATGGACGTTGCCGGCGCCGTGAAGGGCGCCAAGGGCGGTTCGGTCGAATTCCGTGTCGAAAAGGCTGGCATCATTCAGGCTGGCATCGGCAAGGCATCTTTCACCGAAGAAAAGCTGGTCCAGAACATCAAGGCGCTGGCCGACGCGGTGGCGAAGGCGAAGCCGGCTGGTTCAAAGGGCACCTACATCCAGCGCGTGGCGGTTTCCTCCACCATGGGGCCTGGCGTGAAGATCGATACGGGCACGCTGAGCTAACATTTTTCGTCATTGCGAGCGAAGCGAAGCAATTCAGAGCTGTAAAAGGACTGGATTGCTTCGTCGCTTTGCTCCTCGCAATGACTGAGCTCTGCAAAAGGCGGAACCGGGCCATGTCCAGTTCCGCCTTTTGTTTTTGAGCGCCATTTGGAAGATGTGATTCTCGCTTCTCTTTGATTTGTTTCCCTTCACCGCAGGCCTTTCATGTCCGATCCGGTTTTGGTCTATTCGCGTTTTCCGAAAAGCCTGATGGTGCGCATCGGCGAAAAGTTCGACCTGATCGACGCGGGCGGCAAACCGCCATCGACGGTTTTTACCAAGGAGCAGCTTGCGAATGTGCGCGCGCTGATCACCGCCGGCGGCCAAAAACTTGGCGGCGATGTGATGGACATGCTGCCGAAGCTCGGCGCCATCGTCTGCTACGGCACGGGTTATGACGGTATTGATTTGCAAGCTGCGAAAGACCGAAACATTCTTGTCGGTAACAGTCCCGCGGCGAATGCATCGGCGGTTGCCGATCTGGCAATGACTTTGATGCTGGCCGTCACGCGCCGCATTATTCCGGGCGATCAGTATGTGCGCTCCGGCGGCTGGGCGTCGGCAATGCCATCGCCGCAGATGGCTCCGCTGATGGGCATGCCTGGGGCAAGAATTGGCGTCTATGGCATGGGCGCGATCGGCCGCAAGATTGCGTCACGCGCTGCCGCATTCGAGATGAACGTCGGTTACTTCAACCGCACGAAGTACGATGACCTGCCTTACACCTACTATCCGACGCTCGACGCTCTGGTGGAGTGGTGCGACATCCTGATGGTCGCGGTGCGTGCCGGCGCGGATACGCAGCACATCATCAATGCCGGCATGCTGAAGAAACTCGGGTCGAACGGCACCATCGTCAACATCTCACGCGGTTCGACGATCGATCAGAAGGCGTTGATCGCGGCGTTGCGCGACAAGACCATCGCGGGCGCAGGTCTGGACGTGTACGAGGTCGAACCGCACAAGCCCGATGCGCTCAGCGAATTCCCGAATGTGATTGTGACACCGCACATCGGTGGGCACACCCTTGAGGCCCATCAGGGCATGCAGAATTGCGTGATCGCCAACCTCACCGCGTTCTTTGCCAGCAAGGGTATGGCAAACCCGGTGATGTGACGCGGTTGCGACAAATTTCGCGGTAAGCATTGGAAATGCGCCGGACAAGAGATCGTTCCGCCGCAACCGCAAAAATTATTGTGAGCGGCTCACAGCGGTAAGTCGTTGCTCTTTAGAACGAGTCCACGATACTGCACTGCATCCTACCCAGCGTGCGTGATGACGCACCAACCGCAGGGGGTGCGTGATGACGCAGCTCACACTCAAGATTAATGGACAATCCCATTCCATCGATGCCGATCCGGATATGCCTCTGCTTTGGGCCATCCGCGAAAGCGTCGGTCTCACCGGCACGAAGTATGGATGCGGCGTTGCGCAATGCGGCGCCTGCACTGTTTTTGTCGGCGGCCTTCCGGTCCGCTCCTGCTCGATGCCGGTCTCGGCAGTCGGCGCCGACGAGATCACCACCATCGAGGGTCTGAAGAGCAAGGAGGCGCTCGCCGTTCAGAAGGCGTGGGTCAAACTCGATGTCCCTCAATGCGGTTACTGCCAGTCCGGACAGATCATGAGCGCCACGTCGCTCCTTGAAATCAACGCCAAGCCGACCGATCGCGATATCGACCTCGCCATGAACGGCAACATCTGCCGCTGCGCCACTTACGTTCGTATCCGCGCCGCGATTCACGATGCAGCCAAGTCGCTGGAGGGCTAGTACCGCCGATCTGATGTTTTTGCACCTTTGCCGCAAGTCCGCGACCAGTAACGTCAGATCGTAAGCGGTACTAAATTTTGAAATTGCTAGTACCCTTTCGTTTCCGAAGTTCGTCGCGAGGGCGCTGCAATGATTTACGAACTTCGGAAACGGGGTACTAGCGCCATGAACATTCGCTCCCAAAATTCATCAGTCGCAACCGAACTCCCGCAAGCCATTGCGCGCATGAGTGTCGAAGACGCAACGCGCCTGTCGCGGCGTTCGATCCTGAAGACCGGCGCGGCCGGTCTCGCACTTGGCGTTTATCTCGCACGCGGCGGCAAAGCGTTTGCACAGCAGCCGCCGGCGGCTTCCATCAACATCACGCCGAACACGTTTCTGATCATCGGCTCGGACAACACTGTGACTGTGCTCTGCAAACACATCGAGATGGGTCAGGGGCCTTTCACCGGCATGGCGACGCTGGTGGCGGAAGAACTCGATGCCGACTGGTCGCAGATGCGGGCCGATCACGCGCCGTCCAATCCGGGGCTGTACAAGAATCTGGCGTTCGGCGTGCAAGGCACCGGCGGCTCGACTGCCATTGCCAATTCGTTCGAACAGATGCGCAAGGTCGGCGCGTCCGCGCGCGCGATGCTGGTCAGTGCAGCGGCAGCCGAATGGAATGTCCCGGCAGAAGAGATCACCGTCGAGAACGGCGTGATCCGTCATTCGTCCGGCAAGGAAGGTCGCTTCGGCGAATTCGCCGCGAAGGCCAATCAGCAGCCGTTGCCGGAGAATCCCAAGCTCAAGGATCCGTCACAATTCAAGCTGATCGGAAAAGAAGGCGTGGTGAAGCGCCTCGACAGTGCGGCGAAGTCGAACGGCAGCGCTGTCTACACCATGGACATCAACGAACCGGACATGCTGACCGTGCTGATTGCGCGGTCACCGCGGTTCGGCGGCACGGTCGCCTCGTTCGATGCGAGCGCGACCAAAGCCATTCCGGGCGTGGTCGATGTGAAGCAGGTGCCGATGGGCGTCGCGGTTTACGCCAAGGGCTTCTGGGCGGCGCGGAAGGGCCGCGAAGCGCTCAAGGTAACATGGGACGACAGCAAGGCGGAGAAGCGCGGCACGGGTCAATTGCTGTCCGAATTCCGCATGCTATCGAACACGCCCGGCAAGGTCGTGAAGGAGGAAGGTGCGGTCGATGCGGAGTTCGCCAAGGGCGGCGGCCGTATCGTCGAGGCGGAGTTTGTCTTTCCGTATCTCGCGCATGCGGCAATGGAGCCGCTGAATTCATATCTCAAGTGGGACGGCGAGAAAGTCGTCTCACGCTTTGGCAGCCAGTTTCCGACACCCGACATGGCGGTGATGGCGCAAGTGCTCGGCGTCAAGCCGGAGAACATCGATCTGAAAACGATTCTGGCCGGCGGCAGCTTCGGCCGCCGTGCGCAGCAGACAACGCATATCGCATTCGAACTGGCGAGCGTGGCGAAGGCGATCGGGCCGGGCCCCGGAGTCAAGGTCGTCTGGACGCGCGAGGACGATATGCGTGGCGGCTATTATCGTCCCTTCGCTCTGCACCGGATGCGTGGTCTTGTTCGCGACAAGAAGATCGTCGCATGGACCGATACCATCGTCAGCCAATCGATCATGAAGGGATCGCCGTTCGAAGCGATGACCATGAAGAACGGTCTCGATGCAACTGTCTATGAGGGATCGAACGAGATTCCCTACGACGTCGAAAACTTCCGTTGCGATCTGCATCAGGTCGAGATCGGCGTTCCCGTGCTGTGGTGGCGGTCGGTTGGCCACACCCACACCGGTTATGCGGTCGAAGCCTTTGTCGATGAATTGCTGGAAGCCGCGGGTATCGATGCGGTCGAAGGCCGCCTCGCGCTGATGAGCAAGAAGCCGCGTCACGCGGGCGTGCTCAAGGCGGTCGCCGAACTGTCAGACTGGAAAAACGCAAAGCTGGCGCCGGGCCGCGCGCGCGGCATCGCCGTGGTCGAGAGCTTCAACACGTTCGTTGCGCAGGTCGTCGAACTGTCGATGACGGACGACGGGCCGAAGGTGCACAAGGTCTGGTGTGCGGTCGATTGCGGCGTCGCCGTCAATCCGGACATCATCCGCGCGCAGATGGAAGGCGGGATCGGCTTCGGTCTCGGTCACATTCTCTACGCCGACATTCCGCTCGAGGACGGCCGGCCGGTATCGGGCAATTTCGACACCTACAGGTCGCTGCGCATCAACGAGATGCCGGAGATCGAGGTCACCATCGTTCAGTCCACCGAAAAGCCGACCGGCGTCGGCGAACCCGGTGTGCCGCCGATCGGGCCTGCCGTTGCCAATGCACTCGCGAAACTTGGACTGAAGCGGCCGCGGCAATTGCCGATGGTGCCGGGGGCATCCGTATGATGGGTTCGTTTAGTTTGAAAAGCGCGATGCTGGCTGTGGCGGCGGGTGCATTCGCCACGGGCATTCTTGTGTTCGCTCATGGCTCGCTGTTGAGCGATGCTGACGCCGCTATTCAGCCGGCGCTCAAGTTGCAGCCGGTGACGAGCTTCGACAAGATCAAGAACAAGCAGCAGCGCGCGGTGGCGTTGTTTCAGGAAGCTGGAAAAGTCATCCAGTCGCCGCGTTGCATGAATTGCCATCCCGCGACCGAGCGGCCGACCCAGACCGACCGGATGCGTCCGCATCAGCCGCTGGTGGTTCGCGGCGAGGGGGGGCTGGGCGCGCCGGGCATGATGTGTACGACGTGCCATCGCGAAGCCAATTTCGATGCGGCCGGTGTGCCGGGCAATCCGAAATGGCACCTCGCGCCGGAGGAGATGGCGTGGCAGGGCAAATCGCTCGGCCAGATTTGCGAGCAGATCAAGGATCGCAAGCGCAACGGCGATCTGACGCTCGCCGCTCTCGTCAAGCACATGGCCGAGGACGATCTGGTCGGCTGGGCCTGGTCGCCCGGTCCTAACCGGACACCGGCACCCGGAACCCAGAAGGAGTTCGGGGCGCTGATCAAGGCCTGGGTGGACGCTGGGGCGAGCTGTCCGAAGGGTTGATCCGGCGGTGCGGCGGCAGAGGGCTGGAAGGTTCTTTTTGCCGCCAAACCAGCCCGGCAAAATTGCCCGGATTTTGCCCTTGGCAAGCGGCAATTGACCCGTTAAAGAACCCTTTCCGGGCGTGCTGGCTTTGGCTGGCGCGTCCTTGCATGTTTCCAAAAAACCAAACCGTTAGGAGAGCTTTCCTCATCGCACATCCGTTTGGATTGTCAGCTGAGGCAAGAAGTCCTGTAACTGTCTGATTTTGATGGTTTTCGTGCGGCGGTCATCTTCGGATGGCCGGGATCCTGTCCAAGACTGCGGGTGCAGGCAAGGCCATTGGCCGACCCTGCTTAATGTCCAGCATAGACGGGTGAAGACCGGATTTTTTCTCATCTGCCGTGCAAACGGCATGTGAGTCGTATCGGGTTCGAACCTCGACACCCCGCGCTGTGAAGCTCGGGAGGGCAGGCTACTGAAGTGTCGTCCTGCCCGACGCGTGGAAACCGGTTTGTCCGGGTCCATTTGGAAGGCCGGACGGCGGGTGCAACCCGGCGGTCCAGCGTTTCGCGAAGACCGCCAACCGGAGAGAGCTTGCTGTGGAACGAGCGGCAAAAAAAGAGGCGGTCCAGTCGCTGAATACGGCCTTCAAGGCCACCGGCGTCGCGATCGTTGCTCAGTATTCCGGCCTGACCGTCGCCCAGATGCAGAAGCTGCGCACGCAGATGAAGCTGGCTGGCGCCTCGGTGAAGGTCTCGAAGAACCGTCTCGCCAAAATTGCTCTTGAAGGCACCGACGTCGTTGCCATCGGCCCCATGCTCAAGGGGCCGACCGTGATCGCCACTTCCGACGATCCCGTGGCTGCGCCGAAGGTTGCCGTCGAGTTCGCCAAGACGAACGAAAAGTTCGTCATCATCGGCGGCTCGATGGGCAAAACTGTCCTGAATCTCGATGGCGTCAAGGCGCTTGCCTCGCTGCCGTCACTGGATGAATTGCGCGCAAAGATCGTTGGCCTCCTCGTGGCGCCCGCGACCAAGATCGCCCAGCTCTCCACCGCGCCGGCGGTCAAGCTCGCCCGCGTGGTTCAGGCATATGCCTCAAAGAGCGAAGCGGCGTGAGGCCCTTCGCATCATCAACCTGGTTCGAACAGATACGCTTAAGGAAACAGATCAATGGCTGACTTACAGAAGATCGTAGACGACCTCTCGAGCCTGACCGTGCTCGAAGCTGCCGACCTCGCCAAGATGCTTGAAGAAAAGTGGGGCGTTTCGGCTGCTGCCGCTGTTGCGGTTGCCGGTCCGGCTGGCGGCGGCGCTGGTGCCGCTGCTGTTGAAGAAAAGACCGAGTTCTCGGTCGTGCTGGCTGCGGCCGGCGACAAGAAGATCGAAGTCATCAAGGAAGTGCGTGCGATCACCGGTCTTGGCCTCAAGGAAGCCAAGGACCTGGTCGAAGGCGCTCCGAAGGCGGTCAAGGAAGGCGTCGGCAAGGACGAAGCCGAGAAGATCAAGGCTCAGCTCGAGAAGGCTGGCGCCAAGGTTGAGCTCAAGTAACCAGCGGTTACTTGAGCGAAATCCTCGGGCGAGCAACGCCGGACCCGGGGATCAATACAGATACTGCAGCGGCCGGGTTTCGGCCCGGCCGCTGCCAGACACAAGAATGTGTGACGATTTTTGGTTCAACGGGGCCTCGAATCGTCGCAGAAACCGCCTATATCGGGCGGGAGGCACGAAATCGCGGTTTGCACGGGGAATCGGTTACGGGTTTCCAGCAGGCCGGCAGGAGAGCGGCAATTTCGGGCTCTTACAGGTTGTAAGACAAGGGTTTCGACGGGCAGGGCGCTTAGCGGCGTCTCGCGCGTCATTTTGCGTTGAGGGTCTGGTTTTCCGGGCCTGCAGCGTTCGGATTTAAACCCGGGGGCGACTGTCGCGTCGTACTTCGGAAGGTCCGCCCCATCGGGCGGCGTAATGAGAGGCCAAGATGGCGCAGCAGACGTTCACCGGTCGCAAACGCGTTCGCAAGTTTTTCGGACACATCAAGGAAGTCGCCGAGATGCCGAACCTCATCGAGGTTCAGAAGGCATCCTACGACCAGTTCCTGATGGTGGACGAGCCCGTCGGCGGACGGCTCGACGAGGGCCTGCAGGCGGTGTTCCGGTCGGTGTTTCCGATCTCGGATTTCTCCAACACATCGATGCTGGAATTCGTTCGCTACGAATTCGAGCCGCCGAAGTACGACGTCGACGAGTGCCGCCAGCGCGGCATGACGTTCGCGGCACCGCTCAAGGTGACGCTGCGCCTGATCGTGTTCGATATCGACGAGGAAACCGGCGCGCGCTCCGTCAAGGACATCAAGGAGCAGGACGTCTACATGGGCGATATCCCGCTCATGACCATGAACGGCACCTTCATCGTCAACGGCACCGAGCGCGTCATCGTCTCGCAGATGCATCGTTCGCCCGGCGTGTTCTTCGATCACGACAAGGGCAAGACCCACTCGTCGGGCAAGCTGCTGTTTGCCGCGCGCGTGATTCCGTATCGCGGGTCGTGGCTCGACATCGAGTTCGACGCCAAGGACATCGTGTTTGCGCGTATCGACCGCCGCCGCAAGATTCCGGTGACATCGCTGATGTTCGCCCTCGGCCTCGACGGCGAAGAGATTCTGTCGACCTTCTACAAGAAGATTGCGTTCAAGCGCGCCAAGGCCGCCAGCGCCAAGGAAAAGGAAGGCTGGCGCGTGCCGTTCGACGCCACCCGCTTCCGTGGCTACTCGACCATCAATGACCTGATCGATGCCGACTCCGGCAAGGTTGTTCTCGAAGCCGGCAAGAAGCTCACTGTTCGCGCTGCGCGCCAGTTTCAGGAAAAGGGTCTCAAGGCTCTGCGCATGTCGGACGAAGAAATCGTCGGCAACTATCTCGCGGAAGACCTCGTCAATCCGAAGACCGGCGAAATCCACGCCGAGGCGGGCGACGAGATCACCGAGAAGTCGCTGAAGGGTCTTGTCGAGCACGGCTACAAAGAACTGCCGATGCTTGACATCGATCATGTCAACGTCGGGCCGTACATCCGCAACACGCTCAACGCCGACAAGAACATGACGCGTGAAGACGCGCTGTTCGACATCTATCGCGTGATGCGTCCGGGTGAGCCGCCGACGCTCGACTCCGCGCAGAACATGTTCCAGTCGCTGTTCTTCGACAGCGAGCGCTATGACCTGTCTGCGGTCGGCCGCGTCAAGATGAACATGCGCCTGGACCTCGATGCGCCGGATACCCATCGCACGCTGCGCAAGGAAGACATCCTCTCCGTCATCAAGACGCTGGTGGATTTGCGCGACGGCAAGGGCGAGATCGACGACATCGACCATCTTGGCAACCGCCGTGTGCGCTCAGTGGGCGAGCTGATGGAAAATCAGTATCGCATCGGTCTGTTGCGCATGGAGCGTGCGATCAAGGAGCGCATGTCGTCGGT
>JAKFUP010000166.1 GCA_021732625.1 Hyphomicrobiales bacterium
TTTTACACACGAGGCTGCGGACGCATCGCGCGTCCGGCGTTCCGCGCGCCCTCTCATGAGGGTAGGGACGACTCTATGCTGGCGCGAACGGGAAAAATCCCGCGCGCGCAAAAGGCGCCCCCGCGCCTCAAACAACAGGGGCGATGTTGCACGTGTGGACCATGGCGCGGGTTTTTCTTTTGCGCGAATGGCGCAAGCGCCACGCGCGATGCCTCAAACAACAGGGGCGATCAAACACGTTTGGAGGAAGGCGCGGGTTTTGTTTTGCGCGAATGGCGCAAGCGCCACGCGCGATGCCTCAAACAACAGGGGCGATGAGGCATGCCTGAAAAATGACGCTCGTGATTTCCCTCCCCCGCGGAGCGTGGGGAGGGTGGCGCAAGTGAGCATCGCGAACGGAGCGCCGGGTGGGGGTCGCGCATCGTCGGCTCAACCCCCCACCCCGGCCTTCGGCCGACCCTCCCCACAAGGGGGAGGGAAAGAAAGTCCGCAATTGCTCGCGCCCCGGAATGACAGTGAGGATAAGTGAGCGCGACCCGGAATGACGGAAAACTTCGTAGCTATTCGAAAACAGAATCGAGGAAAAATATTGTTACACCCGCTGCGCGATCGACGCCGGACGGCTTGCCGGCTGCGGAGCGATGTCGATCGACCAGAGGTTATGGTCATCGACGTCCTTGAGATTGACGGTCATCACACCCGTCGTGCCGTCGATCTCGACCAGACCGAAAAACTGCAAGCCGAAGCACGGCGCGAGATTCTCGCCCTGCTCCCTGGTGCAGCCTTTCTGGTAGCGCACCGACGGCCCGAACGTGTTGTCGAGCGGCGCCGGCATCCACGTTCCCGCATGCAGCGGCCCGGAGACGAATTCCCAGAACGGATCGAAATCCTGAAACACGGCCTTGTCCGGATCGTAATAATGCGCGGCCGTATAGTGCATGTCGGCAGTGAGCCAGACCGTGTTGTGGACCCCGGCGCGTTTCATGAAAGACAGCAGGTCCGCGATCTCATGCTCGCGTCCGGCCGGCGACCCATTGCCCCCAGCAACGCCATCGGGTGTAACCAGCCCGATCGGCAGATCGGCCGCGATCACCTTCCACGTGGCCTGCGAGCGCGCGATTTCCTTTTTCAACCACGCCAGTTGCTTTGCACCGAGCAGCGGTGCATGGCCATCATGCGGCGCGGCTTCGTTGGACTCGCGATAGCTGCGCATGTCGAGCATGAACACATCGAGCAACGGACCGTAGCTCATTCTGCGATAGACACGCCCTGCTTCCGCGAGCGTCTGCCGCGTCGGCATGTATTCGTGAAACGCGCGCGAGGCACGGGCGGCAAGCGCCAGCGCGCTGCGTTCGGAGTATCCGGGCTCATCGAGCGCGCGCAGCGGCCACCAGTCGTTGGCGACTTCATGATCGTCCCACTGCGCGAAAACAGGGACTTCGGCATTGAAAGCCCGCACATTGGTATCGAGCAGGTTGTATTTGTAGTTGCCGCGAAACTGCGCGAGCGTCTGCGCGACCTCCGCTTTGTCCTCCGTCACGACGTTCCGCCAGATATCTCCGTTCGGCAGTTTCAACTCACGCTGGATCGGACTGTCGGCATAAATGCAATCGCCGGAGTGAATGAAGAAATCGGGGCGATGTTTGAGCATTGTCGCATAGGTGCGCATGCCGCCATGCGCTTCGTCGATTCCCCACCCCTGCCCCGCGGTGTCGCCCGACCACGCAAACGAGACCGAACGCCGCGAAGCCGGCGCCGAGCGAAATCGTCCGACCTGCGCCGGACCGATAATCGTCGGCGACGACAAGTTCTGGCATCTCACGCGATAGAAAATATCCTGATCCGGCGGCAGATCGTCGAGCAACGCCTTGCCGGTGAAGTCGCTTTCCGGCAGCGCATCGACGAAAGTGGACGCCACGATGTCCTTGAAACT
The DNA here is from genome assembly GCA_021732625.1 of Hyphomicrobiales bacterium. GTDB lineage: Bacteria > Pseudomonadota > Alphaproteobacteria > Rhizobiales > Xanthobacteraceae > SG-bin9. The sequence continues at coordinate 1,934 of JAKFUP010000166.1, forward strand.
GTCGCTGGTCGCAGCTTCGATCAGCATCCGCGATGGCCGGTCGGCGCGCGCCCACACGATCGCAGTGTCGGCGGACACGTCGCCGGACTGCAGCCCGAACGAAAGCTCCGGCCGGTCCGCTGCGCGGCTGATCGATGGCATTGCGAGGCCAGCAACCGCTGCGGCAGCCGTCCCGGTCAGAAACCGGCGTCGTGTCAGCGGCTTTGCGCCACGTCCCAATCGCATTCAGCGCCCTTTGGCGCGTATTCCGCAAAAGTGGATCCCGGTTTTGCGATAAGAATACGCGCAAGGTATTGTTTGAGAGCATTTTCTGCGGCTAACCGGTTTCCACTTGGCCTGAAAACGATCTGCCGAATCGGGCGGAACATGCCTGCTTCGTTTGACTCTGACTCGACGGTTTTGCGACGCAGCAGTGACAGCGCGCCGCAGGAACCAGAGCATCGGTTTATTCCCGTGACTCACGCCTGCGTGAGACCGATATGCCTTGGTCCTTCGTCTAAGCCTAAACGCTTGCGCCAAACGACGCGGGCTGAGATATTCAAGCCTCTGATCTGCAAGCAAAAACAGGCTCTCCATGAGCCCATGGGAGAAACCGATGCGACTTGGAATTTTCACCGCTGCCGTCGCCGCGTGCAGCCTTTCACTGCCGGTGGCCGCGTCCGCGCAGGGCGTGAAGATCGGCATCCTCAATGACCAGTCGGGTGTCTATGCCGACTACGGCGGCAAGTGGTCGTTCGAAGCAGCCAAAATGGCGATCGAGGATTTCGGCGGCGAAGTGCTCGGCAAGAAAATCGAGATCGTGACGGCCGATCACCAGAACAAGCCAGACCTCGCGGTCAGCATCGCGCGGCGCTGGTATGACGTCGAAAACGTCGACATGATCACCGAGCTGACGACCTCGTCGGTCGCGCTCGCGATCCACGATCTGTCGCGGCAGCAGAAGAAGATCGATATCGTCGTGGGTGCTGCAACCTCACGACTCTCAGGCGATGCGTGTCAGCCTTACGGTTTCCACTGGGCCTATGACACCTATGCGCTCGGCGTCGGCACCGGTGGTGCGCTGACCGAAGCCGGCGGCGATAGCTGGTACTTCCTCACGGCCGACTACGCGTTCGGTCATGCGCTGGAAGCCGACACATCGAAGGTCGTGATCTCGAAAGGCGGAAAAGTTCTGGGCGCGGTACGGCATCCGCTGAACTCGTCGGACTTCTCGTCGTTCCTGCTGCAGGCTCAAAGTTCAAAGGCCAAGATCGTCGGTCTTGCCAATGCGGGCCTCGACACCACCAACTCAATCAAGCAGGCGGCGGAATTCGGCATCGTCTCCGGTGGACAGAAGCTGGCTGGCTTGCTGCTCACGCTGGCTGAAGTCCACGGCCTTGGGCTTGGTGCTGCACAGGGACTGATCCTGACAGAAGGGTTCTACTGGGACCTGAATGACAAGAGCCGCGAGTTCTCCGAACGCTATTTCAAGCGCACCGGCCGCATGCCAAACATGATCCAGGCCGGCACCTACTCGGCGACGCTGCAGTATCTCAAGGCTGTGAAGGCCGCAAACACCAAGGACACCGAAGCCGTCGCCAAAAAGCTGCAAGAGCTACCGGTGAATGATGCCTTCGCGCAGAACGGCAAGGTTTTGCCGAACGGCCGCATGGTGCACGACATGTACCTGTTCGAAGTCAAGAAGCCGTCTGAATCGAAGAAGCCATGGGATTACTACAAGCTGGTCTCTACCGTTCCCGGCGATAAAGCCTTCCAGACGGCGGCCAACAGCGGCTGTCCGGCGACGAAGTAAACGTCTGTCATTTAACTAGAAAAACGGCCCGGTGATCCCGGGCCGTTTTGATGTCGATGACCGGCTATCAAATACCGAGGTAATGCTTTCGCACTTCGGGATTGGTTTTCACATCCGCAGCGTTTCCGCTCATCACAACGCGCCCGGTTTGCAGCACATAGGCCCGGTCGGAAATCTCCAGACTCTCGGACAGCCGTTGCTCGACCAGAAGCACGGTGACGCCGTTCGCTCTGATGAGCTGGATCGCAGCGAAAATCTCATCCACCAGTTTCGGCATGATGCCCTGCGACGGCTCGTCCAGCATCAGAAGCCGTGGCCGTGTCATCAGCGCGCGCGAGATCGCCAGCATCTGCTGCTCGCCGCCCGACAGCGTCGCTGCGCGTTGCGACAGCCGTTCCTGCAAACGAGGAAACAGTTTGAAGACAAGCTCGAGCGGCGCTTCGCGATCAGGTTTGCTACGATGCAGATAGCTGCCAAGACGCAAGTTGTCGTAAACCGACAGCCGGGGAAACAAGCGCTTGTTCTCCGGAACGTATGCCAGTCCACGCGATGTAATCAGATGCGCGGGGATCGTATCGATCCGCTCGCCGGTGAAGCTGACGGAGCCGGACTTCGGCTTTTCCATTCCCGCAATCGATTTGAGCAGCGTGGATTTGCCGGCGCCGTTCGCACCGGCCACCGTCACGATTTCTCCTTCCCCGACCGCGATGGAAATATCGGAGATCGCGATCAAACCACGATAGGCCGTTGTGAGATTGGAGACCTCAAGCAGCACGGCGGCGGTCCCCCAGATAGGCGGCGATGACATTCTCATCGCGCACCACGGCCGTCGGCGCACCTTCCGCCAGCACCTTTCCAAGATGCAGCACGACGGCGCGATCGACCAGCGGCATCACGACTTCCATCACATGCTCGACCATGACGATGGTGACGCCCGTCTCTCGGATCTTGCGGATCAGCTCAACACCGGCGCGGGCTTCGGCGGGCGTGAGGCCCGTCAGCACTTCATCGAGCAGCAACAGTTTCGGCTCGGTGGCAAGCGCACGCGCGACTTCCAGACGCCGCTTCTGCGGCGGCGTCAGTTCAGAGCCTGCCGCATCGGCCTTGTTCGACAGCCCTACGTAGTCGAGAACTGCCATCGCCTTCTCGCGGGCCTGCAGCATGCGCGGATAACGCACAAAGGCGCCGACTGTGACGTTTTCGATCACCGACATGGAATCGAACGAGCGCGGCACCTGGTAAGTCCGCGCAATCCCGAGCGCGCATAACTTAGCAGCTGGCAGACCTGTGATATTGCGGCCGTCGAACATGATCTTGCCCGACGACGGCGGAAACGAACCGGCGATCAGATTGAACAGCGTCGACTTGCCGGCACCATTCGGGCCGATCAGACCGAGGATTTCACCACGGCGAACCATCATATCGATGGAATCGTTCGCAACGAGGCCACCGAAGCGGCGCGACACTTTTTCACAGACGACGATGGGACCGCTGCTCATGCCTCCACCTTTGCGTCAGCCTTTTTCGCCGAACGCTTGAAGATACCCATGATGCCTTCCGGTTGAGTCAAGGACACTACCATCACCAGCAAGCCGTAAATGACGAGATCGAGACCCGAACCGGTCCCGCCAAGATAGGATCGCGTCAGTTCAGCCATCGGAATCAGAATCAGCGCGCCGACGGCCGGTCCCCACAACGAGCCCACGCCGCCAAGCACGGCCGGCAATGCCATGAGGAGCGAGAAGCGGAAATGCATCACGCTTTCCGGATCGATGTAAGAAACAAATGCCGCATAGAAGCCACCGCCGATCGCCGTAAAAAATGCCGAGATCGCAGCAGCGCCCATCTTGGAGTTGAACACGGTGACGCCAAGGCTTTCGGCGGCGTCGGGATCGTCTTTCACCGCGCGCCACCAGTAACCCCACCGCGACTCGACGATCGCGTAAGTCACCAGCCATGTCACAGCGAACAAGCCGAGCACGAAATAGAAGTACGGCACCTTGTCGCGGGCGAACTGCAACGTCCACCAGCTGTCCGGATTGAATGGCCACTGGATGCCAAGCGCCGCCCCGCCGTAATCCCAGTTGTGAACCAGCAGCAGGCCGATCTCGGCGATAACAATGGTCGCAATCGAGAAGTAATGTCCCTTAAGCCTGAAGCACGGATATCCCAGTGCCAGCGCGACCAGCGCCGACAGCACACCGCCTGCCAGCATACCGCCCCATGCGACGATGCCGAATTTCACGAACAGAATGCTGGTGGCATAGGCGCCGATTCCAAAATACAGCGCGTGACCGAGCGATACCTGGCCGCAATAACCGCCGAGAATGTTCCAGCTTTGCGAGAGTGCCGCGAACAGCAGCGTCAGAATAAGGACGTTCATCGTATAGACGTCGGAAACCGCGCGCGGGATCAACGCAATCGCGGCGAACACAATCAGCGCGATGACAAGCTGACGCCTGCGGCTTGCAACAAAGGAATTATTCGGCGCAGCGACTGCGATCTCGCTCATCACAGCCTCCCGAATAGGCCGCTCGGCCTGACAAACAGCACGGCAAGATAGAGCGAATAGACGCCGACCGATTTCAGAGCCGGAGGCAGGATCAGCGCCGTCAGTGCTTCAACCACGCCGACGATGAGGCCCGCAACCAGCGCACCAAAGATGCTGCCGAAGCCACCCAGCGCAACGGTGACATAAGCGATCAGGGCAAACGGTCCGCCGACCTGCGGATAAATGTAGTAAAAGACCGCAAGCACAGCGCCCGACAGTCCGACGAGCGCCGCGCCCAAACCCCAGCCGAGCGCAAACACACGGTTACGATCGATGCCGACCAGCGCCACGGCGCCCTGATCTTCGCGCGTTGCTTCCAGCGCTTTGCCGAAATCGGTCCGCGTGATGAGAAGATAGAGCCCGCCGAACGCGAGCAGCGAGATTACACCACCATAGATCTGAGGCCACGGCAGATACACGCCACCGAGATTGAGCGTTTTGCCGCCGAGCCATGAATTGCCGATGTTGCGATAGTCCGGCGTGAAGAAGTATTGCGCGAGCCCTTGAATGACCAGCGCGAGCCCGAAGGTCGCGAAAATCTGCACCATGCCGGGATTGGCCTTCGCTCGCATCGCAAACCGGATCACACCTGCATAGGCGGCAACACCGACGACAAACATCACACCGACCACGATCGGCATCAGCAACACAGGATCAATCGCGGTCACAAACACCAAGCCGAACATGGCGTACATCGCCAGCATCAGGAATTCGCCATGGGCGAAATTCACGACGTCCATCAGCCCGAAGATCAACGACAAGCCGACGGCAATCAGCGCATAGATCAATCCGATCAGAATGCCGCTCGCCAAAACCTGAAGAAACGCCTGAGTTGTCATTCGCCCCCGCCCCATCGCGCATAGAGAAAGGGCGCTGAACTTTTCAGCCCAGCGCCCTCCGACGATTGATCAGCCGTTCATCGGCCATTTTGCGGCCGCAACGGCCACGTTTTCCGGATACACGGTGACGAACTTGCCGCCGATGTACTGGATCAGAACGGGATCGGCATCGACGTTCTGGCCGTCTTCGCCGAACTTGATCCGCTTCCACGGCATGATGGTCTTTTCGCCGGGCGTATCTGTCGCAGCAAGCGCCGCGCGGATTTTCTCGCCGTCGGTGGACTTCGCGCGATCGATCGCATCCGCCAACACGAGGATCGACGTCAGCTGACGCGAAGTATTGTCGTTGAGGTCACGGTTCGCCCGCGCCTTGAACATCTCGTTGACCTTCGCGACCGACGGACGCTTCGCCGCCATGTCGATCGAGAAACTCGCGCGCGAGATAAGGCCCGTTAGCTTGTCTCCCACCGCATCGAATGTCGCCTTGTCGGCAAAGCCCGCCGCCTGCGCGACCAGGTTCTTCGGCTTGTAACCGAGTTCGTCCATGGTCTTCATGAGCAGGATGGAATCTGTCGTATAGCTTGAAGGCATCAACACATCCGGATCGGCGCTTTTGATCTGTTGCACTTCAGAGGTGAGCGAGGGCGAATTGGAGCGATACTTGATGTCCGCGACAACCTTGTAGCCCCGATCCTGCGCCAGCTTGCGCTGAACATTGGACGAGTCGGTTCCGAAGATCGTGTCTTCGTAAAACAAACCGATGGTTTCGATCTTCTTGCCGGCCTTCTTCTGGGCATCGAGGAAGTCGAACATGCCCTGCGAAAAAATCTCATCATGGGCCGCTGCGCGGAAAAAGAACTTCAGATTACGGCGGTGCAGGCTTGGCGACGAGGAATCAGCGGCGAGATAAGGAATGGCATAACGTTCGCATGACGCACTGACCGTTGCAGACACCGACGAGTGGAATGCACCGACAAGAGCAACAACCTTGTCCTGCGTGATCAGGCGCTCGGCCTCCGCGCGGCCTTTCTGCGGATCGCCCTGATGGTCGGCGAAGATCAGCTTGATCTTCGCGTTGCCGAGACCGGCAAGGCCGGCATTCTTGGCGGTCGGAACATCGATATCGAACGATCCATTGACGATCTCGGCGGCGGTCTCGAGCGCATGCTTGGCATCGACGCCGATTTGGGCGCTGGGTCCGGAGAGCGGCCAGATCACACCGATGGGGATTTCAGCTCCGGCCTGCGCGAAAGCACGCGTGCTTGCCAACGACGTGCTGGCCAAAGACATGGCCGCACCGGCCAACAACACTTCACGACGATTCATTGACGTCACTCCTTATGTTTACTGGTGCCGTTCGCGGCTCGCGGTATGGACTCGTTCACTGGATCGAAAACTCGGTATTGCGCAGATCAGTCACCAGCATGCGCCCCGGCGAATGCGTGATCGCAAACTCCGGCCGCGATTCAAGAATGACCGATTGAGGGGTCACACCGCACGCCCAAAATACCGGCACTTCATCCGGCGCAATGGTGACGGAATCGCCATAGTCAGGCTTCGACAAATCGGCGATGCCGATCTGCTCCGGCCTGTCGAAATGCACCGGCGCGCCGTGCACGGCTGGAAACCGCGTGGTGATCTGAATCGCGCGAATGGCATCGGCGGGACGGAACGGGCGCATCGAGACGACGAGCGGGCCTGCAAACGGCCCGGCGGGCTCACACGGCACCGACGTGCGATACATCGGTACGTTGCGTCCCTCCTCAATGTGGCGGATCGCAAGACCGTCGGCCATCAAGGCCTCTTCGAACGAGAAGGAGCAGCCGATCACGAACGCAACGAGATCGCTGCGCCAGTGCGCCATGATGTCGGTCGGCTCATCGACAAGCTCGCCGTCTCGCCAAATCCGATAGCGCGGCAGATCGGTGCGAATATCGAGGTCGATGCCGAGCGCCGGAATACGCGGATCGCCGACCTCCGACATGCCGATGATCGGGCATGGTTTGGGATTGAGCTGGCAAAAGCGATGAAACGAGGCGGCAAGCTTTTCGGGCAGGATCGCAAGATTTCCTTGCACGAATCCCGGAGCGACCCCCGCCGTCGATGTCACGTCGCGGCCCGCGCGATACAGCAGCCGCGCCGTCGTGCTCGGCAATTCCATCGAAGTGTCGCGCTGGAGCGCTTTCACAGACAAGGCCACCACTTCAGCAACTCCCCGCTTCTGCTCTCGACAAAGATTGGATCATGTCGTTACGATAATGTCGATTAGAGTTTTTTGATCCATATCGATAAATATTACTAATGATAAGCGAGTGGCCCAATGGTGGATTTCAAGGCGATTGAGACATTCCTCTGGGTGGTCACGCTGGGCAGCTTCCGGCGCGCAGCGCAGAAGCTCAACACCACCCAGCCCGCCATTTCACAGCGTATCGCTCAACTTGAAAACGAGATGGGCGTGAAGCTTCTGCAGCGCGACCGGCGCGCTTCGGTGCCGACGCCGAGCGGACGGCAGATGATGATGTATGCGGAAAAGCTGATCGGGCTGCGCTCGGAAATGTTGGCCGTGGTGCGCGCCCGCACAGCCACCAGCGGCGTCTTGAGGCTTGGTGTATCGGAGACGATCGTTCACACGTGGTTGTCTCGGTTGATCGAGGCGGTGAACGGCGCCTACCCTAATTTGTCGCTCGAGATCGAGGTCGATATCACGCCGAACCTGCGTGCTCGCTTGCTTGCTCAAGAGATCGATCTGGCATTTTTGCTCGGGCCTTTGTCGGCATCGACGGTGCGCAACCGTGTTCTGTGCGACTATCCGATCTCATTCGTAGCAAGCCCCGCGCTTGGACTGGGCAAGGGCAAAAAGACGGTTCACGATCTGGCACGGTTTCCGATCATCACCTTTCCGCGCAAGACCCAGCCTTATGAAATCGTTCGCTCGCTGTTCAACCGGCCCGACCTTCCATCGATCCGGCTCCATGCCAGCGCGTCGCTCGCAACCGTCATTCACATGGCGATGGAAGGCATCGGCGTCGCGGTCATTCCGAGCGCGATCGTCGAGGGACAACTGGAGAGCGGAAGGCTGGAGTTGATCGAAACCGACATCCACATTCCCGAACTGACCTTTTCCGCCAGCTGGCTGTCATCGCCGGATACGCTCGCGGTCGAACTTGTCGCAGAACTCGCTTTCCAGCTCGCACAAGGCGACAAAGCACAAACGGCTCAGTTGAGCAGCTTGACCAGCCAAAGCGAGATTGCGGGGAAAGCCACCATCACTCCAAGCCGCAAGACATCGGCGACAACAAACGGCAGCACGCCACGATAAGTCGCGGTTATCGGAACCGTTTTTGCGATCGCCGAGACAACAAAAACATTGAGACCGATTGGCGGTGCGGTCAGCCCGATGCCGACGACGATCAACACAAGAATGCCGAACCAGATCTGGACGTCTTCAGTCGGGAAGCCGAAGTCGAGCGCGCTAACGATCGGGAAGAACACCGGTAGCGTCAGCAGGATCATGGCAAGCTCATCCATCACGCCGCCAAGGATGAGGTAAAACGTCAGCAGCCCTAGAAGAATAGCGTACGGGGTCCAGCCGGAGCCTGCGATCATCTGTGCCGCTGTGTCAGGAACATGCGTCAATGCCAGAAATGCATTGAACACCTCGGCGCCGAGCAGGATCATGAAAATCATCGCGGAGGTTTCCGCGGTTTGCACAAGGCTTTCGGTGATTTCCTTGATCCCGAGTGTTCGCCGCAGCAGGCCAATGACCAGCATCACGATGGCGCCGACCGATGCGCCTTCGGTCGGCGTGAAAATTCCACCATAGATGCCGCCGATCACAACGATAGCGACACCGAGTGCCGGAATGACCCCAAGCGAGGGCGCAAGCCGCTCGCGCCACGGCACCCGCGGCTGTGCCGGTCCGAGAACCGGATTGCGCAGGACCATGATCGCGATCACCACGCAGTAGAAGAAAGCCGCGAGCAGACCGGGAATGAGTGCCGCCTGAAACAGCTTGGCGATATTCTGTTCGGTCGAGATTGCATAGACGACGAGAATGACCGAAGGCGGAATCAGAATGCCCAGCGTTCCGCCAACGGCGATGACACCAGTCGAAAAACCGCCATCGTAGTTATAGCGGCGTAGCTCAGGCAACGCCGCACGGCCGAAGGTAGCCGTGGTCGCAACTGACGAACCGCAGATCGCGCCGAAGCCGGTACACGCCCCGATCACGGCCATCGCCAATCCGCCGCGCCTGTGGCCAACGAACGCCGCGGCGGCACGAAACAGATCCGTCGCAAGGCCGGAGCGCTCGGCGAACGCACCCATCAGGATGAACAGCGGAATAACCGAGAGCGTGTAGTTGGCGAAGATGCCGTAGGGTGTGGTCTTGATGTAGTTGAGGAACGGCAGCAGACCGTTAAGCTGAATGTAACCGAGGCTGCCGGTCAGCAGCATCGCAAGCCCGATCGGCAGGCGAAACGCCATCAGCAGCAACATGCCACCGAAGCCCAGTATAGCCAGAGTGAAGCCGCTCATTGCTGGCCTTTGGTCCTGCGAACCGCCGTAACAAAACACACAACCGCAACGAGACCTGCCAGCACGGCGCAGATCACAACAGGCCAGAACGCGGGAAAGCGCAGCACCATCGAATTCTCGCCCGACGCATAGGCACTGATCGCGCCAACACCGAGACGCCATGCAATCAGCACCATCGCCAGGCCATAGACGACGTCCCACGTCGCGTCGATCAACTGGTTGATCCGCGCTGAAAATTTCATGGTGAAGGTATCGACGAAGATATTCCCGCGCCGAAGCTGACACAGCGGCAGGAACGCGAACGCGCAGATCGCGGTGATCATTTGCACCAGCTCGAAATCACCAGGCACGCCGGCCATTCCGAACAGATTGCTGCGCAGCGTGACGCTGACGACGACCATCGCCGCCACGGCGACCAGAAGAGCGCCACCTGCCAGCGCCACCCACTTCACCAATGCGTCGATGCCACGCTCGCGCGTGGCATCCGCCTCCCCAACCCCGCTCATGATCTTGCCTTAAGCTGCTTTCTCGTATTTCGCGAGCAAAGCCTTGGCATTGTCGAGCAACTTTCCACCATCGAGATTCTTGTCTTTCATTCCCTTGAGCCAGGCCTCGATGACGGGCTCGGTGGTCTTGCGCCACTTCGCGGCTTCCGCTTCATCGATCACGGTGATGGTATTGCCGCGCTTGGCAACAATCTCGGACACGACCTTGGCCTGCTCGTCCCAGACGTTGCCCGCGATTGCGGCCGTGCCAATGCCGGAATTTTTGTCGATCACAGCCTTTAAGTCGGCCGGCATGCTGTCATACTTCGCGCGGTTCATCGCGAGAATAAAGGTCGCGGTGTAGAGCGTCGGGGAGCCAGGAATCTCCGCGTGGAATTTGACCAATTCCTGCAGCTTGAGCGCCGGCACCACTTCCCACGGCACAACCGCACCGTCGATCACGCGCTGGGCCATCGCTTCCGGCACCTGAGGGATCGGCATGCCGATCGCGTTGACGCCGAGCGATTTCAGGGCCTCGCCCGCAAGCCGGGTCGGGAAGCGAAGCTTGATGCCCTTGAGATCGTCGAGGTTGGCGACTTTCCTCGTCGAATGAATCAGACCGTGATCGTGCGCCCAGAAGCAGATCGGCTTCACATCCTTGAATTCGTCCTTGAGGTTCGCCTCGGCGTATTCCTGCAGCGCTTTCGAGTTCACCGCCGCGCGCTTGTTGGCAACGAACGGAAGCTCGAACGCCTCGATGCTCGGGAAGCGGCCCGGCGTGTTGCCAGGCAGCGTCCAAACGAGATCGGCGACGCCGTCGCGCGCCTGATCGAACAGTTGCGGCGGGGTGCCACCGAGCTGCATCGACGGAAAGATATCGATTTTGATACGCCCGCCGGATTCCATGCCGACCTTGTCAGCCCAAGGCTTAAGAAATTTGGCGTGGGCGTTCGACACAGGCGGCAGGAAGTGATGCATTTTCAGCGTCACCTCTTGAGCGTTCGCGGCAGTAACGCGCAAGATCGCAGGTGCTGCGATCGCAGTTCCGGTTAAAGACAAAAAGCGGCGGCGATTGAACATTGTCATCCTCCCGATAGCCGCTAGAGCGGCCTTTAATTGTGCTGATTTCTGCCATTAGACGGCACAGGTTGGGGCGGAGTGTGTCAATTCGAGCGGCGGTTGGCAAGGAATTGACCACCGTTTTTAGGTACTTGGGCAGCCAAAATGGCGGACGTCTGAGCCGCTCTTCTGGACCGTTGCCTACGCAACGAAATACCCCGGAGCACCGCCCCGGGGTATCGTTGTATTGAAGTCATGCCCTGTCAGAACCGACGCAAAATTGTTGCGGCAATCCCGAGGCAGCTATCAGAACGACAGACTGTCCTTCATCAGCACCCAGCGGCCGCTCTTCACCTGTTGAACCTGGGTGATCGTGGTGGCCAGATGGTTGCTGTTCGAGAACTTGGTCGGCGGAGAACTGAAGATATCCTGGAACACATCGCCGGACTCAAGCGCGTCGAGCATCTTCTTGCCGTTGAAGTCCTTGCCCGCCTTGTTGGCGTAGTGGGCGAAGGTCATGATCACATTGTAGCCGATGATCGCTTGCGTGTTCGCATCGGTGCCATAGGCTTTCTTGTAGTTGGCGAGCCAATCCTTCACCTTGCCCTTCGCCGTATCTTCATATGGAATTTCGAAGCCCGACGCAGCGTAAAGGCCTTCGACGGCTTCCTTGCCGAGCGCTGGGACTTCGAGAACGTTTGTCGGCGTCGCGCCGAGGAATATCACGTCCCAGCCGAGCTTCTTGGCTTCCACCATGGCGCCGATGGTTTCGCGCACGACCGTCCCGAGCACGACGATGTCGCAGCCGTCGGATTTCATCTTCGCAACCTGAGCGCTGAAGTCCGATACGCCACGCTTATAGCTGGTCACCGAGGCTGCCGGAATTTTCATCGCAGCGACTTGCTGGGTGAACCCGTCGAGCACGTTTTTCCCGTATTCATCGTCCTGATGCATGATGCAGGGCTTCTTCAGGTTCTTCGACTCGATCAGGTATTTGACCGCAGCCCGCGTGCTTTCGACGTAGGGAAGCAGATTGTTGAACTTAAGCCGCTCCTGCGGCTTCGCCGCGTCAAACTTGTAAGTGAACTCCGCGGCCGTCAGCGGGAAGAGCTGCAGCACGCCGGCATCGAACAGGATGTCCTGCGCCGCGAGCACGGTCGGCGAACCCATCGGGCCGACCATTGCGAACACCTTGTCCTTTTCGATCAGCTTCTGCGAAGCGAGCACGGCCCGTTTCGGATCGTAGCCCGAGTCCTCGACAATGAGCTTGATCTTGCGGCCCTGGATGCCACCCGCCGCATTCAGCTCGTCGGCTGCCATCTTCATGCCGTTGGCGACAGGCACGCCCCACGACTTGATCGGTCCGGACAGATCCTGATGTGATCCAAGTACGATTTCCCCGGCCGAGATGCCTTGGTCGGTCACCTTGGTCTGTGCGAGCGCGGGCATCTGCGTCAGCGCCAGAGCGCCGATCGCAAGGCCAAACGCCTTGAACGATTTCGACATATTAATCTCCTCTCCGTTGGCCCATGTTGAGCGAAGGTCGGGCCTTTCAGCCTTCGCCGCTTAGCTTCAGTCTAGCCTATCGCAACGTGATCGACGCCGCGACAATGCGTCTCTTACGCAAGCCTATGCGACGGCGCGGGCGCCGTACATCGCCTCGATCTCGCCGGCATAACGCTGGTTTACGAACTTCCGTTTCAGCTTCAGGGTCGGGGTCAATTCCTCGTCCTCCGGCGTCAATTGCCGCTCGATCAGATAGAACTTCTTGATGGTTTCGACCCTCGCGAAGTTCGCATTCACTGTCTCGATCTCTTTCCAGATCAGCTCCTGGACTGCCGCAGCGCGGCAAAGACTGGCGTAGTTTGTGAACGGAATATCGTCATCCTGGGCAAACTTCTCGACATTCTCCTGATCGATCATGATCAGGCAGGTCAAAAATGGCCGTTTGTCTCCGATCACCACCGCATCCGAGATATACGGCGAGAACTTCAATTGGTTTTCGATTTCCGAAGGGGTGATGTTCTTGCCCCCGGAGGTGATGATGATGTCTTTCATCCGGTCGGTGATCTTGACATAGCCCTCGTTATCGATCGACCCGACGTCGCCAGTATGCAACCAGCCGTCCGCATCGACGGTCTCCGCGGTTTTCGCCGGCTGGTTAAGGTAGCCCATGAACAGGAAGTCGCCCTTGATGAGGATTTCGCCTTTCGGGCAAATCTTCACTTCGCCCCATGGCGCAGCCTTGCCGACCGAACCGAGCTTGATGCGGTCGCCCGGCATCAAGGTGGCAACGCCGCAGTTCTCGGTCTGACCGTAGACCTCGCGCATGTCGAGGCCGAGCGCCATGTACCAGCGGATCAGATCCGGCGCGATCGGTGCTGCACCGGTGAATGCCACATGGCAGCGGTCAAGACCGATCATGCGGCGGATATTCCGGAACACCAGGAAATAAGCCGCCTGGTTTGCTATCCGCAAATACAGGGGCACAGGCTCGCCTTCGATCCGGTAATCGGCGACGCGGTAGCCGATCGCAAGCGCCCTGCGATACATCCAGTTCTGGAACGGCGTCGCGTCCTTGAGCGCGATGGTCACACCCGAGTAGAATTTTTCCCAGATTCGCGGCACGGCAAGGAACGTGGTCGGCTGCACTTCACGAATGTTATCCGGCACGGTCTCCGGGCTCTCGGCGAAATTCATGATCGCGCCGGTCGCGATCGACAGATAGTAACCACCGATCCGCTCGGCGACGTGGCACAACGGCAAAAAGATCAGCCGCTCTTCGTGCTCGGTCGGGATCAGCAGCGTATCGGCGTGGCGCATCTGATGCGTCACGCTCTTGTTCGAATGCATCGCGCCTTTCGGAGGGCCGGTGGTGCCCGACGTATAAACCAGAATGGCGAGGTCCTCGGCCGACCGGCTACCGACCATCTCATCCCAGAGCGTCTCGCGGCCTGACATATGATTGCGGCCGAGCGCCCGGAATTCATCGAACGACATCGCCATCGGATCGTTGAATCCGCTGAGGCCGTCCATATCGAAGATGACGATCTTCTCAAGCGTCGGGCAACGGGCACGGCAGTTCAAAATCTTGTCGAGCTGTTCTTCGTCCTCGACGAACAACACCTTGGTGCGAGAATCGTTGACGAGATACTCGACCTGCGCGACCGAGTCGGTCGGATAAATGCCCGATGACACGCCCCCGCAACACAGCACGCCCATGTCGGCATGTAGCCACTTGGGGACAGCGTTAGCCATGATCGAGGCGACATCGCCCGTCTTGAATCCGGTGGCGTGCAGCGCGTAGGCGATTTCCTTCGAGATTTCGAGCCATTCGTTCCAGCTCGTCGCTCGCCAGACGCCAAAAACCTTCTCGCGGATTGCGGGCTTGTCGCCGCGCAAACTCACCGATGCGAGAAAGCTTCTCGCGATCGTATCCGAAACTGTAATCGTCGCAGCTCGCGCCATGACCTGTTCCCTCGTTCGATTTCGCTCCTGCCCGATGCCCGGCTTTCCGCCCGGTCCTGTTATTGTTTTATCGTCAGTTCTTTAGTGCCAATTCTTTAGCGCCAGTTCTTTAGCGCCAGTTCTCTAGCGCCAAGTCTTCTTTTTCTTCCAGCGCCGCTCACCCCGCGCGCCATGATCGACGGCGCCCAGATAGAATTCCTGAATGTCTTGCGACTGCATCAATTTTTCACACGAGTCGTTCATCACGACGCGCCCGATCTCAAGCACATAGCCATAGTGCGCCGTTTCAAGCGCCACCTTTGCATTTTGCTCCACGAGCAGGATTGATGTTCCCTGTTCCTGATTGATCCGGCGGATGATGCCGAAGATTTCCTTCACCAGAATCGGTGAAAGGCCGAGCGACGGCTCGTCCAGAAGCAGCAATATGGGCCGGTTCATCAACGCGCGTCCAATGGCGAGCATCTGCTGCTCACCGCCTGACAGTTGTCCGGCCGGCTGATTGATGCGTTCGCGCAGCCGCGGAAAATAATCGTAGACCCGCTCCAGATCGGCCGGGACATTGTCACGGTCCTTGCGCGGATAGGCGCCCATCATCAGATTTTCGCGCACGGTGAGAAACGGAAACACCTCGCGCCCTTCGGGTACATGACTCAACCCAAGCCGAACGATCCTATCGGCTTCAACGCGCTGGATCGGTTTGCCATCGAACTCGATGGTGCCTTTCTTCGGGTCGAGAATACCGGAGATGGTTTTCAGAACGGTTGTCTTGCCGGCACCGTTGGCGCCGAGCAGCGTGACGATCTTGCCGCGCGGCACTTCGAGGCTGATGCCGCGGATCGCCATGATGGGGCCGTAGTAACTCTCGATGTTGCTGAGCTTGAGGATGATGTCGGATGCGCTCATGCTATAACCTCACGCACCGAGATAGGCCGCGACGACATCGGGATGCGACTGCACCTCGGCAGGCTGGCCCATGGCCAGCACCTTGCCGTAGTTCAGAGCAATGACGCGATCCGACACGCGGCTAACCAGCGACATATCGTGCTCTACCATCAGGACGGTGATGCCGAGCTCGCTCTGCATGTCGCGAATCCAGAACGACATGTCGGTGGTTTCCTCGACATTCAACCCGGATGATGGCTCGTCGAGCAGGATCAGCTTCGGCTCGGTGCAGAGCGCACGCGCCAGCTCGACCACCTTGCGGACTCCGTAAGGCAAGCCGGAAATGACGCGATCACGATACGGCTCGAGGTCGAGGAACTCGATGACCTGCTCGACCTTGTGGCGGTGGATTTTCTCATCACGCCGCACGCTTGGCATGTAAAGAATTTCCTGCCACAGGCTCGACGTGCAGTGACGATGGCGGCCGACCAGCAGATTGTTCAGAACGCTCGCGTTCTCGAACAACTCGATATTCTGGAAGGTCCGCGCAATTCCAAGTTTCGCAATGCTGTAGGGCGGCTCCTGGGTGATCTCCTGATCCTCGAAGAACAAACGCCCCGAGGTCGGGTTATAGAGCCGGGAAATCAGATTGAAGATTGAACTCTTGCCGGCGCCGTTCGGTCCGATGATCGACAGGATCTCGCCCTTCTCTAAAGCGAAGTTGACCGAGTCCACGGCTTTCAGGCCACCGAAGTGCAGAGAAAGATTCTCGGCGCGGAAATAGCTCATCGATTCCGCTCCGACTTCACGTAGATCTTCTGCCGCTTGAAGGTCGCTCGCTTGTAGAGCGGGAAAAGCTGGAAGAAGAGTTTGATCTTGAGCCACCGCCCGTAAAGCCCAAGCGGCTCGAACAGGATGAAGGCCATGATCAGGAAGCCGTAGATCGCACCTTTCAGGCCATTGGCGGATGCGAATGCGGCCGAGGATTTCTCGATTGCCGCTGCACGTTCCGCGCCGGCGCCCAGCAGCAGGGATAAATTGGCGATCGCACCGGGAATATCGTCTTTCAGGAAGGTGAGGAACGGATCGACCATGACAATGAAAATCGCGCCCAGCACCGCGCCGTGCAGGCTGAACGCACCACCGATCAAAATCACCATGATGAATTCGATCGATAACTGGAGCGTGAACATCTCCGGGCTGATGAAGGAGAGCTTGTGCGCGAAAAGACAACCGGCGAGTCCCGTGATCGCGGCGCTGATGGCAAACGATTTCACTTTATAGAGCGAGACGTTGATGCCCATGCTCTTGGCTGCCGTCTCGCTGTCGCGGATCGCGACGAAAGCGCGGCCGGTCGGCGAACGCAGCAGATTGATCGCCCCCAGAATGACGAAGATCAGCACGCCCATGCATAAATAATAGAACCCCGGGCTGTCGCGCGGCACCGTCGTGCCGAGCATCTGAATCGTTTTGACCCGCAGACCTTCATTGCCGTGGGTTACGCTTTCCCAGCGGGCGAGGATTTCCTCGACGATCAGCGCAAACGAGATCGTCGCGATAACGAGGTAGATGCCGTGCAGGCGCAACGCAGGAAAGCCGACGATGGCTCCAATAATGCCGGTGAGAAGACCCGCGGTCAGAAAATACACCGGGAACGGAACGCCGAACTGCTGCAGGTACGCCGTCGTATATGCGCCAATGGCGAGAAATGCGGCATGGCCGAGCGAGGCCTGCCCGGTAAAGCCAGTCAGGATCAGAAGCGCGACGCCGACGATGGCGTAGATCGAAACGAAGACGAGCTGACTGACCAGATAGCTGCTGAGAAAATGAGGAGCCGCCGCGATCAGAATGAGCAGCGTCCCGTAAGTCCAGAGATAGCCGCTATGCGGGAAAAGCCGGATGTCGTCTTCGTAGTCGGTCTTGAACAGGAACTTCATGCTAGTGTCCCGAATGCGAAGTTCGTTTGACCTTGCCGCAAACCCCCTCGAACGAACTTCGCATTCGAAAGGACACTAGCCATCACAAACTTAGGTGTGATTTTGGTTCGAATGCTCCCTTGTTGAGGGTGCCGCACAAATGAGGGGAGCATTCGAACCATCACACCCTCAGACCTTCTTCCGTACGTGAAGACCGAAGATGCCTTCCGGCTTGAGCAGCAGCACCGATAGCAGCACGATATAGGGCGCGACGTCCTTCCATCCCTGCGGCAAATAGAAACCGGCCATGCTCTCGATCACGCCGATCAGAACGCCGCCAACCAATGCTCCAGGAATTGAGCCGAAGCCTCCGAGCACAGCCGCGGGAAATGCCTTGAGGCCGAGCACCAGCCCGACGTTGGAATGGATGAACGTGATCGGGGCGAGCAGGACGCCCGCTGCGGTCGCGACAGCTGCGCTGATCGCCCATACGATCGACACCACGCGCTTGACCGGAATGCCCATGTAATAGGCCGCCAGCATATTCTCCGAACTCGCGCGCATCGCGGTACCGAGCGTCGTCTTGTTAAAGAACAGATAGAGCAACAGGCAAAGCAGCAGCGTCGCGGCGATGACCGATAGCTTGTCGTGGGCGAGCACGAGACCGCCCAGCCGAAGTACACCTTGCGAAAACGGCGTATCGATCTTCAGATCGTCGGTGCCCCAGATCATGCCGGCGACGGAGCGAAGAAAAAATCCAAGGCCGATCGTAGCCATGACGATCGTGAATTGCGGATAGCCCAGAATCGGCCGTACCACGAGGCGCTCGGCCAGCATGCCGAACGCTGCCATCGCGATGACGGCGCCCAGAAAACCAATCCAGTAATTCAAGCCCAAGATGCCAATGAAGGTGAAGGCAAAGAATCCACCGAGCATCATCAAATCGCCTTGGGCGAAATTGACGACTTCGGTCGCCTTGTAGATCAGCACGAAGCCGAGCGCGATCAGGCCGTAGACGCAGCCAAGCGCGATTCCGCTCACGAGCTGCTGAACAAAGTCCAGCATCGCGGTTGTCCCTCCCCCTGTCACACCGGGACCGCGATCGTTGTGATCTTTCGGTCTGTGTGCGTGTCGCAATCGCCTGCTATTGATTTTGCAGCTTGAATTTTTGTTTTTGACGTTCGCTGTGAACGCGGCGTTGCCGTATCATAGTGCCAAATCACGACGGCAAGTCAACACGATGCGCCTGGGACGCGCGGCCTCCCCGACAGCCAAATTCGTTGTTTCTATTGCGACGCACCATGCTCGTAAAACCATCTAAACTGTTGATGAATATGACGGTCGTGAACCTGCTCACGAGCGCGCAGCAACCATGCGCTGGGAGCGCCGTCTTTTTGTTGCCGAAACAACGGCGCTGACCTTATCTGCGGCAGAAACACCAGTGAGCTAACGCGCCAATGCCGAACGTACTCACCACCGCGACTGCTCCCGACCCGCTTCGCATCGGCATCGACGCGGCAGACCCGGCAACGCTGCTGCTGGTTCTGGTGCATCTTACCGGAGAGCGCGAATGGCTGGAGCTGGCTCGGCCGCATCTGCGCGGGCCGATGAGCTATCAGGAGTTCATGCCGGAGGACATCCGCCGCGCCATCCGTGACCGGCTTTACGATGTTCTCTCAAGTGGCGATCTCTTGGAACACGCGCCTGACGACACGCTGTTGCGCGAGATGATGTCGGTCGCCGCCGGCGAGCCGATGCGCGAAGACTACATCGCGATGATGCGCGAGGACCTGACCCTCGACACCCTCGACTCGCGGGCGCTGAAATGGCGCAACGAGCCGAGCGAGGCGGCGAAGCAGACATGCAATGTGCTGATCGTCGGCGCTGGAATGTCCGGCATCTGCGCCGCGATCCAGTTGCAGGAAGCCGGCATCCCGTTCAAGATTTTCGAGAAGAACGAAGCCGTCGGCGGCACCTGGTTCGAGAACCGCTATCCGGGCTGCGGCGTCGATACGCCCAATCACTTCTATTCGTTCGCGTATGAACCGAACCACGAATGGTCGCACTTCTTCGCCAAGCGCGACGAGCTCTGGCAGTATTTCGAACGCGTCGCGGACAAGTACGGCTTGCGAAAAAACATCGCCTTC
>JAKFUP010000109.1 GCA_021732625.1 Hyphomicrobiales bacterium
AGCCCGACGCGCCCGGCCCAGCGCTGGTTGCGATGTCGGATGATGTGCTTCGGAAAATCCGCCGGCGCGACTTCATCATAGAACGTGCCGCCAAGTGCGGCGTGCGAGATCGATGGTCGGAAGGCGGATGAGGGGGGCATAATTAATCAGTTAAAGGCGTGGATGGCCGGGTCAAGCCAGGACATGACGAATTCAAACGCGAAGTGTCACGCCTTCTTCTTCAAATCCGGCGCATTGACCAGTGGAATTGCGACGCGTCCGGGGCCGGTGAGCGGCAGAGCCGCCGCCGCCTTGTCGTTCTCCATGATCTTCGCCATCACCGCCTGTCCCGCACGTTCGAAAATCTCACGATTCTCGATCACGAAGGTTTGCGACTTGCGTAAGGTGTCGATGTAGCCGTTGATTTCCGGCACGACATAGCGCGCGACCATGTCCCAGCTCCGGCGGGTGTTCTCCGGATTGGCCCAGTCGTGCACGAAGCCGATGATGGTCCCGACGCCGCCGCTAGCTTGCATCAGGTTCTTGATCGTCTTCACCAGATCGTCGGGCGTACCGATGGTCGAGGCTGCATTCTCGCCGCCGGCGGTCTTCTCGACCGCATCTTCCGGCGAGGTGAACGGCTGCAGCCCCGGCCGCTGCAAGGTCTTGACGTTGTATTCGTTGTGCCAGCGCATCAGGCCCGGACCAGCCTCGCGCTGCGCCTGCTCGCGCGTCTCGGCGATGTGCCATGACAGCAATACGCGCCAGTTGGCGCGATCGACCGTCTGGCCGTATTTCTTCGCGGCATCCTCGGCGAACCCCCATTGGGTCGGCAGCGCCATCAGGCCCTGCGTTGACATCGAGCCCAGCGAAATGATGCCGATGCCGTATTTGCCGGCCAGCGTCATGCCCGACGGTGAAATCTGCGAGGCCACAACGAACGGCATCTCTTCCTGCAGCGGCAGGATTTGCAGCGCCGCATCGTTCATCGTGAACCAGTCGCTCTTGGCGGTGACGAGCTCGCCGTTGAACAGGCGGCGGATGATCGCGATTGCTTCATCCTGGCGGTCGCGCTGGGTCATCGGATCGATGCCGAGCGTATGAGCATCTGACGCGAGCGCACCGGGGCCGGAGCCGAAGATCGCGCGGCCGCCGGTCATGTGGTCGAGCTGCACCATGCGCTGCGCGACGTTGTAGGGGTGGTGATAGGGCAGCGAAATCACGCCGGTGCCGAGCCTGATACGCTTGGTGCGCTCGCCTGCGGCTGCCAAAAACATCTCAGGCGACGCGATCATTTCCCAGCCGGACGAATGATGCTCGCCGCACCAGAACTCGTCGTATCCGAGGTCGTCGAGCTGCTCGACCAGATCGAGGTCGCGGCGAAATTGCAGCATCGGATGTTCCCCGATCGGATGATGCGGTGCAAGAAAAGCGCCGAAGCGCAGACGCGGCTTTTTTGCCATCGATTGGTCTCCCGGGAATTTTTGTGTTTTGTATTGGCGCTCAAACTAAGGGGTTGTGCGCGGCGTGGCAAACGGCGTCGCCGCCACCCTCCATTCTCCGATCCGAGGTTGTCATGCCGAGTGAAATGAAGCGCCGCCGCCCCGAAAAGCCCGAGGATTTGCGCAGCAACCGCTGGTTCGGGCCGGACGACATGCGCTCGTTCGGGCATCGCTCGCGCATGAAGCAGATGGGCTTCGCGCAGGAAGAATTCGAAGGCAAGCCTGTGATCGCCATCGTCAACACCTGGAGCGGGTTCGCACATTGCCACGCGCATTTCCGCGACCGCGTCGAGGACGTGAAGCGCGGCGTGCTGCAAGCGGGCGGGTTTCCGGTGGAAGTGCCGGTGATGGCGCTGCCGGAGAATTTCGTCAAGCCATCGACCATGCTCTATCGCAACCTGCTGGCGATGGAGGTCGAGGAAAACCTGCGCGCGCAACCGGTCGATGGCGCGGTACTGATGGGCGGATGCGACAAGACCACACCGGCGTTGCTGATGGGTGCGATCAGCGCAGGCCTGCCTGCGATTTATATGCCGGCGGGTCCGATGCTGCGCGGCAACTGGCGCGGGCAGGTGCTCGGCTCCGGCAGCGATCTGTGGAAATACTGGGACGAGCGGCGCGCGGGTAATGTCAGCGACGCGCAATGGGACGAGATGGAAGGCGGCATCAACCGCTCCGATGGCGTCTGCATGACGATGGGAACGGCAGCAACGATGACGGCGATGGCCGAAGTGCTCGGCATGTCGCTGCCCGGCGCGTCGTCGATCCCTGCACCCGACGCCAACCATCCGCGCATGGCCGCGGCCTGCGGACGGCGCATCGTGGAGATGGTGTGGGAGGACTTGATCCCGACCGACATTCTCACGCCCGGTGCGTTTGACAATGCGATCATCACGAGTGCCGCGATTGCGGGCTCGACCAACGCCATCATTCATCTGGTCGCGATCGCGCGCCGCGCCGGTATCGATCTCAAGCTGGAACGCTTCGATGAATTGTCCGCGCATGTGCCGGTGATCGCCAACATCCGCCCGTCGGGGAAATACCTGATGGAGGATTTTTATTATGCGGGCGGTCTGCCCGGCCTGATGACGCGGATCGCCAAACATCTCGATCTCACGCAGAAAAACGTGCTCGGCAAGACGCTGCAAGATACGCTCGACGCAGCAAAGGTCTGGAACGACGACGTCATCCGCGTGCTCGATCAGCCGATCTCGTCGGCGAATGGATTGGCCGTGCTGCGCGGCAATCTCGCGCCGGGCGGTTGCGTGATGAAGCCGTCCGCCGCCGAGCCGCGGCTCTTGAAGCACAAGGGGCCGGCGCTGGTGTTCGACGACTACAATCATATGGCGTCGCAGGTCGATCTCGACGATCTCGATGTGACGCCGGATCACGTGCTGGTGCTGCGCAACTCAGGCCCGCAGGGCGGCCCCGGCATGCCGGAGTGGGGCATGCTGCCGATACCGACCAAGCTGGTAAAGCAAGGCGTGCGCGACATGGTGCGCATCTCAGACGCGCGCATGAGCGGCACCAGCTATGGCGCCTGCGTACTGCATGTCGCGCCGGAGAGTTTCGTCGGCGGGCCGCTGGCGCTGGTCAAGACCGGCGACCTCATCGAGGTCGATATTCCGGAGCGGCGGATTCATCTCCACATCAGCGATGAAGAGATGGCGAAGCGCAAGGCAGCCTGGGTTCCGCCGCCGCCGCGCTATACCCGCGGTTATGGCGCGATGTTCTCGCAGCATATCGGACAGGCCGATGTCGGCTGCGATCTGGATTTTCTGCAGGGCACGGCGGCAACGGCCGAGCCGGAGATACATTAGTGCTGTCATTGCGAGGAGTGTAGCGACGAAGCAATCCATTCAGACTGGATTGCTTCGCGTTGCTCGCAATGACGAGCTAAATCACCAACTCCGTCCGCACGCGGCGCACATCGAATTCGATGTCGGCATCGGTCACCGGCGGCCAGCCGGGAAAACACGATACGCCGATCTGGCTGATGCCGGCTTTCGCAAACGATCCTTCGAGCACCGGTCGAAGATCGTGCACCGAATAGATTTGCGCGGCAGTGACGCCATCCCACGCGCAGCCGAGTGCCGCGACGCGCTCGCGCATTGCATCCATCACGAATTCGGCCTTGGCCGCGATCCCGGTCAGCGAGGTGTCGCGGCCACCGAAGGTGCGCTCCGGCCCGGTGATGCCGTCGCGGAATTCCGGCTTGCCTGAAATCAGGAAATCGCCGTTCGCGCCTTGCTCGGCGACTGTGTAGGTGAAGGCGAAGAATGTCGCGCCGTTCGGCACTTCGGTGATCGGCGCGATGTTGGAACGCGCCAACGGATTGATCTCGCCCTGCTTGCAGCCCCAGGCGTGCAGGGTCTTGAGATATTCGGCATTGAAGGCTGCGAAGTCCGCCGGCGTCATCGGCGCGGGCGAGCGCAGTTCGCAAGCTGCAAGCGCGGTCAAAGGCCGGCCGATCCGCTCCATGTGAGTTTTGATTCGCGAAAAGCCTTCCGCCATCGGCAGCGGCCGCTCGAATCGTGCCCGATGCAGCGCAAATCCCTGATTTGCAGCTACTCCCGCCGAAAATGGCCCGCCGGGCACATGGATAAATGTGTAATTCCCCGGCTCGAATCGCAGGATTTCACCCATTTCCGCCCTCCAGACATCCCGAAAAGCCGATTTTAGGCTCCGGCCTGGTTTTCGCCCATTTATTTCGTCGCCACGGTTTGAACGAAACAATTCTCCGCTGCGACGAAACCATTATCCGCTTTTGGCGAAGAACGCCGGAAACGCGGGGTGCTTATTAACTACGTCCAACAGAGCGGCCGAGAAAACTTACATCGGCCGCAGCCAACGGGACACGGAGACGGACATGCGCACCATCGGTTTCATCCTCAGCCTCGGCCTCCTGGTTGGTAGCGTTTCGGCAGCGGGTTCGGCCGATAGCCGCCTTCATGCCGGGCTGTTCGCCTTCAACGGTTCGCCGGTCGAAGCAACGGTTTCGGTTCAGGCTCCGATGCAGCTCGCAATGGTCAAGAACTGACCTTCATCAGATTGACTCGCGCTCAGGTTTTATAACGAAAGACGCTTTCCCTATTTCAGCACGTAACAAGTTGCGTATATTGAAAACGTAGCCCCCGGTTTCGGCCGGGGGCTTTTTTCGTTTGTTTGGCCCGGGTTCCTGCGGTGGAACCATAAAATTTTAATGAACTGGCGCTATTGTCTTAATGCAATCCAGGAAAGAGCCGGCCCCCGGTGTTGATGTGGCTGTCGAACCGGGGTCGTATCTTTTCAGCTGTCCGCTTGCGGACCGTCCCTCGCCGTGCCTGCAAAAAATCTAGAAATAACTCTGCAATGAGCCGCGGCGCCGCACGTCGAGTGTGGCGCAATGAAACGCGCCGCCAAACGCGGCGTAGTGCAGGAATTCGCACGGGATCGGCTCTAGTCCCCACTGCTTCATGGCGCGCATCATCGAGGTGTGATGCGGATCGACGATCACGCGTTTCTCGTCGATCATCAGAATGTTCATGCTGAGCCACTTGCCGCACATCGAGGTGATCTTGAGCAACCGGTTGTCGATCGGGTCGGGCTCGGGGGCGACCAGGATGTCCCATGTCTTCAGGATCGGCGGCAGGCGATCGGGGTCGATGTATTCGGGATTGATGAGGAGCTTGCCGGGGCCGAGCGGCAGGATCGTCGTATCGATGTGCATCGGGTTCGGGCAACGGCTTTCGATCTCGTGAATCCGGTAGGTGTCGCCGAGATGGCGGCGCAGCCATTCGATGCCCATCGCATTGGTGACGTTGCTGCGGGTCACGAACAGATCGGTACCGCAGCGAAAGAAATCCGCCGCGTCGAACACCGGCTCGAATTCGGTCAGGATATAGCGCATCGGCTCGCCCTTTTCGGGCAGCGTGAAGCCGGGCACGAACAGGTCGTCGGTGAGTTGCGGGCGCGGGGCCGAGGTCCAGCGCGCGCCGCGCCGGAAATAGTCTTTCAGGATGGTGCGATAGGAATGGGTCTCGAAATAGCGGCATGGCCACGCCATCGGCGTTTCGATGATCTCGTCACCGATCACCAGCATGCTGTCGCGCGGGCATGAATTGCAAAACCCGCGCGAGGTCCAGTCCGGCGTGCCGAACTTTGCCTTGTAATCGACGGAGTCGGGCCGCGTCACCACAATGCCGAGCGATTGCAGCAGCGACACGAAACCATCGAGCTCGCGCTGCGCCGGTTCGATCATGATTTTCGGAAACCGGAACCCCGCGACCACCGACTGCGCGCGCGCCGCCATGCCGGGAATATTACAGGTGACGACCGGATGGTCTGAGGGAATCGTCGCTCCCTCGAGCCGGCCGACGATGATTTCCTCGAGCGGGTCCCATTCGTTGTGCGAATTGACGGGAGAGGTCTGGCGTTGGACGGAGGGTGTAAATTCAGGCTCGCGCGAATTGCGGGATTGGACCAACTCGAGCATTCCTTGCCCTCCAGACCGGTTGTGCCGCCGCGTTTACCGGGCATGGCATCATTGATCCCATGCGATATTTCGCGTGCATGGCTGTTTCAATGCAATTGGTCGTGAAAGGGTGCGGCACGTTGTTCACGAAATCTGATGCTGCAATGCCCACGGTTGAAATTGCAACATTCGTATCCCTTTGCTGGGAGTGCTTTTGCGAATGCTGAAATTAAGGGAACACTAGCGCGATGCTGCAGTGCGAGCGGCAAGTCCCTTGCTTGTCATGCGCCAGACCAGAAGGTCGATGCGGTCCTGGCCGAAGAACGGCTCGCCCTCGAACACGAATGTCGGAACCCCCCAGTGACCTGACGCGGCGTGGCTCGCTTCGTTGTCCTTGATGATCTTTTCATAGCGATCCGGTTCCGCTTCGATCGCTGCGTCCATTGCTGCCAGGTCGAAGCCGGCTTTGTTCGCGGCGTTCGCAAGATGATCGCCGGTGTTCCAGCCATCGACGCTGCCGTCCCAGATCACCGGCGTAACCGCGAGGGTGAAGTCGAACGCCCGGCCCTCGAGTTGCGCATGGGCGCAAAGCCGCGTGATCCGGCGGATGCGCGGCTGCTCGGCGGCGACTTCGAATGTCGTCATGTCCTGCACGACTGGATCGGGCCGCGGCCAGTGCAACGGAATGCCGGCGTGTTCTGCGACGCGGCGGCTGTCCCGCATCACGTAGGGCGCAAATTGCGGATTTGCTGTTTTGAAGAACCCCGGAATCCGCACCGCGATCGGATAGACCGCGCGCAGATTGATGGTGACGTCGTGGCTTTTGGTCAGCTCCAGCGTCTTGGGCAATGCCAGATAGCTGTAGGGGCTTCGATAAGAATAAAACAGATCGACGGCGAACGGCATGGTGTCCCCAATGTCCTGATTTGCTGGATGCAAGACGTTAAAGGCTGGGACGTCAATGGCGTTGATCGTAATTTCGGAGTGGCCGCTTCAGTCGATCAAGCGCTTACTACGAGCAAGCGTTTCGGACGGTAATTCGCCGAACGTCGTTTGGTACTCTCGTGCGAAGTGTCCAGGATTCGCGAAGCCGCAGGCGAATGCCACTCCCGTTACCGAAGTACCGCGCGATCCTGATCGCAACATTTTCTGAGCACCCTTTAGCCGCACTGTCTTCGCGAACTGCATCGGGGTATAGCCGCGGCTCTTCTGAAATGTAGCAAACAACGTGCGAACGCCGACGCCTGTCTCTTCGGAAAGCATCTCGATTGTAATTGGCTCTTTCCAGTTGGCCTCGATATAAGCCTCGGCGCGCCGCACTTGCCACGGTGCTGCATCCTTGCTCTCGCGCATCAGGAGATCGCTGTAAGTGTGGGCGCGCGCCGTCAGAAAAGTCGCGACAATCGCCTGCTCCAGCTTTTTCAGGACAAGCGGAGGTAATCCCTCGGGACATTCATCGATCTGACGCATCGTGAAAATCAGGAGATTGCGGAGCGCTCGGTCTGCCGATGCATCGGCGCATGCGCTGGGTTCGAACAGCAGAGGGGCGGAGGGGCTTATATCGAGAAGCGCAGTCAGTTTGCGCTTCAGTGCATTCTCACTGATGCGCAGTACGATTTGCTCGAAACCATCGCCGTAATCGAGAACAGCAGCCCGGCCCGGGGACGTCACGCAAGCGTTTGCGTGGTCCACAACCGATGTTGTCCCGCTGCTCGTCGTTGAGGCGCTGCCAGCCAGACCGATCTGGAGTCTTGCATAGTCGCATTCATCGAATGCAACTCCGGCGCGCACGGAGCACGAACTGAAACCGAAAGACAGATCGGACGATCTGAAAAAACTCCCGTATGCGCGCAGACCTTCAGGAGCCGGAATGGTCAAGGATGTCGCGCCATAGATCATGGTTAGCGCGTGGTAAAATTCGTCCGGGTCGGTGGTGTGCACGGACGGGTAATGACGCAGCAGATCTTTGGGCATCACTCCCGGCATGGTTAACGAGTCCCGTACTTAGCAGCATATGTCTCGCGAAGGGCACGATGCGTCGTATTGCGGTTACAGAGCAGTATTGCAGTCCAACGACTAACGGAGCGTTACTGCGGACCCGTTATATGAGATGGATCATCTCACTGACTACGGGTTGCAGGTTGCAAGAGCGGACAATGGGTTGCGACAAATGCGCGCCGAACAGTCATTCAGCGTTGGGTAGCTTCGCAATGGATCATTTCGCAACAATCGATTTGGAGTACGCGGTTGCACTGTCCAATCGTGCAACCAAATTCATGGCTCAGAATGGCATTCCGCCGACGCCTGATAACTTTCAAGTCTGGTTCGTCTACTATGCGGGTACGTCGGCTGATTTGAAGCGAACCATCGACGTGTTGATATCCAACAAGCGTACATTCGATGCTGCGCAAAACCACGAACTGTTTCGGCTTGTTATGGATTTAGGAAGCGGCGATGCGAGCGACGCTTCGGAGCGCTTGGCCAAAGTAGTGGGGGTGACACGCGAGATCATGCTCGACGCAGTGACCGGCAACCGTGAACAAATGGCCGCAATCCACATTCTCGACAAAAAAGCTTCGAACGCACCTTCACAAAATTTTCTTCGGCAACTCATAGAAGAATTGGGAAATGCCGCATCGCGCGTGGCCCGGCTGGAAGCCAATCTGGCTGATTCCTCTCGTGAGCTGGAATCCATTCGGACTTCGCTGCAACATGCGGAGGAAAAATCGAAGATCGATCCATTGACGGGACTGGCGAACCGCCGCGCATTGGAAGAGTTTTCCAAAGCGAAACAAACCGTCGCGATGGAGAACGGCGAACCGCTCAGCGCCATGATGATGGATGTGGACCATTTCAAGCGGTTCAACGACAACTACGGCCACGGTGTAGGCGACCAAGTACTAAAACTGATAGCAACGACCACAAAAGCAAAAATCAGACCGGAAGATTTAGCTGCCCGATATGGCGGTGAGGAAATCATTGTGGTGCTGCCGTGTGCAGACCTGATGACCTCCGCAGCGGCGGCTGAAAGAATTCGGTCTGCGATTGTTGATTGCCGGATTACGCGAAGGTCAAGCGGCGAGGTGCTGCCGAGCGTAAGTGTATCAATTGGCGTTGCGCAGTTTCGTCCGGGTGAGTCGATTTCGGATATGATCGAGCGATGCGATCAGGCCTTGTACCGGGCAAAGCGCAGCGGCCGCAATCGCGTCATTCTGGAATCGGACGAGCCCGAAGAGGCATTGCTTTCAGCCTGAGGTTCTGCTGCGGTGAAGCATTGCGGCGGACATAACTTCCGCCTTGCAAAATTTGAAACAGAATAGGTGCGGTATGGTTTCAGTTCAAATTATCGATGTGGCAGAAGTCAATCGCGCGAGGCGCGCCTTGTATTGCGGAGTTCCTCGGGACCTTGTTTTGGCGGGACAGGCCTGCAGAGGCGTTGTTCGTTCCGTTTCGGAAAATGTTCATAAAGCCGGATGGACGGTGAAATTCAATCTTCATTGAATTCAGGTCCGCCAGGTTTGTTAGACGCTGACCGGCAACAAGCAATCGTATCTTTTAGCGGCGCAGAATTTGAACCAACGCGATCTTAGTCGCGTTCTGTCACAGCATCCGTTGCTGAACTGAAATGCGTGACGTTTTAAGCTTATCTGTCTGAATCATTAGCCGCACTACGCGGTCATCGTTCAGCTATTCGCAGAGAATGTGACCGTTTGGCTCTGTGATGTGTCCAACTGCAGTTACAGAGCAGTACTGCAGTCCAACGATTAACCGATCGTTACTGCGGGTCTGCTATATGAGATGGATCATCTAACTGCCTACTGGTTGCAGGAGCGGACGAATGAGCGGCAACAAACGTATCTCAAAGCGCGTGGCTTTCGGCCACGACTTCGAGTCGAAGATGGTCGGGATTGATGGAACGTGGAATGTCCGCTGTCGGGTTGAGGATGTCTCGATCACCGGGGCGAAGATCAGGGTTTTCAATCCGATTCACGCCAAAATGAGCAAGGAAGAGTTTTTCCTCGTCATTACCGCTGATGGCAAGGTGAAGCGGCGCTCGAAGCTGATCTGGACGAAAAGCACCTTGGTCGGGTTGGCATTCGTCGACGAAGGATAGCCCGCATGAGCGTAGTCGTTGCATCGCTCGCAGCTCCCGAGCTCAAGGAGCAACTTGAAAATCTGGGGCAATTCCGGATGAGATCGTCCGGCCGAGATGCGCAGGCTGACCGGATCCGGCTCATAGCGGTCATCACGGCGATCGACGAAGCCAGGAAGTCAGCGGATGCCGAGCGCTCCGGTCTTGTTGGCAGAATCAAGTCAATGCTCTCGCGAGCGGAGCGAATCCCAAGCGGCAAAGGCATCGGAGGCTCAAAACGGCGGCTTGATGCGCTGAGCCGCGAACTTGCCCACGCTGAAACCCGGCTCACCGACTTGTCGGCGCAGATCGTGAACCTCGGCCAGATACGCAAGCTATTGGTGAAGCCGCCCTTACAGCAGCCATGAACACAAATCGGCAACCTAATTTTGCATCTCGCGCGATCGACGACGCTCCTTGGCCTTGGCGGCGCGAGATGCGGAACGTTCAGCAGATCGCCTTGCTTAATTTCTGGGATCGGCTGCGCGGCGACAAGCGGCTGCCCGATATCGCATCCCTGCAACCGGACGATTTGCGTCGTTCCGCCGAGCACTTGATGTTCTGTGATGTGGCTTACACCAAATCGCAGAGAACGTTTGTCGTGCGTTACCAAGGCACTCAGGTAAAGCGTGCATTTGGCGTCAACGCCACCGGTCTGGCGCTCGATGGTCCAGCCATCTCGCATGCCGAAAGACTCTCGGTCAACGATTATCATCAAGTCTGCGAAAGGGTTGAGCCCCATTTCAGAATCATCAAGCTACGGCACACCAATGGCGTCGTCGTGCATTACAAGCGTCTTTTGCTGCCGTTCGGAAAACGAACACCGGCGGGCAAGCGAACACCGGCCGTGGCAAGGATCGTTTCCTTGATGTCGTTGTTCTGCGAGGAGAACGGATTTCCCGGCGATATTGTCGGGAGCGGCGTTTCATTCTGATCTGCGCCAGTGGCCGTTGCGTTTGATTACTACGCCATCCCGTTGAGGAACGGATTGGTCATGCGTTCCTGGCCGATACTGGAGCCGGGACCATGGCCGCAGATGAAGCCGACATCGTCGCCGAGCGGCAAGAGCTTATCGGTGATCGACGCGATCAATGTTGGGTGACTGCCGCCGGGCAAATCAGTGCGGCCGACCGATCCGCTGAACAGCACGTCGCCGACGATGGCAAAGCGCATGTCCTTGTTAAAGAAGACCACGCTGCCCGGCGAGTGGCCGGGACAATGCAGCACATCGAAGGCAAGTTCGCCGATCCTGACCTGATCGCCTTCCTCGAGCCAGCGATCCGGTGTGAAATTTCGTACATTGCTGCTGAGGCCGAATCTCTGGCCGCTCGCAACCACGTTGTCGAGCAGATACTTGTCGGCGATGTGCGGACCTTCGATCGGCACTTTCAGTGCATCGCGCAATTCTGCTGCGCCGCCGACGTGATCGATATGGCCGTGGGTGATCCAGATTTGATCGACGGTGACTTTCGCCTGTTCGATGGCGGCGAGAATATTCGGCACGTCGCCGCCCGGATCGATCACAACCGCGCGCTTGGTGGTTTCGCACCACAACAGGCAGCAGTTCTGCTGGAAATCCGTGACCGGTATGATAATCGCGCCAGCTTTCGGCGCTGCTTCGCTGTCGTTTGCCATGTCGTCGTTTGCCATGTCGTCTTTTGCCACGTCGTCATTTGTAATGGCTGTGACATGGCCGATTTTTTGCGGATCGCCAAGGAAAATTCAGATGGGGAGTCGTGGCTTGATCGGCCGATTGTCGTCCCTGCGCAAGCAGGGACCCATAACCTCCGTTTTATTGGTTTAAAGGACGGTGGCTAGTCGCTTCCGCCACCGTCCCTATGATTGCTGAGCGTATGGGTCCCTGCTTGCGCAGGGACGACGCCAACGGTTAGCGCTTGGTCTGCGCCTTCAGCGTTTCCTCGACCACGCGGTCGAATGACGAAGCGGGTTTTGCCGGCGACTTGGCCTTTTGTTCAGTCACATACCTGTCGCGTTTACCGACCAGCGCCGCGAGCTTGTCGTTGAGCAGCTTGCGGGTGCCGATCTGTTTCTCGACGGTCTTCTGCCGTTCCTCGGCGGACAACTTGCGCAGCTCGTCGGGCAGTTCGTCGTCCTTGAGTGCTGTCACTTTCTGGCGGCCTGTTGCCACGTCGGCGGTCAGATCGCCACCGCCGGTGACGGCTTCGGATGCGATGACAGATCGCTTGTTGAGGTAGCTCGCCATTTCGGTGGCTTGTGCCGGAGCCGCTGCTGCGACCGAGGCGAGCTGGCGCGTGCGATCCTCGACACGCTTTTGTGTGGCGCGGGGGCCGTAAGGGATCACCGTGCCGTTGATTTGTTTTTGCAGGATGATGATCTCGTCGTCGAACGGCGTTTCAATCACGACGATCTCGCCGCCGTCCTGCGGGATTGGAATGAAGCGGCCATTGCCGCCTTGCGCAATCTCGCGCCAGACCCGTTCGGTGTCGCGGGCGTTGCCGGCCAGCACTGCGTTGACGATGATGTCTCTTTGCCTGGCGACCTTCAGCGTCTCCGGATACTTGGTGTCCTGCTCGTAGTTCATGTGCGGCGGCGCATCGCCGACCAGAAACACGATCCGCCGTGTCTCGCTGCCTTGGGTCCATTTCAGCTTGTTGACCGCGACATCGAGCGCTTCGTTGACGCTTTCGGGCCAATCGCCGCCGCCACGCGCCTTCATCTCAAGGAGGTTGGCGTAGATATCCTGGATGTCGGTGGTGAGATCGAACGTCTTGGTCACGTAGTCGTCGCCGATGTCGCGATAGGCGACGAGGCCCATGCGGATGTCAGCGTCCGGGTTGGTATCGACGATGGTGGTCGCAATCGACCAGATCTTGCGCTTGGCGCCTTCGAGCAAACCGCCCATCGAGCCAGTGGTGTCGAGCACAAATGCAACTTCAACTGCGGGTTTGGCGGCTGCTTGCGACAGCGCGCCGGTCAGCGGCAAAAAAAGAATCGCGGCCGCAAGGGCATGATGCCGAAAAGTGCGAAACGGTTTTCGGGCAACATCATGCCCCAAACCTTTAGAATCGCGCGATGTGATGCGTGACGTCATGAAAACCTCTCCAAGGTCTCCCCAGCGGAACCCATGGTTCCGCGGGTTCACGACCCTCTCACGCCGGAAAAATGGCGGGGTATCGGCTTATTTGAGGCTGCCGGGGGTCGTATCAGCCCAAAACCTTTCCGCGACCGAGGTTCACCCTTTAGAGTGGCCGCATGATCGATTTGGGTTCGAATCGCTTGCTGAACGAACTCCCGCCCGATCTGCGCCAGTCGGAAACGGCGCTGGCGGTGGCGCGCGGCACTGCGCGGCTGCTGCGCTCGCTCGATTTCTCGACCGTGTCGGAAGTCAGTCTGCCGTCCGGACGCCGCGCCGATCTGGTGGCGCTCAATCCGAGCGGCGACATCTGGATTGTCGAGATCAAGTCATCGCTGCAGGATTTGCGCGCCGACCAGAAATGGCAGGATTACCGTGTTCATTGCGACCGGCTGTTCTTTGCGTTTCCGCAGGATTTGCCGTGCGAGATTTTTCCGCCCGACACCGGATTGATCGTAGCCGACGCTCATGGCGCGCATCTGCATTGCGACGCACCCGAGCATCGCCTGCCGGCGGCAACGCGCAAGGTGATGATGGTGCGGTTTGCGCTTGCAGCGGCGAACAGGCTCAATCGCTTCGCCGACCCGCAGGGCCATGCGGGTTTTACGGATCAGTTTTGAGAAGCCTCAGCGCGGCGCGCGCTTGGCGAGAATCCGCTGCAGCGTGCGGCGGTGCATGTTGAGGCGGCGCGCGGTTTCCGAGACGTTGCGATTGCACATTTCATAGATGCGCTGAATGTGCTCCCAGCGGACGCGATCCGCCGACATCGGATTGGCCGGCAATTCGGATTTCT
The DNA here is from genome assembly GCA_021732625.1 of Hyphomicrobiales bacterium. Lineage (GTDB taxonomy): Bacteria > Pseudomonadota > Alphaproteobacteria > Rhizobiales > Xanthobacteraceae > SG-bin9. The sequence continues at coordinate 13,975 of JAKFUP010000109.1, forward strand.
CGCCGCCACTGGACAGCAGAGCCGCGACGACGTCGTCGGCATCGGCCGGCTTCGAGAGATAATCGACCGCGCCCATTTTCACCGCGGTCACCGCAGTTGCGATATTGCCATAGCCGGTGAGCACGATGGCGCGCGCATCGGGGCGCTTGCGCTTGAGCGCCGACACCACATCGAGGCCGTTGCCGTCGCCGAGCCGTAGATCGACCACCGCGAATGCAGGCGCGGTGCGTCCTATCTGCGCCAGGCCGTCCGCGACCGTATCGCAAGACGTCACGGTGAAACCGCGCGTCTCCATCGCACGCGACAGCCGCTCGAGGAACGGTTTGTCGTCCTCGACGATAAGGAGCGAGCGATCGGCTTCGTTGGCGAGTTCAGCGATAGCGTTCACGGGTGCAGTTCTTTCCATATGTTCAAGTCATTCAATCAGATATGGCGACAGAATACAGCCCCGCCAAGGCCGCGGCGATTGGTTAACGCTGCATGCGTCAGAGCATCGCAGCTCTTAATTCGGGCATGATCTGGTCCAAAACCGGTGCCGGGTTTTTCGGGATCATACCCTAAAGCATCATTTCCGGCGAAATCGTCGCGGTTTCAAACGCTTCACGCGGCCAGATGATCCGCACCACCGCGCCGTGATCGGGGAACACGCGATTCGAGAAGTGAACCCGTGCGCCGCTGCGTTCCAGCAAGGTGCGGGCGATGAACACGCCGAGCCCAAGCCCCGCGCGCGCTCCTTGAGATTCGTCGCCCTTGCGGCGCGACAAGTATGGCTGTTCGCCGATCCGCCGCAGCAGGTCGGGCGGAATGCCCGGCCCGTCGTCGGAGATATCGATCTCGACCGTATCCGCATCCCACCACGCATTGACCTCGACATCGTCGCGCGCGAAATCGACCGCATTTTCCAGAATGTTGCCGAGCCCGTACAGGATGGCCGGATTCCGCAGCCCGACAGGTTCAGCCGATGCCGATACCGCGATGCGGATCTTGATGGTGATGCCGAAGTCGCGATGCGGTGCGACGGCCTCCTCGATCAAGGTCGACAGCTTCATGTTGTCGAACGGCGCTCCGCTGGAGGAGAGCTGCGTGATCTTGCCGAGAATCTCGCGGCAGCGTTCAGCCTGCTCGCGGAGCGTTGTGTAGTCGCCGGTCGTCTGACCGCCTTCGGATGCATTTTTCTCCAGCTCTCGCGAAATCAGAAAGATGGTCGAGAGTGGTGTGCCGAGCTCGTGCGCGGCTGCGGCTGCAAGGCCGTCGAGCTGGGTGAGATGCTGTTCGCGGGTTAGCACCAGTTCGGTCGCGGCGAGCGCATCGGAGAGCTTGCGGGATTCTTCCGCCACCTGAAATGCGTACAGGCTGGTGACGCCGATCGCGAGGATGATCGAGAGCCAGACGCCGAGCATGTAGATCGGCGGCAACGCCAGTTGATCCTCTCCGGCCCACGGCAGCGGCAGATGGATGAAACCGAGCGCGGTTGCGCATGCGCTGGCAAAGATGCCGAGCACAATGGTGAAGCGGATCGGCAGCGCGGTCGCCGAAATCAGCACGGGTCCGAGAAACAGAAACGAGAACGGATTTTGCAATCCGCCCGTCAGAAACAGCAGAATCGCGAGTTCTGCGATATTGAACGCCAGCAGAACGGCGGCGTAGAGCGGTTCCAGCCGGTGCACCGGACTGAACGTCATCTGCAGCGCGAGGTTGATGACAGCCGACACCCCGATCACCGTCACGCACGAAGCCACCGGCACGTCGAAATCGAGCCCCTGCACGACAACGAAGATCGCAGCGAGCTGCCCCAAGGCTGCGAGCCAGCGCAGCCGCAGAATGGTGTCCAGCCGGACATAACGGCGCGGATTTCGAAAATCGGAGACGGCAATGTCGCTCATGCGGCGGACCTTATCTGTCGCGAGGGCGGTCTACAAACCGGTGCGTCAAATTGCTTTGATCGTGGAATGCTTGCGATTTGCGCTCATTTGACGCAATGACGTGCGCATGAACGACGGCCATCCCATACCAGCGAATTCGCCTTCGCCGGCGCCGGTTTCCGGATCGGCGGCGATTGCGGTTGCGCGGCTGGTAAAGGCCTACAAAACCTCGCGCGCCGTCGATGACATCTCGTTTCGCATTGCCCCTAGCAGCATCACCGGGCTGCTCGGCGGCAACGGCGCCGGCAAGACCACGACGATCGCCATCATCATGGGGCTGGTGCTGCCGACATCCGGCACCGTCGAGGTGCTCGGTCATCCGATGCCTGCAGAAAGTGGCGAAGTGCTCGGACGGATGAATTTCGAAAGCCCGTATGTCGATATGCCGATGCGGTTGACTGTGCGGCAAAATCTGAATGTGTTCGGACGTCTCTACGCGGTCGAAAACCTGAAAGAGCGCATCGCGCAGCTTGCGAGCGATCTCGATCTCAATGAATTCATCGATCGGCCCGCCGGCAAACTCTCGGCCGGACAGAAGACGCGCGTTGCGCTGGCAAAGGCGCTCATCAACCAGCCAGAACTTCTGCTGCTCGACGAGCCAACCGCATCGCTCGATCCCGACACCGCCGACTGGATCAGGAACCATCTCGATCGCTATCGCCGCGAGCGCGGCGCCACCATCCTGCTCGCTTCGCATAACATGCAGGAGGTCGAACGGTTGTGCGACCGTGTCATCATCATGAAGCGCGGCCGCATCGTGGATGACGATTCAACGGCCGGCATTCTGGCGCGCTACAATCGCAGCAACCTCGAAGAGGTGTTTCTCGACGTGGCGCGCGGGCGCAGCCAAGTGGAGCGGATTTGACATTCGCCCCCACCCCGCCGAAATCTCTGACAGGCGAATGTCAAATTCAAAGCTCCACTAGAGATTTGAAATTTGCTCGTGGTCCTTTAATTTCAACATTCGCAAACGGACCGCGCCGAAACAGGATACGAATGTTGGAATTGGACCACGAGGCAGGTGGCATATGAGTCACGCAAGCGCCGGCCGCGGAATCGCGTTCCATCGCATTTATGCGATGCTTCTGCGCTATGGCTATCTGCTGGTGTCGTCGTGGCCGCGGCTGGTCGAATTGATCTACTGGCCGACGTTGCAGCTCATCACCTGGGGATTTCTGCAAAGCTACATCACGGCCAATTCCGGCACGCTGGCGCGCGCCGGTGGTGCACTGCTCGGCGCGGTGATCCTGTGGGACATTCTGTTTCGCGGGCAACTCGGTTTCTCGATCTCGTTTCTGGAAGAGATGTGGGCGCGCAACATCGGCAACCTGATGATGAGTCCGCTGAAGCCGATCGAGTTTTTGATCGCGCTGATGATCATGGCGGTGATCCGGCTCGCCATTGGCGTCGTGCCGATGACGCTGCTCGCGATCGCGTTTTTCGATTTCAACATCTACGGCATCGGCCTGCCGCTGGTGGCGTTCTTCTGCAATCTCATTTTCACGAGTTGGGCGTTTGGCATCGCCGTGTCGGGTATCGTGCTGCGCAACGGGCTCGGCGCCGAGACGCTGGCCTGGACGCTGATGTTTCTGATGTTGCCGCTGGTCTGCGTCTACTATCCGGTGTCGGTGCTGCCGGCCTGGCTGCAGACGGTCGCATGGCTTTTGCCGCCCACTTACGTGTTTGAAGGTATGCGTTTGCTGCTGACCGACCATGTTTTCCGATCCGACCTGATGATTCAGGCGCTGCTCATGAATGCGGCGCTGCTTGCCGCTTCTTTCGCTGTTTTCCTGTGGCTTCTCAACGCCGCCAAGCGCCACGGATCGCTGCTACAGACCGGAGAATAGTGGCTTTTCGGGTTCCCGCAGCCTTCGGAACGGTTCGATAACCCTCTGCTTAGTCCGATAGCTCCATTGACGCTTTGTTACGCAGCATCCAGTATATTGCGCTGCGAAACAATGCTGAGGGACCAGAATGGCAATCGGGGTATTTGGTGGGACGCCGGCACTGCCGAACGAGGGCGGCCCCGCGCTGACCACGCCGCTGTACTGGATGTACGAGATGGGTCAGGCGTCGCTCAATCCGGCGCGCGCCATGGTCGATGTGACCAAGCTCATGATCGAAAACCCGCTCAATCCGTGGTCGCATACCGAATTCGGCAAGGCGATTTCCGCCGGCTGCGAGTTGTTCGAGCGTACGACGCGCCGCTACGGCAAGCCCCAATGGAATCTGCCCACGACCGAAGTCAACGGCATGCGCGTGCCGGTCGAGATCGAGACTGTGTGGGAAAAGCCGTTCTGCAAGCTGCTGCACTTCAATCGCAAGATCACCAAGCCGTTGCGCGCACCGCACCCGCGCGTGCTGATCGTGGCGCCGATGTCGGGTCACTACGCGACGCTGCTGCGCGGCACCGTGGAGGCTTTCCTGCCGGCGCATGACGTCTACATCACCGACTGGGCCGATGCCCGCATGGTGCCGACGACGGCAGGGCGCTTCGATCTGGAAGACTATGTCGATTACCTGATCGAGATCATGCATGCGCTCGGCGGCAATGTGCATATCGTAGCGGTCTGCCAGCCGTCCGTGCCGGTTCTGACTGCGGCGTCTGTGATGGAAGCCAACAACGATCCGAACTATCCGCAATCGATGACCTTGATGGGCGGCCCGATCGACACGCGTCGCAATCCGACCGCGGTCAACAAGCTGGCCGAAGAACGCGGTATCGACTGGTTTCGCAGCAACGTCATCAGCAAGGTGCCGTTTCCGCAGCCGGGCTTTATGCGCGATGTCTATCCGGGCTTTCTCCAGCTCAACGGCTTCATCAGCATGAACCTCGACCGCCACATGGATGCGCATAAAAACCTGTTCGCGAATCTGGTGAAGGGCGACGGCGATCTGGTCGACAAGCATCGCGAATTCTACGATGAGTATCTCGCGGTGATGGACCTGTCGGCGGAATACTATCTGCAGACCGTGGATCTTGTGTTCGTGAAGCACGCGCTGCCGAAAGGAACAATGACTCATCGCGGCAAGCCGGTCGATCCGTCGAAGATCACCCGCGTCGCGCTGATGACGGTGGAAGGCGAGAACGACGACATCTCCGGCATCGGCCAGACCGAAGCGACACATGATTTGTGCACTTCGATCCCGCGCGATCGCCGGGTGCATTACATGCAGAAAGGCGTCGGCCATTACGGCGTGTTCAATGGCTCGCGCTTCCGGTCCGAGATCATGCCGCGGATCGCCGATTTCATGCTGTCGGCCCAGCACAGCGTCGCGCGGCTGGCCAACGCTGCCGAATAGGCTGTTTTCGAGCCGATGTTCACGCCTTGCGTGTGGATCTCGCAATCACACGCAGTCTCTTTGACTCGCGCGCCAAGATACTGGTACTATTTGAATTTTCGATGTTAATAATTGCGACTTAGAAATGAATCAGATTTCTAGTTCTTGAGGGGGGCTGGTCGGTTGAAGTGAACTCAAAATTCGAGTTTCCAACCCCCCGATCTGGTATTTTTCGTTAGATAGCCTGCTATATGATGGGCAAATGATTTGTTTTTGCGCCGATGAATTTCACTGGCGGCGGATATGGCAGAATCCCGGCAGCTTCCTGAATGCTGGGTCTGCCGAAATGGCCTTTCGCGCTCTCTTATATCGTCGTCCGACGGAACCGCAGACCATTCCGGTCCGCTGCGGCTCGCTGATGTTCGCCGTTCGTTTGCGGCGTCATCGCCGCGCACGTCGTTACACATTGCGGATTCATCCGATGGACCGCGAAGCCATTCTCACCATGCCGCCGCGCGGCACATTGGCCGAGGCAAAGGATTTCGCGCAGCGTCATGGCGCATGGATCGCTGCAAGACTCGGCCGCATGCCGAAGGCCGCACCGTTTGCACACGGCACGCTGGTTCCATTGCGTGGCGTCGACCACAAGATCGTGCATCGCGCCAGTGAGCGCGGAACAGTCTGGGCCGAAACGCGCGACAGCGGTGAGCGCATTCTCTGCGTCGCGGGTGGTGTCGAGCATATCGATCGCCGGGTACACGATTTCCTCAAGCGCGAAGCACGCAAGGATCTGGCGAAGGCGTCGCAGGCTTATGCCGAGCGGCTCGGCGTCAAGGTCAAGCGCATCTCGATCCGCGACCAGTCAAGCCGCTGGGGTTCATGCACCTCCGCGGGTGCGCTGTCGTTCTCGTGGCGGCTGATTCTCGCGCCGTCCTACGTGCTCGATTATCTTGCCGCTCACGAAGTGGCGCATCTGGTTGAGATGAATCACTCGGCGAAATTCTGGCGCACGGTCGGCCGCGTCTGCGGTCATACCGAGCGCGCCAAAAAGTGGCTCGATACGCAGGGCAACGACCTGCATCGCTACGGCATTCACGAGTAGATGGACTGTTTCCCTCCCCTTGTGGGGAGGGTCGGCCGAGCGAAGCGGAGGCCGGGGTGGGGATTGCTTTCGCTGAATTTCCCCCATCCGGCGCTACATTCGCTGGCGCTCATTTGCGCCACCCTCCCCACGCTTCGCGGGGGAGGGAAATTAGCAACGCAGCATTATGAGAAGTAAATTCACCTATCGCCTGAACAAGCGATCGACCAGCCAGCCATCGAGACCGGCGGCGGCTTCAGGCCGCGCCGACGTGTTGACGCGGTCGTTGCCGTTGCTGTTACCTTGCGTGGGCCGCGGTGCCGGATAGCCAGGATTGGCATAGTTCGGATCTGTCGGATTGGCGTCCTGCATCGATGGCGGCTGGAATGTCCGCTGCGATCCGCCCTGAGGTTGCGCCTGCGGCTGCTGATCGCCGAACTGCGGGAATAGAGTCGAGAGCAATCCGCCGCGTGAGGTCTGTAGATTTGCCACCGGCACGCCCTGATGCGCGATCCGCATGAAGCGCGTCCACACATCCACCGGCAATCCGCCACCGGTCGCTTTTTTGGTTGGCGAATTGTCGTCGTTGCCGAGCCAGACGCCGGTGACGAGGTTCGCGGTGTAGCCGATGAACCAGGCGTCGCGGAAATCCTGGCTGGTGCCGGTTTTGCCGGCCGCCATCCATCTCGGAATCTCGGCCTTGCGCGCAGTGCCGGTCAGCAGTGTTTCCTGCATCATCGTGTTCATCATGCTGGCGGCCTGCGGGTCGATCACCTGCGCGGGCGGCTCGACGGCGCGCTGGTAGAGAATCTTGCCCGCGGGGGTGCGGATTTTCGTCACCACATGCGGCGAGGCCGAGCGTCCGCCATTGGCGAACGGCACATAGGCGCCGACCAGTTCGGTCAGCGAGACTTCGGATGTGCCAAGCGCGATCGAGGCGTTGGCCTCCAGCTTCGACGAGATGCCGAGGCGATGGGCGGTGCGCACCACGTTCGGTGCGCCGACCTCGAGGCCGAGCCGCACCGCGACCGTATTGAGCGACATCGCAAGTGCCTGCGTCAGCGTCACGTTGC